>NZ_JADZGI010000001.1:2222598-2540112 GCF_015865035.1 Novosphingobium aureum | reverse complement strand
CGCCGATGCGCGTATAGGCGAGCGGAGGACCCGAATAGGGAGCTGCCGGGCTGGCCTTGGGCGGCAGCTCGCCGGTGACGGGCGAGGGCAGTGGGGCCGAGGGCCTGGATGGCGCACCTGCTTCGGGCAGGAGTCCGGTCGGTTCCTGCTGCTCGCCTGGAGTCGTCTGAACAGGCCGCGCAGGAGCGCGCTGCGTTTTCGTCGGGATTTCGGGCGGGTACTGCACGGGCGGCGGGGGTGGCGCAGCGCCGGGGTTCTCCGGAATGATACGGCAGCCGGCAAGGCCAATGGCGAGCAGGACGAGCGGCAAGGCCGGCGGCGTTCCCCTTCGTGTCTTGCGATGTGCCTTCGATTCTGTCGCCTGCATCGGCAGCGCCTCTTCCCGATCTCGTCCCGTCATGGCGCGCAATCTAGTCCCGCTCGATGAACTCTCGCCGAATGCGCGAGCGGCGGGCCTGTTCCCGTCGGCACGGGCTTGGCGTTCGTCGCGAGCCGGGCTAGAGCGCTGGGCATGAGCGATACTGACATCGAACGCGAGCCCACCGCCCTGTACCTCATCTCCCCGCTGGAGGTTGGTGGCGACTTCCCGCAGCGCCTGGCACGGGCGCTCGATGCCGGACCGGTCGCGGCCTTCCAGTTCCGGGTCAAGGATGTGGACCAGCACGAGGCCGCGCGTCTTGCAGAGCCACTGCAGGCGATCTGCGCCGAGCGCGGCGTGGCCTTCATCGTCAACGACTCGATCAGTCTTGCCAAGCGCATCGGCGCGGATGGGGTGCACCTCGGTCAGGACGACGGTGCTGTCGAGGAAGCGCGCGATGCACTGGGCAAGGATGCGCAGATCGGCGTGACCTGCCACGACAGCCGTCATCTTGCCATGGAGGCGGGCGAGGCTGGTGCCGACTACGTCGCTTTCGGGGCCTATTTCCCGAGCACTACGAAGGAGACCAAGCACGTGGCAGGCGTCGATCTGCTCGAGTGGTGGCAGGGTATCTTCGAGATCCCCTGTGTCGCCATCGGCGGCATCACCCCGGACAACTGCGGGCCACTGGTCGCTGCGGGGGCTGACTTCATCGCTGTTTCGGGTGCGGTGTGGGGCGGCGACGAAGCGCTCGCAATCGCCACTTTCACCAAGGCCATCGAGGCTGCCATGCCCTCAGCTTCCGCGCAGGCCTGACCTGCGCGGCAATCGTCCGGCCCATCCGGCGGGCGCGTTCTGTGCTAGTGAGGGCATCCGGGGCGTGGGAGCTTGTTCCTGAACGGCTCAGCGCATGAGCGCCGTGCCTTCATGGATACGCTTCACCAGCTGGGTCTGCCCGCTGACACCCAGCCTTGCATATATGCGCTTTGAGTAATTGCGCGCGGTTTCGAGGCTGAGGCCAAGTGCCTGCGCGCCCTCGGCGATAGAGGCGCCTTCCGCGAGAGCGAGGGCTAGCTGCGCTTCGCGTAGCGGCAGCCCATGGACTTCGCATAGCCTTGAGGCCGCCTGCGGCGAGGGCGGGGCGGGCAGGGGTAGCAAGGCCAGTAGCGCCCCGCGCGTTTCGTCAACCGCAAGGCCTGCAGTTTCCTGCGCGGGTTCAGCCGCCTCGCCAAAATCGTTCGCGAAGCCACGAGGAACAAGCAGTGCCTCTATATGCGGGTCCTCGCTCAGTAACAGGGCATGGCTCTGCGTGCGGTCCGAGGGCATGGCCTGGGCCAGTGCAGCGAGATTGCGCTCCGTGGCAAGGGGCAGGTTGAGTAGTCGTTCGCCGAGCCTGGGGCGCGCGCCAAGGTGTTCCTCCCAGTATTGCGCAGTCGCCGGGTCAATATCGACCAAGCGAGCTTCGCGGTCGAACATCATCCAGCCACGCCGGCTGCGCCAAAGGGCTTGCCGGGCGATCCTGGCGTCTGCGCGATCGCGGCTGAGTTCAGTTCGAAGGTCGAGTGCTTCGGCTAGGTAGGGCGCGAGGTTGGAAAGCAGCGCACCTTCGCTTGCTGAGCAGCGCTGGGTCTTGCGGGCGATGGCCAGCCATGCTGCCGGTTCTTCTCGCGCCTGTCCTCCACCGGCATCACGGCTACGCAGCGCGAGTCGTACGACGCGTTCATCCTGAAGGCCCAGCGCCGCCATGGCGCGCCTGCGCTCGACCCGGGCCACCGGATCGTGCTCGACGAGTTCTGCGAGGGAGTAAACTCGGCCCGGGCGCAGCGCCTCGAGATGCGGGCGGTCGCGCTCGAACAGGGCGGTGATGGGGCTTGCCCGGTCGCCGCGCGTGAGCGCGGGGGTGACATTGCCCGGTGCATCGCAGGTGCGATACCGTGCGGACGTTGCCTCGCCGCTGCGCAGATGCAGAGCCGCGAAGTCGACGCCGAGGCGACGTTTCAACCGGCCCAGGAAAGTCGAGAACGCCGGATTCTCGTCGATACCGCGCAGCAGCGGCAGGATCAGGTCGGTTTCGTCTCTGCTCGTGAGGGCCATGCCCTCCCATATGGGAGGTTCGTGGCTGTGTCATCTCTGTAATCACCCTCGGCAGGACAAGTCACGGCGCGGTACGCACAGAAAAGAGAGCCCGATGAAGACACTGACCCATCTCGAGAGACTGGAAGCCGAGAGCATCCACATCATCCGCGAAGTCGCCGCCGAGGCGGACAAGCCGGTCATGCTCTATTCGGTCGGCAAGGACAGCGCGGTCATGCTGCACCTTGCGCGCAAGGCGTTCTATCCCGCACCGCCGCCGTTCCCGCTGCTCCACGTCGACACGACCTGGAAGTTCAAGGCGATGTACGACCTGCGCGACAAGATGGCCGAGATGTCGGGCATGGAGCTGCTCGTCTACAACAACCCGGAGGCCAAGGAGAAGGGCATCAACCCGTTCGACCATGGCTCGCTCCACACCGACATGTGGAAGACCGAGGGGCTGAAGCAGGCGCTCGACAAGTACGGTTTCGACGCCGCGTTCGGTGGGGCCCGCCGCGACGAGGAAAAGAGCCGCGCCAAGGAGCGCATTTTCTCGTTCCGCACTTCCTCGCATGGCTGGGATCCGAAGAACCAGCGCCCCGAGCTGTGGAACCTCTACAACGCCAAGAAGGCGCGTGGTGAATCTATCCGCGTCTTCCCGATCTCGAACTGGACCGAGCTCGACGTGTGGCAGTACATCCGCCTCGAGAACATCCCCATCGTCCCGCTCTACTTCGCCGAGAAGCGCCCGACTTTCGAGTGGGAAGGAGGCCTGTTCATGGCCGACGATCCCGAGCGCCTGGAAAAGGTTCTGGGCTACATGCCCGAGATCACCGAAAAGTCGATCCGCTTCCGCACGCTCGGCTGCTTCCCGCTGACGGGGGCGGTCGAGAGCGAGGCGGCGACGCTGACCGACGTCATCCAGGAAACACTGCTGACGACGACCAGCGAGCGGCAGGGCCGCGTGATCGACAAGGACGCTGGCGGTGCCGGCATGGAAGTGAAGAAGCAGCAGGGGTACTTCTGAGATGGCCGACATCGAAAACACCGATCCGAAGTACGTCGTCGACACCCTCATCGCGGAGGACATCGACGAGTACCTGAGCCAGCACGAGCACAAGACGATGCTGCGCTTCATCACCTGCGGCAGCGTGGACGATGGCAAGTCGACGCTGATCGGGCGCCTGCTCTACGATTCGAAGATGATCTTCGAGGACCAGCTCGACGCGCTCGCCAACGATTCCAAGAAGGTCGGCACGCAAGGGCAGGACATCGACTTTGCGCTCCTCGTCGACGGCCTTGCCGCCGAGCGCGAGCAGGGGATCACCATCGACGTCGCCTACCGCTTCTTCAACACCGAGAAGCGCAAGTTCATCGTCGCCGACTGCCCGGGGCACGAGCAGTATACCCGCAACATGGTCACCGGCGCCTCAAGCGCGGACCTTGCGGTGATCCTGATCGACGCGCGCAAGGGCGTGCTGGTGCAGACGCGCCGCCACAGTTACCTGTGCCATCTGATCGGCATCAAGAACATCGTTCTTGCCGTGAACAAGATGGACCTCGTCGATTACAGCCAGGAAGTCTTCGACAAGATCGTGGCCGACTATTCCGAGTTCGCCGCCTCGATCGGGATCGAGAGCTTCACCGCGATGCCGATCTCGGGCTTCAAGGGCGACAACATCACCTCGCTCTCGGAAAACACGCCTTGGTACAAGGGCGATGCCTACGCCGGCGTGCCGCTGGTCGAGCATCTCGAGAACGTCGAGGTCCTCAGCTCTGTCGACGCCGACAAGCCGTTCCGCATGCCGGTGCAGTGGGTCAACCGCCCCAACCTCGACTTCCGCGGTTTCTCGGGCCAGATCGCGACCGGTTCGGTCAAGCCGGGCGAGAAAATCCGCGTCCTGCCTTCGGGCAAGACCAGCACCGTTTCCAAGATCGTCACTTTCGATGGCGATCTCGACGAGGCGGTTGCGGGCCAGTCGGTCACGATCTGCTTCGAAGACGAGATCGACTGCTCGCGCGGCTCGGTGATCTCGGTGGCTGACAGCCCGCCGCAGACTGCGGACCAGTTCGAATCCACCTTCGTGTGGCTGGCCGACGAGGCGATGGTGCCCGGGCGCGCCTACTGGCTGAAGCTGGGCACGCAGATGGTCTCGGCGACCGTTGCGGAGCCCAAGTACGAGGTCAACGTCAACACCATGGAGAAGCTCGCGGCCAAGACGCTCGAGCTCAATGCCATCGGTGTGGCCGAGCTGACGACCGACAAGCAGATCGTTTTCGAGCCCTACGCCGAGAACCGGCAGCTGGGCGGGTTCATCCTGATCGACAAGATGACCAATGCCACGGTTGCCGCAGGTATGATCAACTTCAGCCTGCGCCGTTCGCAGAATGTGCACTGGCAGGCGGTCGACATCGGTCGGCGCCAGCACTCCGCGCTCAAGAACCAGGTCCCGGCCCTCTTGTGGTTCACCGGGCTTTCCGGCTCGGGCAAGTCGACCATCGCCAACATGGTCGAGAAGAAGCTGCACCGGATGAACCGTCACACTTTCTTGCTCGACGGCGACAACGTGCGCCACGGTCTCAACAAGGACCTGGGCTTCACCGAGGCCGACCGCATCGAGAACATCCGCCGCGTGGGCGAGGTCTCCAAGCTCATGACCGACGCAGGCCTCATCGTGATCACCGCCTTCATCTCGCCCTTCCAGGCGGATCGCGAGATGGTGCGCTCGATGATGCCGGAAGGCGAGTTCTTCGAGGTCTTCATCGACACCCCGCTCAAGGTCGCGGAAGCGCGTGACGTGAAGGGGCTCTACAAGAAGGCGCGCGAGGGCAAGCTCAAGAACTTCACCGGGATCGACAGCCCCTACGAGGCGCCGCGTAGCCCCGAAATCCGCATCGACACGACCACCATGTCGCCAGAGGAGGCTGCTGACCTCATCGTCGACACCTTGCTGGGAGATGCCTGAGATGACGATGACCGACGGCGATCTCGCCGCCCATCTCGCCGAAGTGGCGGGCCGCATCCTGCTCGAGGTCCGCGCCTCGGGTGTGTTCGAGGGCAAGGCGCTGGGCAAGGCGGGCGACCAGACCGCCAACCAGTTCCTTGTCCACGCTCTCAAGGCGCATCGCGCAGAGGACGGGCTGCTCTCCGAAGAGGAGAAGGACAACGCCGAGCGGCTTGCCAAGGAGCGGGTGTGGATCGTCGATCCTGTCGACGGGACCCGTGAATACGGCGAGGAACGCGCCGACTGGGCGGTCCATGTCGGCATGGCGGTCAAGGGCGAGCCCGCACTCGGTGCTGTCGCTCTGCCGGGGGCGGGCAAGGTCCTGCGCTCGGACCAGCCGGGCGAAGTGCCAGCAGCGCCACAGACCCTGCGCATGGTGGTGAGCCGTACCCGGCCCGCCGCCGAAGCAACTGCGGTCGCCGAAGCGATCGGGGCCGAGCTGGTGCCGATGGGTTCGGCGGGTGCCAAGGCGATGTCGATCCTGCTCGGGCAGGCCGACATCTACCTGCACTCGGGCGGGCAGTACGAATGGGATAGCATGGCACCGGCCGCCGTCGCTCTGGGCTGGGGGCTTCATGCCTCGCGCATCGACGGCAGTCCGCTGGTTTACAACCAGAGCGACGTCTACATGCCTGACCTGCTGATCTGCCGGAAGGAGCATGCAGAGATGGTGCTCGAGAAGGTTCGCGCGCTGGGCTGAGCGGCTCTCGCCCTCCGGGGCGAGCCATCGTCGATTGATAGCGCCGGTCGGGAGTCAGTCCCGGCCAGCGTTCTCGTACATGCGCTCGAGAAAATCGCGCAATTGTTCCAGTTCAGCCTCGCTGAAACCCCGGAAAACGCGCTCCTCTCCCTGGCTGGCGATCTCGCCGAGCTGGTCAAGCAGCGGGGCTGCGGCGCCGGTCACGCAGACCGCGCGCGCACGGCGGTCGTCCTCGCGTTCGCGCCTCTCGAGCAGACCTTCCGCGCACAGCTTGTCGATCAGTCTCCCGGCAGAGGCTTCCGAAATCTCGAGGATTTCGGCGATGGTGCGCTGGCTCGCGCCTGGATTGCGCGCAATCGCCGCAATCATCGTCCACTGTGAGCGCGTGACCCCGATATCGCCGACCCTGCGGTCGAAGCCGTTGCGCAGGGAGCGTGCCAGCACGGTGAGGCGAATGGTGATCTGGCGGCGCACCGGATCGCTGCCGCGCAAATTGCCTGGGGTGGGGCATGCTTCGGGAGTGGCGTTGTCGCGCAAGCGCAGTTCCTTGTCATTGCCGTCGCAGCGGCTCGAATGGGTCTCGTCGCCCGGCGCGCCACGCAGACGACACGGCACTCCGGGGATCAGCGGGCAAGGCCCGATGGTCAAGGCGGGAAGGGCGGCTTTGCGATGACCGGCAGGACAGGCCCGCTCAACGCCCCCGTATGTGCCTAGGATGCTTCCGGCGCACTGGCCTGGTCGCCACCCAGTACGCGATAGAGCGTTACCCTGTTCCCTGCGACGGCCAGGCGCACCGCGATCTCGGCGATGCGCGCCGTATAGAGCGAGCGCTGGGCATCGAGATTGTCGAGCGAGCTGGCAATGCCGCGACGATAGGTAGCCTCGGTAAGCGTGGCGTTGTCGCGCGAGGCTTCGGTGAAGGCGCTCGCCGCGCGCAGTCTCTCGCCCAGCGTGCCCTGGTCGGCAAGCGCGTCCGCGGTTTCGGCAAAGGCGTTCTGCACGGCCTTCTCGTAGACCGCGAGAGCAGCCTCTTGCTGCGCCCGGGCAACGGTGACACCGGCGCGGGTGCCGCCGGCGTTGAAGATCGACCAGTCGCCGCTGGCTCCCAACGTGGTGGTACGCGAGGCACTATCGAACAGGGCGGAAAGAGAGGTCGAGGCGAAGCCGACCAGCGCCGAAAGCGAGATCGTCGGGAAGAGCTGCGCCCGCGCGACGCCGATATTGGCATTGGCTGCGCGCAGGGCATATTCCGCCTCGACCACGTCGGGCCGGCGCAGCAGGACGCTCGTGTCCATGCCAGCGGGTACGGTACCCAAACTGTCGATCACAGTGTCGATGTCTTCGGGTAGCAGCGCCCGATCGAAGTCCGCGCCGACGAGCAGGCGCATTGCGTTGACGTCCTGCGCCAGAGCGGCCTTTTGCGCGGCGACATCGCCGCGTGCGGTCTCCAGCACTTGCTGCGCCTGGCGCAGTTCGGTGCGCGGGGCGATGCCGCCCGAAAGGCGGGCCTCGCTCAGCCTGACGCTGTCCTGCGCGCTGATGACAGTGGCTTGCGCGATGCGCAGGAGTTCGGCGTCGGCGGCGTGGACGGCCCAGGTCTGCGCAATGTCGGCAACGAGACCTAGCCGCACCGTACGCGCGGCAGCCTCGGTCGAGAGGGCCGTGTTGCGCTGGGCATCGGTTGCACTGGCAAGGCGCCCGAACAGGTCCAGCTCGTAGCTCGAGATGCCGCCACTCAGGGCATAGGACATGCCGTTGAGGCCAAAGCCACCGCCGGTCTCGCGGTCGGTCGCCGAACTGGTGAGACCGACCTCGGGGAACTGGCTCGAGCGCGTCACCGTCACCTGCGCGCGCGCGGCAGCGAGATTGGCCGCGGCCTGGCGCAGGTCTCGGTTGTTGGCGAGCGCCTGTTCGATCAGGGACTGGAGCCGGGCGTCAGTGAAGATCTGGGAATAGGATACGATCGGCAGTCCGGCTTCGCTGCGCGCGAGATAGGCATCGCCGACTGGCCAGGTCTGCGGCGCGGGCATCTCGGGCCGCACGTACTCGGGCGCCATCGAACAGGCACCGAGCGCGAGCGCGGGAAGGGCGCTGCCCAGCAGTCGGGCGATGCGTCGCTGCATGGAGCGGGGCGAGGTCATGATCTGCGTGGTCATGCGCCTTCTCCTGCGTTCTCGGGCTTGCCCTTGTTGCGCTTGCGTTCGTCGAGATAACCGCGTGCCGCAGCGAGGCCGTCGCGTACGCCGCGGCGCACGAGCACGAAGAACAGCGGAATGAAGAAGATCGCCAGCACTGTCGCAGTCAGCATGCCGCCGACCACCGCAGTGCCGATGGCGATGCGGCTGTTGGCGCCGGCACCGCTCGCGGTTGCCAACGGCAGAACGCCGAAGATGAAGGCGAAGCTGGTCATCAGGATCGGGCGCAGACGGATGCGGGCTGCCTCGACCGCGGCCTCGATCACGCGCATGCCTTGCTTCTCCGCCTGTTCGGCAAACTCGATCATGAGAATCGCGTTCTTGGCGGCGAGGCCCATCGTGGTGAGCAGGCCGATCTGCAGGTAAACGTCGTTTTCAAGTTCGCGCAGCGAAACTGCGGCGATCGCGCCGAGCAGGCCGACCGGGATGATCAGGATGACCGCGATCGGGATGGTCCAGCTCTCGTAGAGCGCAGCGAGGCACAGGAACACGACGAGCAGCGAAAGCGCATAGAGCAACGGAGCCTGGCCCGAGGATATGCGCTCCTGGTAGGATGAGCCGGCCCAGGCGACACTGACCCCCTCGACCTGGCCGGCGAGTTCTTCCATCACGTCCATCGCCGTGCCCGAGCTGACGCCCGGCGCGGGCGTACCCGAGAACTCGTAGGCCATGAGGCCGTTGAAACGCGAGGTCGTGCTGGGTGCGGTCGACCAGCTGGTCGAGGCAAAGGCCGAGAAGGGCACCATCTGGTCGCCGCTACCGCGCACGTACCATTGTGCGAGGTCCTCGGGGCGCGAGCGGAACGGCGCATCGCCCTGCACGTAGACCCGCTTGACGCGGCCCTTGTCGATGAAGTCGTTGACGTAAGTGCCGCCCCAGGCGGTCTGCAGGGTGGCATTGGCATTGGCAGGCGTGATGCCATAGGCCGTCAGCGCGCGGGTATTGGTATCGACCTTGAGCGTCGAGACGTCGGGCAGGTCGGAAAGGCGCACCGAGGCAAGGCGCTCGTCGGCCATGGCCTTGGCAAGCAGGCGGTCGCGCACGGTGGTGAACTGCTGGCGCGGCATGCCGGTGCGGTTTTGCAGCTCCATGGTGAAGCCCGAGGACGAACCCAGCCCGCGGATTGCGCCGGGGACCAGCACGAAGACCTGGGCATTGCGGAACTTGCGGAATTCGGCGCTCGCACGCTCGACGATGGCGTCGGCGCTCTGGTCGTCGCGGGTGCGCTTGCTCCAGTCGCTGAGCCGGACGAAGCCCGAGCCGGTGTTCTGGCCCGAAGCACCGCGACCGCCACCGGCGATGGTGAAGATGCCGTCGACGTTTTCCTTCTCGTTGGTGAGGAAGTAGCGTTCGACCTCGCGCTGAATCTTTTCGGTCTCGGTACGCGGCGTGCCCGCGGGCAGGCGCCACTGTACCATCACGTCGCCCTGGTCCTCGTTCGGAAGAAAGCCGGTGGGCAGGCGGTTGAACAGCAGCCAGGTGCCGATGCAGGTGATCGCGAAGAGCCCCAGCCAGCGCCACTTGTGCGCGACGACGGTCTCGACCTGTCGGCCATAGGCGTTGCTCATGCGCTCGAAACCGGCGTTGAAGCGGGTGTGGAACCAGTGCCAGCCGCGCGCCAGCCAGGGCAGGTGGCGCTCGATCCAGTTGGGCTTCTCGCCGCCCGAACGGGTCTTGAGCAGCGATGCGCACAGCGCCGGGCTGAGCACCAGCGCGACGAGCACCGAGAGCACCATGGCCGCGACGATGGTCAGCGAGAACTGGCGGTAGATGACCCCGGTCGAGCCGCCGAAGAAGGCCATCGGCAGGAACACCGCACATAGCACGAGCGCGATCGCGATGAGCGCGATCTGGATTTCCTTCATCGACTCGATCGTCGCGTCGCGCGCGCTCATGCCCGGGTTTTCCTCGAGCAGGCGTTCCACGTTCTCGACCACGACGATCGCGTCGTCGACGAGCAGGCCGATGGCGAGAACCAGTCCGAACAGGGTCAGCGTGTTGATCGAGAATCCGACGAGGTAGAACACTCCGAAGGTGCCGAGCAGCACGACCGGCACCGCGATGGCCGGGATCAGCGTGGCGCGCCAGCTTTGCAGGAACACGAACATGACGATGACGACCAGCACGATGGCCTCGAACAGCGCCTTCTCGACTTCCTCGACCGAGAGTTCGATGAACTTGGTGCTGTCGCGTCCGTACGTGAATTCGAGCCCGTCGGGCAGGCTTGGCGCAAGCTCGGCCATCTTGGCCTTGACCGCGAGCGCGGTCGCCAGCGCGTCGGCGCCCGGCGAGAGCGAAATCGACATGCCTGCGCCGGGATGGGCGTTGTAGCGCATGCTCGAACTGTAGTTCTCGGCGCCGATCTCGACCCGGGCGACGTCGCCGATGGTCACGCTCGAGCCGTCGGCATTCGTCTTGAGGACGATGGCGCGGAACTGCTCGGCGGTCTGGAGACGCGAACCGGCAGTGACGATGGCGTCGATGGCCTGCTCTTCGGGGGCTGGAAGCCCACCGATCTCGCCCGCCGCAACCTCGGTGTTCTGCGCGGTGATCGCGGAAGTCACGTCGCTGGGCATGAGCTTGACCGCGGCGAGCTTGCGCGGGTCGAGCCAGATGCGCATCGCGTGCGGCGCGCCGAAGACGTTGACTTCACCGACCCCCTCGATGCGCGAGAGCGGGTCCTGGATGTTCGAGGCGAGATAGTCCGAAACGTCCTGGTTCGAACGTGTGTCGGTCTCGTCGTAGACGGTGACGAGGATCAGCTGGTCAGGATTGGACTTGGTCACCGTGACGCCGCGCGCCTGCACCGATTGCGGCAGGCGCGAGAGGGCGGACTGGACCTTGTTCTGGACCTGGACCTGCGCGATGTCGGGATCGGTACCCTTGTCGAAGATCGCGCTGATAGAGGCACGACCCTGGTTCGAGGACTGCGAACTGAAGTACAGAAGCCCGTCGATGCCGGTGAGGTTCTGCTCGATCACCTGCGTGACCGAATTCTCGATCGTCTCCGCAGAGGCGCCGGTGTAGGTGGCAGAGATGTTGACCTGGGTCGGGGCGATGTCCGGATATTGCTCGTTGGGCAGGTTGAGCAGCGCTCCCAGGCCCGCAAGCATCACCACGATGGCAAGCACCCAGGCGAAGATCGGCCGGTCGATGAAGATGCGTGACATGGAAGGGTCAGCCGTCCTTCTTCGCGCTGGCAGCCTTGGCGCCAGCGGCCGGGCTGGCGCTTCCAGCCGGAACCGGCTTGATCGCGGCGTCCTGCTTCAGCCCGTTCAGCCCCTCGGTGATGACCTTGTCGCCGTCCTTCAGGCCTGCGGTGACCACCGAATTGGGCCCGAGCGTGCGGTCCGAGGTCACCTTGCGGCGCTCGGCCTTGCCGTCCTTGCCCACCACCATGAGGTAGGCGCTGCCGTCGAAGTCGCGCTGCACCGCGGCCTGAGGCACGAGGAAGGCGCCCGGTGCGCGGGCCTGGTCGAAGCTGGCGGTTACGAACATGCCGGGCAGCAGCAGTCCGTCTGGATTGGGGAACTGTGCACGCAGGGTCACCGTGCCGGTATCTTCGTCGACAGTGACCTCGCTGAACTTGACTGTGCCACGCTGCTCGTACTCGGTGCCGTCATCGAGGTGCAGGGTCACTTCGGTGCTGCCGGGCGTGGCTCCGCCGCGCGCAAGGCGGCGGCGCAGACCTACGAGGTCGGCTGCCGACTGGTTGAGGTCGACGTAGATCGGGTCTGTACGCTGGATGATCGCGAGCGGGTCGGCCTGGCTGGCGCTGGCAAGCGCACCGACGGTGACCAGCGAGCGACCGATGCGCCCGGAGATGGGAGCGGGAACCGTGGTGAAGCGCAAGTTGACCTGCGCGGTCTCGAGCGCCGCCTTGTTCTGGGCGATGCTTGCTTCGGCAACGCGCGCGTCGGCGAGCGCATCGGTATAGTCCTGCTTGGCAACCGCCTCCATCTCGGCAAGCGGCTTGAGCCGCTCGGCCCGTGCCTTCGCGGCTGCGGCGCTGGCCCTCGCACTGGCCAGGTTGGCGTTCGCCTGATTGACCTGCGCACGGTAGATGCTGGGGTCGATCTGGTAGAGCGTCTGCCCGGCCTTCACGTAGGCGCCTTCGGTGAACAGACGCTTGCGGATCACGCCCTCGACCTGAGGGCGGACCTGCGAGGTTTCGAAGGCAACGGTGCGTCCACTCAGCGAGACCGAGATCGGCACGGTGCTCGGCTTCGCGACAATATAGCCGACTTCGGTTTCGCGCGGTCCCCGGGCCGCATCGTCCTCGCTGCCGCTGCACGCGGGCAGTGTGGCACAGGCGAGCAACAGGGCGCCCAGGCGGACACGGTTCGAGCGGGGCAGGGGAAGGCGGGAAGCGAGCACAGGCAAAACGGGTACCTTGGATTGGGCGAGACTGGCCGTATTCAGAGAATTAGACGCCAGCGCAAGAGAACCACTCATCGATGCGACAATTTGTGACCAAATTGTACATTCGGGGGCACGCAGGCGGCACGGGGGCTGACCGGAGGGGGCGCTCACGAGAGGTCATGGCGAAGTGCCGCCAGGTCAATGCCGTGCTTGTGCACCTTGTAGTAGAAGGTCTTGCGCGGCAACTGCAGCGCGCGGATGGCCGCGCCGATCTCGCCATCGGCAGCGATCACCGCGGTGATGATCGCATCCTTTTCATAGGCATCGACGCGGTCGACCAGACCGGCCTGCGGCGCTTCGGGCGTTGTCGCGGCAGCGGGAGCGGCGAGGCCCATCACGACCTGTTCGGCGAAGTTGTGCAATTCGCGCACGTTGCCGGGCCAGGCATGGTTGTCGAGCATGGTGCGCACGTCCGCAGTGACCGGGGGGATTTCGCGAGCGAAACGTTGGGCGGCATCGGCACAGAAGCGGGCGAAGAGCGGTGCGATGTCCTCGCGCCGTTCGCGCAAGGGGGGGATCGCGAGGCGCATCGCGGCGAGGCGGAAGAACAGTTGCGGCGCGATGCGCGGCGCTTCGCCATCTTCACCGGGCTGGCTCGTCGCGATGATCCGGACGTCAATCGGCACGGTGTTGTCGCCCTGGCGCAGTACGCGCTGTTCGGCAAAGGTCAGCAGGCGATCCTGCAGCAGCGACGGGGCGCGGTCGATGTCGTCGAGGTAGAGCGTGCCGCGGTCTGCGGAAAGCAGTGCGGGATTGGGGGCAGGCCCGAAGGTCTGTGTGATCAGCGCCTCGCTCATCCCGGCGCAGGCGAGCGGGAGAAAGCGGTGGCGCGCGCGCGGCCCGGCGCGGTGAATGAGCCTTGCGAGCAGATCTTTGCCGGTGCCGGTCTCGCCCTCGATCAAGACGTCGATGCCTGCACCGCCGAGCACCGGGATCATCTCGCGCAACCGGCGGATCGCGGGGCTCTCGCCGATGAGCGTCTCGTTGCCTTCGCTTTCGGCGAGTGCGCGCAGCCGCCTGTTCTCGAGCGTCAGCCCGCGCGCGGTCATCGCCCGGTTCGCAGCCGCCACGAGCGCATCGGGATCGAACGGCTTGCTCAGGAAGTCCCAGGCCCCGGCCTTGAGCAGGTCGACTGCCATGTCGATGTCACCGTGGCCGGTGATCAGCACGACCGGCAATTCGCCATCGCGTTCGTGCAGGCGGCGAAACAGCTCTATTCCCGAGATATGTGGCATGCGCACGTCGGTGACGACGATGCCGGGCCACGTCTCGTCGATCGCTGCCAGCGCGCCCTGTGCGCCGTCAAAGCATTCCACCTCGAATCCGGCGAGGCGCAGGACCTGCGCGGTCGAGCGCAGAAGGTCCTTGTCGTCATCGACGAGCGCAATGCGGCGTGGTTCAGGGCTGGTCTGGGTCATGATGCGATCTTGAGGCTGAGAGCGAAGATGGTGCCGGTGGCGGCGGGGCGGTGTTCGAGCGAGCCGCCGAACTCGGTGGCGATGTCCTGCGCGATCACCAGCCCGAGGCCGAGGCCCTCGCTGCGGCTGGTGGTGAAGGGCGTGAACAGCTTGTCCGCGATCTCGGGCGCGATGCCGGGACCGTTGTCGGCAATAAGCAGTACCACCATGCCCGGCGGCGCCTCGGGATCGAGCGACAAGGTGATGCGCGGCGCGGCCGTTTCAGCCAGAGCCTCGATTGCGTTCTGCAACAGATTGACGAGGATCTGCTCGAGCCGGACCTTGTCTGCATGGACCATGAGGTCCGGCGCAAATTCGGGAAAGTCGGTTGCGATGGAGCTCAGCCGCTCGCGCAGCATCAGTTCGCTGCCCTCGATGGCACGCGCCAGCGAGACTCCGGTGAGCGCGCCCGAGCGCTTGCGGGCAAAGCCGCGCAGTTGCGCGGTGACCACGCCGATGCGTTCGGCCAGCCGGTCGATCGTTGTGAGGTTCTCGGTTGCCTCGTCGTCGAGGCCACGCGCGATCAGGGCGCGGGTCACGTGGGCGTAATTCCGGATCGCGGCGACCGGCTGGGAGGTCTCGTGCGCGACGCTTGCGGTAACCTGCCCGAGCGTGGCGAGGCGGTTGGCGAGGCGCAGTTCCTCGCGTAGCTGCGCGGCGCGTGCTTCCAGTTCGCCGCGTGCATCAATCTCGCGGCGCAAGGCACGGGTGCGTTCCGCTACCGCGCGTTCCAGCTGCAAGGTGCGCGCGCGGCGGCGGCGGTTGCGCATGGCCAGCCAGCCCAGTGCAAGGACCAATCCCGTCGCTGCGAGGCCGGTCGCAACTTGCGCAAGGCGCACCGGACCCGAGATCGTACGACCGAACGGCATGGCCAGATGCAAGCGCCAGTTTCCTGTCTCTGCATCGGCTCCCGAGCTGACCAGAAGCCACTTTCCGTCGGGTTGGGCGGTGTCGGTTTCACCGCGCAATTCGATCGTGTCCAGCCCGGTCGTGCGGAATGGGGAGGGGTGGATCGAACCGGTTCCCGAATCGCGGATCACCGCCTCGCGCTCGCTGGCCGGGAGAGCGCGGGTTGCCGCGAAGCGCCACGTCGGTTCGCTGGTGGCGAGGATCACGCCCGAAGGCGCGGTGACGAAAGTCACGCCGCCCGCGCGTCGCCACTGCGTCTCGAGACGGTCGAACTCCAGCTTGACCACGACCACGCCGCACTGCTGCGTGCGGCGGGCGAGGTAGAGGCCGGGGCGACGGCTGACCGTACCCAGCGCGAACTGGCTGCCGCTGCCGGTGTCAAGCGCATCGCGGACATAGCGGCGGAACCCGTAGTTCTCGCCAACGAAGCTGGTGGGCTGGTTCCAGTTGTCCGCGGCAATAGTAAGCCCGTCGCAATTGACCAGATAGATTGCCGAGGTGCCGACATCGGCAGCCATGGCCTCGAACTTGCGGTTGAGCCGCTCGCGCGCGCCGGACTTGCCGGCGAGTGCGGCGATCACGTCCCGGTCGTCAGCCAGCGCCAGCGGCAGGAGGCGGAAACGGTTCACTTCGCTGTCGAGCAGGGCCTGGCGAATACGCGCATCGGCGAGGGTGGTTTCGCGCAGGGCCTGAGTAAAGCGGGCCTGCGTCACCCGCCCGGCAAGAAACGCGACAAATGCGCCGACCAGCAGCGCGCTCACGATCCATGCAAGTGTTCCCCGGCGAATCATGGGCGGGTTTTATGCCGTTGGTCGGCGTTGTGCAAATTTTGGCACATAGGGGTGTCGTGTTGCGCAGTTTTCGGCACGGCGAATTTTCGCAGTTTCGATTAAATCAACGTAAATCCGCCTTTTTGCACTCGTCGCGAAATTGCTTTGTCCGCAGCCTGCGTCTGGGCATTTCTTGTTCACAAGACGTGAGGAGGCAGACCCTCCCACAAGGTTCGAGAGGAAGAAGGCTCACCCCATGCATATGCCGTCTCCGGAAATGGAGCATCCCGCAAAGCCCCGGCGCTGGTACGCCAATCTATATGCGCAGGTTCTCGTCGCGATCGCGCTCGGCGTAGCCATCGGTCACTTCGCGCCCGCCACCGGCGAGGCGCTCAAGCCGCTGGGCGATGCCTTCATCAAGCTGGTCAAGATGGTGATTGCTCCGGTCATTTTCCTGACCATCGTCACCGGCATCGCCTCGATGCGCGACTTGCGATCGGTCGGCCGCGTGGCGGGCAAGGCCTTCGCCTACTTCCTGTTCTTCTCCACGCTCGCCCTGATCGTGGGCATGATCATCGCCAACGTCGTGCAGCCGGGGTCCGGGCTCAACATCGACCCGGCGACGCTCGATGCCTCCAAGGTCGCGCTCTATTCCGAGAAGGCGCACGAGAGCACGCTGACCGGCTTCATGCTGGGCATGATCCCCGAGACCTACCTGTCCTCGATGACCGAGGGCAACATCCTGCAGGTGCTCGTCGTCGCGATCCTGTTCGGTGTCTCGCTCGCGGGAATGGGCGAGCGCGGCGACAAACTGCTGGGCATCCTCGAGGACGTCTCGGTTGTGTTCTTCAAGCTCGTCTCGATCGTCATGCGCGCGGCGCCCGTCGGAGCCTTCGGTGCGATGGCCTTCACCATCGGCAAGTACGGCGTGGGCAGTCTCGCCAACCTCGCCGGTCTGGTCGCGCTGTTCTACATCACCTCTGCGCTGTTCGTGATCGTCATTCTGGGCACCGTCGCGCGCATGGCCGGCTTCTCGATCTTCTCGCTGATCGGCTACCTCAAGGCAGAGCTGCTGCTGGTCCTGGGCACATCTTCCTCGGAGAGCGCTCTGCCCTCGCTGATCGAGAAGATGGAGCGCGCGGGCTGCCCCAAGACCATCGTCGGTCTTGTCGTGCCCACCGGCTACAGCTTCAACCTCGACGGCACCAACATCTACATGACGCTGGCCGCGCTGTTCATCGCCCAGGCCTGCAATGTCGAGCTGACGCTTGGCCAGCAGATCCTGTTGCTCGCCGTCGCGATGCTCTCGTCCAAGGGCGCTGCGGGCGTTACCGGAGCGGGCTTCATCACCCTGGCGGCCACGCTTTCGATCGTGCCGACCGTTCCGGTCGCAGGCATGGCACTGATCCTGGGCATCGACCGGTTCATGTCGGAATGCCGCAGCCTTACCAACTTCATCGGCAATGCAGTCGCGACCGTCATCGTCTCGCGCTGGGAGAATTCCATCGACATGGGCGCCTTTGCCGAGGCCATCCGGCAGCGTCCCGGTGTCGCGGGGCACGAGCCCGCACTGGCGCCGAGCCCTGCCGAATGATCGTACCGTCTGAGTGATAAGACCGGCCCGGACGCAAGAACGGGTCGGAAAGAAAAACCGGATACGCCGCTCACGCCCTTCGGGTCGCACCATCGCGTGTGAGCGGCGCCCTTCGGGTCGCAACTTACAAAAAAAAAGACAGAACATCATGAAAATTGCAAACCGGCCGCTTCTGGCCGCTCTGCTGGGCTGCGCCTCGCTTGCGCCCGCAGGACAGGCATTTGCCGAGGAACAGGCAGCTCCCTATCCGCACAAGGCCGATGGCGACGGGACCGTTCGCGGGTCCTATGCCACCACTCGCTGGGCGGAGGACTGGAGCGGTGTGCAAAAACGGAAGGATGACCGGGATCCGCTCGATCACCTGAAGTACCTGCCGCTCGACGACAACGGCGATGTCTACGTTACGCTCTCGGGCGAACTGCGCCTGCGCACCAATTACACCTCCAATCCGGGACTGGTTAAGGGCGAACACCAGCGCCAGGACATCGTCAGGGTGGTCGGTGCGGCAGATGTGCACCTTGGCGACCACGTGCGCCTCTATGGCGAGTTCGCCCATGCCTCCAGCTCGGGACACAACATCGGCACGCCGACGACCTCGCAGGACAACGATCTCGTCGTTCAGCAGGCCTTCGCCGAAGTCACAGGGATCATCGGTGGGCTCGACATGGGCCTGCGTTACGGTCGTCAGGAGTTCTTCGACGGTTCGCGCATGCTGGTCTCGCAGCGCGACAACAATGCCATACCCTATACCCTCAACGGCATTCGCGGCTGGGTGCGCGGTCGCGGGGTGCGCCTCGACGCCTTCGATCTCGAGCCCACGGCTTATGGGCGGGGCGGTGCCGGTGACGACCGCCCCAACACGGCTCGTCGCTTCTCGGGCGTGACGCTGGGTACGGTCGTCCCCGAGACGCTGACCGGCGCTTCGGGTCTCTACGTCGATCCGTTCTTCTGGCGCCTGCGTCGGCGCGATGCACGCTGGGTCGGCAGCGAGGGACGCGAGGAGCGCTATTATCTGGGTGCCCACGCGTGGGGACGGCTCGGCGATGTGGCGATCGACTGGACGGTCAACCGCCAGTTCGGTGACTACGACGGGCGCGACATCGATGCCTGGCAGGTATTCCTCGACCAGACGATGCCTGTCGGCTCGGGCAAGGCCGCGCCGCGCGTCGGCTTCAGCTTCGACTATGCCAGTGGCGGCGGCGGCAACGAGAGTGGTGCCGGTGCAGGCGCGCTGCGCAACGCGATCTCTCCGCACGGTGCCAATACCCCGTTCAGCCACCACCTGTTCCTCACTGCGACCAATCTTGTCGAAGTCGCGCCGGTGGTTTCGCTCGAGCCCGTCTTCAACGTGCGCGTGCTCGCAGAATACGCCTTCGCATGGCGCGCGGACACGTCCGACGCGATCTATCGCGCCAACGGGGCTCCGCTCGCGCGCACGGTCGATTCCACCGCGATCAAGACTGCGGAACTGCCGCGGGTGCAGGTGCAATGGGCGATCAGTCCGCGCGTCTCGATCACCGCGCGCTACGAGCATGTCTTCGCCGGGCCTGCGCTCAGGCAAGCCGGATACGGGGATTCCGATTTCCTTGCGACATGGCTAAGCATGCGCTTCTGATTCCCAAGGACCATATACATGTCGCCCAACCTCCACGCCCGCGCCCGTGCGCTGCTCTCCGATCCGCTGACCAACAAGGGGACTGCCTTTACCGAGGAGGAGCGTGATCTGTTCGGCCTGCATGGTCTGCTCCCTCCGCACGTGGGCACGCTCGAGAGCCAGATCGTACGCCGGCGACGGGCGCTGGAGGAAAAGGAGAACGACTTCCAGCGCTATGCCTTCCTGCGCGAACTTCAGGATTCGAACGAGGTGCTGTTCCACGCCCTGGTTCAAAGCGACCTGCCGCGCATGCTGCCGCTGGTCTATACCCCCACGGTGGGTGATGGCTGCGAGCGCTTCAGCGAAATCTGGCGGCGCACCCGCGGGCTGTTCCTGAGCTATCCCAACCGCGAGCGTATAGACGAGATTCTCGCCGATCCGGCCTACGACAAAGTCAAGGTGATCGTCGTCAGCGATGGCGAACGCATTCTGGGTCTGGGCGACCAGGGCGCAGGCGGCATGGGCATCCCCATCGGCAAGCTTGCGCTCTACACCGCCTGCGCGGGTATCCATCCTTCCGAAGTCCTGCCGATCCTGCTCGACCTCGGCACCGACAATCACGCCCTGCGCGAAGACCCGCTCTACGTCGGCTGGCGTGCCCCGCGCGTTCGCGGCGCCGAGTACGACGCCTTCGTCGAACGCTTCGTCGAGGCGGTGGACGCGCGCTTCCCGGGCGTGCTGCTGCAGTGGGAGGATTTCGCGGGCAAGAATGCCTACGATCTGCTCGGGCGCTATCGCGACCGTCTGCTGAGCTTCAACGACGACATCCAGGGGACCGCCGCGACCACGGTGGGGACCTTGCTGGCAGCAGTGCGGCGGACGGGCAAGGCTCTTGCCGACCAGCGCATCGTCCTGTTCGGCGCGGGTGCCGCAGGCAGCGGTGTCGCCGAGATGCTGGTCCAGGCAATGATGGCGCAAGGTCTCGACGAGACTGCTGCGCGCACGCGTATCTGGGCGGTCGATCGCGACGGTCTGGTGCTCTCGGACTTCCCCCGTCTGCCACCCCAGCAGCGCAAGCTGGCGCGCGACCCCGCCGAGATCGCGGACTGGGACGTCGACGGGCGCAATCTCGTCTCTCTTCACGACGTCATCGCGAACGTGAGACCGACCGTGCTCATCGGGACTTCGGGGCAGAAGAACGCCTTTGACGAGCGCTGCGTCCGCCTGATGGCCGATGGCGTCGAGAGACCGGTGATATTCCCGCTCTCCAACCCCGTGTCGCGGGCCGAGGCCCATCCTGAGGACCTGCTCGACTGGACCGACGGTCGCGCGGTCGTCGGTACGGGCAGCCCCTTCGCCACGCCTGGCATCACGCAGGTCAACAACGTCTACATCTTCCCCGGCGTCGGTCTCGGCGCGCTGGCAGCGCGGGCGAGGGGGGTGAGCGATGGCATGTTCATGGCCGCAGCCCGTCGGCTGAGCGAACTGGGCGGAGCGACCGGAGGCCTGCTGCCGCCGGTTACCGACCTGCGCCACGTCGCGCTCGAGGTGGCGGTCGCGGTCGCGCGGTGCGCTCAGGAGGAAGGGCTGGCCGGCGCCGGAAGCGAGGCGACGACCCGCGATGCCATTGCGGCATCAATGTGGGCAGCCGCTTACGACTGATCCCGGCGGAGACTGATCCCGGCGACAGGGGCCGGTCCGCCAGGCGGCAAGCCCGCTGGCGGACCATTGCCTGTGTCCCGGTCGGTGCCTATGGCTTGTGCGCGAGATGCAACACATCAATACCTTTTGCAGATGAGCGGCCCGGAGGAAACGCCGAACCGCAACGTCGCGCGCGGCGAGGCGACGCGTGCGCGCATCCTCGACGCTGCCGAGGTGCTGTTCTCGCAACGCGGTTACGACGGCACTTCAATGCGCGATCTGGCCGAGCTCGCCGGGGTGCGCATGAGCCTGGTCCACTACCATTGCGGCGCCAAGGACCAGGTGCTTGCCACGGCCATCGACCGCAAGCTCGACGATCTCCTGCGCTTCGTGCGCGGCAGTTTCGACGAGGCGCGCTCTGCCGGGCGCCTGACCGGGGTGGAGGACTGCGTGCGCGCCTTCGTCGTACCGTTCCTTGCGATCACCGCCGACAAGGATCACGAGCTTCACAACTTCGTGACCATGACCTCGCACCTGATGAGCTCCTACCGTATCCCCGAAGTGAAGCCCTCGCTCATGCGCTTGAGCACGATCTCGGAGGTCTTCACCACGCACTTGCGGCTGCTGCGTCCCGATGCCGACCAGTCGACCCTGCTCGCAGGTGTCTATTTCATCGAAGCGGCGCTGGTCTTCATGGTGCAGGACCCGGGCTTCCTCGACGATCTGACTGCCAGTCACCATTCCTCCGATCATCTCGATCGCATGACGGAATCTGCTCTCAGGTTCTTCTCAGCGGGTCTGCGCGCCCTGATCGGACCGACCTCTCAGATTAGATAGGTTGGTCGATCGACCAATCACGATATTGTCGCTGTCAACGGCAGAAGACCGGCGAGGGAGTGGATCGAACGAGCGGCCCGCATGCGCGGCAGCCGATCACCCCGCGCTACGCGCTTCTGACCCGAAAGATCGCCCCGGCCTGCCTCGCAGGCTCAAGGGTTACGGGAGACAGGACATGACCAAGGCGCTCAGCGTGCCGCCGCCGATGGACGGGCGCGATCCGTCCAATCTGCGCGGCGATGCGATTACCGGGGATCGCTACTTCTCGAAGGAATTCGCCCAGAAGGAATGGGACCACATGTGGACGCGCATCTGGCATATCGCCGGGCGCACCGCGGATGTCCCCGAAGCAGGTGATTTCGTGGTCCACAACTTCATGAAGGAGTCGGTGATCGCGGTCAGGCAGGAGGACGGCTCTGTCCGCGCCTTCTACAATTCCTGCGCCCACCGTGGCATGCGCATGGTCGACGATGCCAGTTCGGTCGACGCCTTCAGCTGTCCCTATCAT
The DNA here is from genome assembly GCF_015865035.1 of Novosphingobium aureum. Lineage (GTDB taxonomy): Bacteria > Pseudomonadota > Alphaproteobacteria > Sphingomonadales > Sphingomonadaceae > Novosphingobium > Novosphingobium aureum. The sequence goes on along the minus strand of NZ_JADZGI010000001.1, from coordinate 2,518,049 downwards.
GGCTGGCGCTACGGGCTCGACGGCAAGCTCATCGCGGCGCAGGATGCCGATGTCGATTTCAGCCGCGGCAACCCTTGCGGCAAGGTCGGCCTCAACGAGCTGCGCTGCGACACCTGGGGCGGTTTCGTGTGGTACACGATGGACCCGGACGGGCCGAGCCTTGCCGAATATCTCGAGCCGATGCCCGCGCTCTACCGCAATTACCCGATGGATACCGCAGTGCGCGTCGCCTGGTACCGCATCGCGCTCAACGCCAACTGGAAGTTCGTCACCGACAACTTCTCGGAAAGCTACCACACCCGCACCGCGCACCCGCAGGTGCCGCCATGGATCGATCAGGACGTCGATTCCGCGCGCCACGAGATGTGGCCCAAGGGGCATGGCCGCACCGTTCAGCCGATGCGCCCCTCGCTTTCGGATCGCCCGGAAGGAGGTGGCAACGCGATGTTCGAGGGCGAACTGCGCAAGTGGGGCATCGATCCCGCGCAGTACGAAACCTATGAGGACTTCGCGCTGCAAGGCTGGAAGGACCTCAAGGCGGCGAAGCAGAAGCTTTGGCAAGAAAAGGGTTACGTCCACTACGAGAAGATGGACGACGAGGAGATTACCGACAGTCCGCACACGGTGATCTTTCCCAATGTCACCATCTCGTTCCTGCCCGACAACCTCGTCTTCTTCCGCAGCGAACCGCACCCCGAGGACCCGGAGAAGTGCTATTTCGACCTGTGGTGCATGGCCTTTCCGGTCGAGGGGCAGGACGAGGTGGAATCGGTCATGGCGGGCCGCAAGCCGCTGCGCGAGGTGATGGAGTGCGAGCACCGCGACTTCGATCGCGGGCGCGGCATTCCCGAGCTGGCAGGACAGATCGTCTATCAGGACATGGAACTGGCCGAGAACATGCAGGCCGGCATGCATTCGCGTGGCTACCGCGATGCCTACCTCTCCGATCAGGAGACGCGCATCCGCTTCTTCCACGAGGTGCTCAACGACTGGATCAACGAAAGCAACTGAGAAGCCACGCGCCGGAACAAGGGGCGGGTTTCGACGGTGCCGGCCGCTGCTTCGACATGAAGTCGGGCGCGGAGCGGTGCTGGTCGACTGCATCGGTCGCGCAGGCGACGAAAACGATCGAACAGAAACATGAGGGAGGAATGCAATGAAGCGACTTGGAGTGAAGGTGTCGCGCTTGGCGATATGCAGCGCACTGGCGGCAGGGCTGGTGATGCCGATTGCGGCCCACGCCCAGCAGGAAGCGCAGGAAACGGCAGTTTCCGAGCCCCAGACGGGTATTCAGGAGATCGTCGTTACCGCACAGAAGCGCGCCGAAAACATGCAGAACGTCCCGATTTCGGTAACCGCGGTCACCGGTGATGCGCTCGCTGCGACGCAAGGGACCTCGCTTCAGGCACTGCAGGGCTCGATCCCCAACGTCCAGATCGACAACTTCGCAAATACGCCCCAGAGCGCGGTCTTCACGATCCGCGGCATCGGCGTCATCGAGCCCGATCCCTATGCCGGCAACACGGTCTCGATCGTCGTCGACGGTGTCCCGCAGTTCTTTTCGATGGGCGCACTGCTCGATCTCTACGACGTCGATCGCATCGAGGTCCTGCGCGGACCGCAAGGTACGCTCTTCGGCGCCAATACGACCGGCGGCGTGATCAACGTCGTGACCGCCCAGCCGACCGGCGAGTTCGGTGGGCACATCAAGGCGGCTTACGGCAACTGGAACAGGTTCGATGTCTCGGGCGCAGTCGAGATCCCGCTCGTCGAGGACACGCTCTCGTTCAAGGTCGCGGGCATCCATACCGAGCGCGACGGCTGGGTGACCAACGTGGTCGACGGTTCGGACATGGGCTCGAAGAACCTCAACGCGGTACGCGCCTACCTCAAGTTCACACCGGGCAGCAGCTTCGATGCGACGCTCCAGGGTGAATACGTGCGTTCGCGCAATGGATCGCCGATAATCATCAATGGCGGCATCGAGGGCGAGGTCCTCTATACCGAGCCCGGCACTGAGGGGATGTACGTCAGTCCCTGTGCAGGCGGTGGCCAGTGCGTCGCGCCCGACAAGTATTACAGCGCCAACAACTCGGTCCCCGACGAGTCCAACATGGACACATTCTCGGGCATCTTCACTATGAACGCCTACGATACCTTCCTCGGCGACCTCACCTCGATCACCGGATACAAGCACTTCAAGCTGCGCGAGTATACTGATCAGGACGGCTCGCCGCTGTTCAAGAACGACACCTACCGGCGCACCGAGGGCTGGCAGTTCAGTCAGGAACTGCGCACCAACCTGACGCTTTCCGACAGCTTCAACGTGCTCGCGGGCGGCTTCTACCTCAAGAACCACTACGACCACATCCAGGCCTACCGCCTGCAGTTTGCAGCGCCCGGGCTGCTCCAGACCAACCTGCAGGACCAGGATAACTATTCGCTCTCGGGCTTCGCGCAGGCCTACTGGCAGCTGACCGATGCGCTCAAGCTGCAGGGCGGCATCCGCTATACCCACGAGAAGACGGAATCGACCCCGAGCCTGATCACCAGCATCGGCGATCCGGCCGGTTCGAACTACACCGGCGAGGGCAACTTCGTGCTCGACAGCTTCACCACCGGCGGCTCGAAGAGCTGGGACAACGTGGGCTGGAAGCTGGGGGCGGACTACCAGCTGGCAGCAGGACCGCTACTCTACGCAAGCTGGGCGCGCGGTTTCAAGTCGGGCGGCTTCACTGCGCGCGTGGGCGTGCCTGCCGATGGCGACACGCCGTTCGATCCCGAGGAAGTCGACACCTTCGAAGTGGGCTTCAAGGCCGACCTGCTCAACCGGCGTCTGCGCACCAATTTCGCGATGTTCTACACCAACTATCGCGACATGCAGGTGGCGCAGATCTACTTCGACAGCGCGACCAACACCCAAGGCAACCGCATCCTCAATGCCGGCAAGTCCGAGATCAAGGGCTTTGAGTTCGAGGCGACGGCGGCTCCGGTCGACGGGATGATGCTGCGCGGCTCGGTCGCCTACCTCGATGCCAAGTACAAGGACTTCCTCTACGGCGATCCGGTCTCGGGCGAGATCTACGACCTTGAGGGCTACCGCCTCCAGAACGCGCCCAAGTGGAATGCGACTGCGGGCGTGAACTTCGTCATTCCGGTGGGCGACGGCGGCGAACTGGTGAGCGATGCCAGCTACAGCTACACCAGCGCGAAGTACTACACCGCGATCCTCGATACCCCGCGTTCGCGCATCCAGCCAACGCACCTTATCGATGGATCGATCACCTATTACCCCGACGGGCGCGCCTGGTCGATCGGGCTCTGGGCGAAGAACCTGCTCGACACCCGCTACATGTCGACCGTCTACGACAGCCCCGGATACGGCGGCATCGCCGGTTATGGATCGCCGCGCCAGTGGGGCGCCTCGGCCTCCTTCAACTTCTGATCGGGAGTGGGCTCATGGGCAGAGTGGAAGGCAAGGTCGCGCTGATTACCGGCGGGGCCTCGGGACTGGGGGCCGCCGACGCGCGGCTCCTCGCCGCCGAGGGTGCGAAGGTCGCGATCACCGATGTACAGGGCGATCGCGGGCGCGAGGTTGCGGCCTCGATCCCGGGCGTGCTGTTTCTCGAGCACGACGTGCGCGACGAGGCGCAGTGGCGCGATGTCGTTGCCAAGGTTGTCGCGCACTTCGGCGGGCTCGACGTGCTGGTGAACAACGCGGGGCTGGTCCGCTTCGCCAATGTCGAGAACTGCGAGCTGGAGAGCTTCCGGCTGCAGATGCAGGTCATGGTCGAGGGCTGTTTCCTTGGCTGCAAGAGCGCCTTGCCGCACATGGGCTCGCGCCGCAGCGGCGGGGCGACGACGCGCGGCTCGATCATCAACGTCGCCTCGGTGGCCGCGCTCAAGGGGATCAGTGCGATCCCCGCCTATAGCGCGGCGAAGGCCGGGATTATCGCGCTGACCCGCAGCGTTGCGGTGCATTGTCAGGAACAGGCGCTGGCCGTGCGGGTCAACGCCATCGCGCCCGGTGCCCACGAGACGCCGATGACGCAGCAGGCGCTCGCCGAACTGCCCGGCGGCGATGCCGGGCTCGACCAGGTCGAGGCGCATGGCCAGGGCAAGCCCGAGGACGTCGCCAACCTCGTCCTTTTCCTCGCCTCGGAAGAATCGCGCCAGATCACCGGCACGCACATCGTCATCGACAACGGCGAGACGATCTCGTGAACCTGGAGGCGCTTGCCGATCACGCCGCGATCCGCACGAACCTCGCGCAGCACAGCCGCGCGGTGGACCGTGCGGACGCGGCGATGCTGGCCCAGTGCTATCATCGCGACGGCACGGTCGACTACGGCTTCTTCGAAGGCGCCGCGGCAGACTTCGCCCCGATCCTCGCAGGCGCGCAGGCGCAGGGGCCAGTGACCCAGCACCGCACCGCGCAGATGTGGATCGCGCTCGAGGGCGCTGTCGCGACCTCGGAAAGCTACGTCATGGCCTATGCCGGAGACGAGAGCGTGGCCGACAGCCCGGTGCAGCGACTGATCTGTGGACGCTACCTCGATCGCCACGAAAAGCGCGCTGGCCAGTGGCGTCTCGCGCACAGGGCCTATGTCCTCGACACCAATCTCAACTGGTCGGGCCGCTTCAGCAAGCCGGGGCTTGGGCCGCTTGAAAGCCACGTTCCCGCGGGCGGTCATGGAAGCGGGGATGCAGGGATGGCGATATTGGCCACAGAGACGGCCCGCCAGCGAACCAGGACGAATGGAGAAAGTGGAATGCAGGAAGCCGGCACCGATGGGGGAGGTCGCCTATTGGAAACGCTGGTCGCGCGCCAGCAGATCGCCGACCTCACCATGGCCTATTGCCGCGGCGTGGACCGCGCCGATCGAGAGCTTCTTGCGTCCATCTTCCACGACGACGCGACCGTCGTTTCGGGGGCTTTCAACGGACCTGCCCGCGAATTCGCCGAGACGATCTGCGCCATGGTCGAGGACGTCTACGAGCAGACCTTCCACTCGATCGCCAACCAGTGGATCGAGATCAGCGGCGAGAGCGCGGTCGGCGAGACATATGTCATCGCGGTCTCCACGACGCGCGGAGGCGGGCAGGCGGCAAGCGATACGCTGACCGGCGGGCGCTACATCGACAGCTTCGAGCGGCGCGAAGGCGTCTGGAAGATCGCCTCGCGCAGTTTCGTGCTCGACTGGATGCGCAGCGAGCCGACCACGCGGCAGATGGAAGAGGGGCTATACGCCGCGCTAGACCTGCGCGGATGTCGCGGCGCAGGGGATCCGGTCTATGCGCTTGCCGGCACCGCCATGGCTGCGGGGTGAGGGCGATGACGCGAAGCATCGAACAGCTCGAGGCCGAAATTCACGATCTCACCGCGCGGCGCGACATCGTTCGTGCGATCAGCGCCTATATGCGCGGACAGGACCGGCTGGACCGGGAGTTGCAGCTCAGCGCCTTCCACGAGGATGCCGACGTCGACTGCGGCTTGCTGCGCGGCACGCGGGAAGAGTTCACCGACTTCGCGCAAGGCTTTCTCGCGCAGATGGAGGGCAGCCAGCACCTCATCGGCCAGACCGACATCACCGTCGAGGGCGACCGCGCGCATGGCGAAATCTACTTCTTTGCTTGGCACCGGCTGGTCGAGGATGACCAGCGATACGACCTGTTCATGGCCGGACGCTACATAGACGAATATGCCTGCCGCGACGGACGCTGGGCGATCACCCGGCGGCGCGAGCTGATCGACTGGGGGCGCAAGGACAAGGTCTCGGACGGCTTCATGGCCGACATGCCACTGTTGCATCTCGGCGCACGATCGGGCGCCGATTTCAGCCAGCTGCGCGACTGGAGTTCGGGCACCTGAGGTATCACACGAGGTAGATGTCGCTCGCCTCGATCGTGGCGAGATCGTCGAAGATCGCGATCTGGACTTTGTCCGTGCTGCCCGAGCCGTCGGCATCGTAATAAAGCACGCCGGTCGTCTGGTCGTAGAACAGGTGCTGATCGGGCGTTTCGGCGTTTTTGCCATAGCTCAGTTCTCCGGAATCCAGCGCTCCCGTGCCCAGGTCCGCCAGTGCCGCGAAGGCGGCGGTGGCGAGTTCTATCGTGTCCACGCCGCTCTCGAAATCCATCACCCGGTCGCGACGATAGGTCTGTTCGAGCACGTCGAATACGAAGGTATCCTCGCCGAGGCCGCCGGTGAGCCGGTCCGCCCCGCTGCCGCCGATCAGCCTGTCAGCGCCATCGCCGCCAAGGAGGACATCGTTGCGCGCGCCGCCGTCGAGCAGGTTTCCGGTCCCGCCGATCACGGTGAGGGTATCCTGACCGGCCCCGCCGTACAGGGAACTCGACGCAGCGAAGCTCACGCCGTCTTCGCCGCCTTCGATCAGCACCCTGCCGATGAGCGTATCGTTGCCGGTACCGCCATGGATCACGTTCTCGCCGACATCGAAGCTGTCCGCCCACTGCTCGACGCCATCAAGGTCGAGAATGAGCTGCGCCTCGAGCAGGTCGCTGCCCTGGCCACCGTCGATTTGGTTGAGCAGGTCGCTGTCGTCGAGCGACCAGCCGGGGGCGAGCGTTATCGAGGCGAGGATCGTGTCGGCACCAAGGTCGCCTGACAGGACATTGTGGGCCGGTTCGCCGCCGGTCCCTTCCTCGGGCGTGAGTTCAATGAGCGAGGTCAGGGCGTCGCTGCCCGATCCACCCGCCGCGGTGACGAGGTAGGACCCGGCAGCGGTGCTGGTGATGGACGAGGCGATGGTATCGCGCCCCGAACCACCATTGAGGGCATGGACGATCTCGTGGAAAGAGAAGTAGTCGCCGCCGAGCGCACTGGTCGCCTCGATCGTATCGTGGCCCGAACCCCCGTCGATGGTCAGCGTCGCCTCGGCTGAGCCGTCATCGCCCGCTTCGAGCCAACCGACCAGCCTGTCGCTTCCCGCACCTCCGGTCAGGTCCTGCTCGACGTATTGCGTACTGGCGTTGCTGGTCACGTAGGCACCGGCCTCGATGTCGTCGTTGCCGAGCCCGCCGGTGATCGTGTTCGCCACTTCGTCGCCGCCGTTGCTGATGCCTTCGACCCTGGCCCTGATCAGGTCGTGGCCCGAGCCGCCCTCGACCACGTTGAAGGCTTCGCTACCGAAACCGTAGAAGCTGGTCGACGCGAAGACCTCGATGGTGTCGGCACCGCTATCGCCTGCGATGACGTTGCTGGCGGTGCCATCGTACTCGTCGAGATCGGCGCTGGCCGTGATGACGTCGTCGCCATAACCACCGTGGACGATGTTCTCGAGCGTGCCGGCGAAAGTGCTGCCGTCGAAGACGAAATAGGGTTCCGCCTCGATGGTGTCGTCACCTGAACCGCCATCAAGGAAGAGGCGGGCCATTTCGGTAACGCCGGGCCGGGCGATCAGCCGGTCGTCATCGGCTTCGCCGAAGAAGGCCAGGTCGGCAGCGGTGAAGCCGCCGAAGTTTGTCTGGAGCAAGTCATTGCCATTGCCGCCGAAAAGACGCGCGCCTGTATGATTGGCGGTAAGAGTGTCTTCGTCGTTGGTTCCGAACAGGTCTTGGTCGGTCTCGGTGGTTTCGAGAGTAATGCCGGATGCCATATTTCGTGCTCCTGCAGTTGCAGTGAGGCGATACTCAGCGATTGCAAATAGTATTGCACGCGCTTTTTCATATGGAAGTGATTATGCGGGATTTTAACTTGGCGACGCTGCTCTGAGTGATCAGGAGTGAACACTTCGCCGAGTCGCTGGCATCCGCTTGCGCAAGACGGGCGGGCTCACGAACGGCCGGCCTCTGTGCCGCAATGCCGGTCAGGCTGATTATCCGAATGTCTGTGAAGGCTTGCAACCACTCCGTAGAGGAGTGGTGCCCGGGGACGGAATCGAACCGCCGACACCATGATTTTCAGTCATGTGCTCTACCAACTGAGCTACCCGGGCATCGCCCTGATCGAGGTCCCGAAGGTCACCGCCGATCAGCTGGTTGCGGGCCTATGGCGAAGCGCGCGGGGCTTTGCAACCCTAAAATCGCGACAAATATTCAATCGTCCTGTGGATTGTTCGAAAGGTCCTGTTCGAGGCGCGCGGAGAAGTCGGGCGGGCCGGCCAGGGCATAGCCGTCGGCGAGCCACTGGACGAGGTCGCGGTCGCGGCAGCGCTTGGAGCAGAAGGGGGCGTGGTCGGCCTGGCGCGGCTTGCCGCAGATCGGGCACTTGCGTTCGGGACTGGTCATGACGAGACCGCCTGCGCGAATCCGGCGTGGATCGCAAGGCCTGGATCGCAATTCCAGCGCAGGGTGCGCCCGGTCCGGCGGGCAAGCTCGGCCTCCCACTCGGTCCCTACTTCGGCGCGTACCGCCGGATGCGCGCTGAGCAGCAAGACGCCGGGTTCGGTTACCTGTTCGGCGCGGCGCAGCAGCAGGCGCGCTGCTGCCGCGCGTGGGCGGGTACGCACGCGCTGGAGGATCGAGGGACCCTCGCTGCGCGCGACCAGCTGCACGAAGCCGAAGCCGTTCATCGCGGTCGACTGGTGCGGCCAGTGATCAAGCGCTGCCGCCAAGGCCTCGTCGACGCGGCGGCGCTCCTCCTTGCGCTCGAGCGAGGGGAAGTCGATGCCGATCGAGCCGGCAAGGTCGAACTGCGCGATGGCATCGGCGATGGCGGGAATGGCCGCGAGCGCGAGCGCGCCCGGAGCGAGCGTCCCGTCTACGTCGATCAGGGTCATTGCCGGGGTCGGGCTGACGAGGATTTCGCCGTTCTCGAAGGCGATCGTGCCATCGAGCGCATCGGCGATGATCGCAGGCCAGGGATCGTCGGGAAAGCGGGTGACGATGCACGCGCTCGCCCCGCTGCCAGCGAGCCGTTCGACGAGCGGCGGGGCAGGGCGGGCCGGGCGGTCGCAGGGGCGGGCCTGCGCGCGCTTGAAGCGGCCCTGTTCGGCCATCGCCGCGCGGGTCACCTCGAGACGGATGGGCGCTCCTTCGCTGGCCGAGGGCGGGAGTGCATTGACGAGGGCTTCCTCGCCCGATGCGAAGCGGGCTGTCCCCCGGCGCGATCCGGCGCGGCGCGCGACGAGCGTGGCATCTGCGATCTCGCCCAGAGCGAGCGCACCGGGCCAATGGAGCTTCGCGGCGAGGACCTGACCTGCCTCGACGAGGATGGCGCGATGTTCGCCGATACCTTCCTCGACCAGCCACTGTGCCATGACGCGGTCCTCAGGAGATCGCGAAACCGGCGGCGCGAAGCAGCGCGCGGGTCTCGAACAGGGGCAGGCCGACCACGGCGCTGTGGCTGCCCGAGATCCAGGCGATCAGCCCCTCGGCGCTGCCCTGGATGGCGTAGCCACCGGCCTTGCCGTGCCATTCGCCGCCCGCGATGTAGCCATCGATCTCTTCGGCCGAGAGCGGCTTGAAGCGTACTACGGTCTCGGCAAGGCGTTCACGCAGCGATCCGTCTGGAGCTGCCAGCGCGATGGCGGAAAGCACCCGGTGGCGACGACCGGAGAGCAGGGCCAGGCAGAGCCGTGCGGTCGCTTCGTCCTCGGCCTTGGGCAGGATGCGATGGCCGCACGAGACGACGGTGTCGCCGCCAAGGATGTGCATGCCGCGGGCGGCCTCGTCCTCGCGCAGTGCCAGTGCCTTCTCGCGCGCCATGCGCCGGGCGTAGGCGCGCGGGAGCTCGCGGTCCGCCGCGCTCTCGTCGATGTCGGCGGCGAGCGTCAGGTCAGGCTCGAGACCGAGCCGGGTGATGAGTTCGCGCCGACGCGGGCTCGCCGAGGCGAGCAGCAGGCGCGGTGCTGGGGTGGTGGAGAGCTGCGTCAACGCGGGACCTGCGTGCTGGATTGGAATGGTATGTGCGGCGTCCTTCGCTGGTGGCGAAAGACACTAGTACGAAAGGCGCCTAATCGGCGATCAAACCCGTGCTTCTACGAAACTGACTTCGCGCGCCATATCGAGCGCTGCTTCAAAAGGCCAGCGCCGGGTGCGGCGGGGAAAAACCGGGCAGGAGCGCTAAGGGCCGGGAGCCTTTGCCGACGGCGGGGTTTATCCGAGTTGGCAGGGTCCTGCGACAAAATAATACGCAGTGCGACTTGCTGATCCGGGGCCTCGTCCGGCAACAGCACGAAAGTCGAGCCGACCGTTTATTGCGGCATCCCTTTTCTTGGCGGAGATCCTAGCTTGCGTTTGACGACCCTTATCGTTCTGGCCACCAGCGTTTCGATGCCTGCCCTTGCGGCCGCGCAGGACGTCGCGGCGCCTGTTTCCAGCGCAGCCGGGGCCGGGCAGAGCGAACCCGGAATCCGCGTCGACGACGATGATCCGGTCGAGGTCATCGGAAACGAGATCGTCGTCACCGCGCCGGCCTTTCGTGGCATCGTCGACGTGCCCCAGCAGCCGATCATGACGTTCGAGGAAGAGGACATCGCGGCCTACGGCGCGTCCTCTATCGCAGAGCTGATCGAGGCGATCTCGCCGCAGACCGGCAGTGGGCGGGGACGCGGCAGCGGGCGACCGGTGATGCTCGTCAACGGCCAGCGGATCACCAGCTGGCGCGAGATGCGCAGCATCCCCCCCGAGGCGATCGCGCGCATGGAAATCCTGCCTGAGGAAGTTGCGCTGCGCTTTGGCTATTCGGCGGACCTGCGGGTCATCAACCTGATCCTCAAGGACAACTTCGCGGCTGTCACGGGCGCGGGTGAATACAATCGCCCGACGCGCGGCGGCTACGACAACTACGAGCTGGAAGGCGGTATCTTCAAGATCGCCGGGCCACGGCGTTACAATTTCTCGACCAAGCTCACCGAGACGTCGATGCTGACCGAGGACGAGCGCGATATCCGCCGCGAGGACGACGAGTATCCCACCGTCGCGGGCGACCCAGATCCCACGCGCTATCGCAGCCTCGCGAGCCGCAGCTCCGAACTGGAGATGACCGCCACGATGACCCAGGGCGTGGGCGAAGGCGGGTTGGATGGCCAGGTCACCGTAAACGGCGGTTATACCCGTTCGGTTACGCATTCGCTATCCGGCCTAGATACCTTCACGCTTACCGATCAAGGCGGTAACAGCGAAATTCGCACGTACGACGACCCGCTCGCGAGCCGTGTCCAGACCGATACCTTCGAGGCAAGCCTGGGCTACAACACGCAGTTCGGCGACTGGCAGTTCAGCGCGACCGGCGATGGCAGCTATACCGAAACCAATACTCGCAACGATCGCAGTCGCGGCGCAGACATCTACGGGGACTTGCAGGACGCTGCAGCTGCCGGTGAATTCGATATTGCCGGTGCCTTGCCGGTGCTTCCCAGCGCCGGCATCGACCAGGCGCGCAACCGGGTCTTCGCAGGGACTTCGATGGCGACCCTGGCGGGCACCCCGTTTCGCATGCCCGGCGGCGATGCGAGCCTGACGATCAAGGCGGGCTACGATTATTCGCGTACGATGAGCGAGGACACGCGCTCGACGGTGGGTGATGTGACGCTCTCGCGCGGGGATGTCTCGGGCGGGCTCAATCTTGCCCTGCCTCTGACCAGTCGCGACGAGGATTTCCTCGGAGCGATCGGCGACCTCTCGCTCAACCTGAGCGGTGGCCTCAACGAGCTTTCCGATTTCGGCACGCTCGCCAACTGGACCGCAGGGCTGACCTGGTCGCCGACCGATACGCTCTCGTTTCAGGGAAGCTATATCGTCGAGGAAGCGGCGCCGACACTCGCCCAGCTCGGCGCTCCCCAGATCGTCAGCTACAACGTCTCTGTCTATGACTTCGTCAACCAGACGACGGCGCTGGTGGACGTGACGAGTGGCGGCAACCCCAACCTGCGCAAGGAGACGCGCCACGACATCAAGCTGTCGGCGAACTGGCAGCTGCCGATCCTCGATCGCTCGAACCTGCTGGTCGAATTCTTCAAGAACCGTTCCAGCGACGTGACCCAGTCTTTCCCGATGCTGACCCCGGCGATCGAGGCCGCTTTCCCCGACCGGGTCGAGCGTGACGCCTACGGCAACCTCGTAGCGCTCGACCAGCGTGCGGTCACTTACGATCGCATCGCCAGCTCGAGCATCCGGTGGGGCTTCAACGTCGGTGGCCGGATCGGGCCGGACCCGCGTGCGGCGCGCGAAGCCGCAGCGAGCTCAGGCAGCGCACGCGCTCCGGGTACGCCCGCAGCGCAAGAGAATGGTGCGGCCCGGAGCGGAGGAGCATCGGGTGGCCCTTCCGGCGGTTTCGACCCTGCACGCATGGAAAAGATGCGCGCCGCACTGTGCGCGCCTGTCCAGCCGGGTCAGCAACCCGATCTCTCGTCTCTGCCCGCGCCGATGCTCGAGCGCCTCAAGGGCGAGGACGGACAGATCGATCCCGCCAAGCTTGAGCGGGCGAAGCAGCGCTTCTGTGCCGCGGACGGCGCGGCGCCGGGGTCTGCGGGGCCGGGTGGGCCGCCGCCGGGATTTGATCCGGCGCGCTTTGCAAAGCTGCGCGAGACGCTGTGCACCGAAGGTCGCGAAATCGACCCCGCCACCTTGCCCGAGCGTATGCGCGAGCGGCTGGTGGGTGCCGACGGCAAGGTCGATCCGGTAAGGCTCGCACAGGCGAAGGAGCGGATTTGTGCTGCTCCGGCTTCGGGAGGACAGGCGGCTTCGGGAGAAGCGGGGCAGGAAAAGGCCAGTGGCAACCGGCAGCGCAGCGGCGGTGGCATGCCGTTCGGTCGCGGCGGTCCTCCGGGCGGGCGCTGGAACCTCTCGCTCTACCACACCTGGCGTTTCACTGACGAGGTGCGCATCGCGCCCGGTTCGGAGGTGCTGGACCAGCTTTCGGGCGACGCCATCGCCAGCGGCGGTGTGCCGCGCCATGCGATCGAGGCCGAGGGCGGGTTCTTCTACGATGGCTATGGCCTGCGCATGAAGGCCGACTGGGAGGCACCGAGCCGGGTCAACGGGACCGGCCTGCCGGGTAGTTCGGATTTGCGCTTCGGTAGTACATTCAAGATCGACCTGCGCTTCTTCGCGGACCTCGGGCGCAATGAGAGCCTCGTGCGCAAGGTGCCCTTCCTCGAAGGCGCTCGCCTGTCGCTCACCGTCGACAATGTGCTCGACCAGCGCCAGAAGGTGACTGACGATGCTGGCGAGATACCGATTGCCTACCAGCGCGCCTATCGCGAGCCGCAGGGGCGCGTGATCGGGCTCGACTTCCGCAAGCTGTTCTGAGGCTAACCTGCGCAAAACCGCGGAGGTGGGGCTGGAGAACCTGCCCTGCGGGTCCTATCTGACAGGACATGTCGCGTACTCCTGCCGGAACCCCTGACCAGCCCCAGCGCACCGAGCGTTTCAACGAGGAACGGGCGACCTCCAGCGTGCGCGGATCGGACCAGCCCGACCTGCAGGCGGGCGTCGAGGTGATCCGCGACACGGTGCGCACGCTGCCCACGCGTCCGGGCGTCTACCGCATGCAGGACGCGCGCGGCGAGGTTCTCTACGTCGGCAAGGCGCGGGTGCTGAGGAACCGCGTCGCCAACTATACGCAGTGGGAGCGGCTGCCGATCCGGCTGCAGCGCATGGTCAGCCAGACCCGCTCGATGACCATCGTCACCACCAATTCCGAGGCCGAGGCGCTGCTGCTCGAAGCGCAGCTGATCAAGCGTTTCCGTCCGGCCTACAACGTGCTCTTGCGCGACGACAAGTCGTTCCCCTTCATCCTGCTGCGGGCCGAGCATGATTTCCCGCGGATCATGAAGCACCGCGGTGCGCGCAAGGCCAAGGGCAACTACTATGGCCCCTTCGCCAGCGCGGGTTCGGTCAACACCACGATCAACGCGCTGCAGAAGCTGTTCCTGCTGCGTTCGTGCACCGACAGCTTCTTCTCGCGTCGTGATCGTCCCTGCCTGCTCTACCAGATCAAGCGCTGCTCTGCGCCTTGCGTGGGTCGCATCGACGAGGCGGGCTATGCGGAACTGGTGCGCGAGGCCAAGGACTTCCTTGGCGGCAAGTCGAATGCGGTGCAGCGCAAGATCGAGGGGCAGATGGCCGAGGCGGCCGAGGCGCTCGACTTCGAGCGCGCGGCGATGCTGCGCGACCGCTTGCGCGCGGCGACCTTCATCCAGGGCAGCCAGGCGATTAACGCCGAGGGCCTCGACAGTGCCGACATCTTCGCGATGGCCAACCGCAACGGTCAGATCGGCATCCAGGCCTTCTTCATTCGCGGCGGGCAGAACTGGGGCCACCGCGCCTTCTTCCCGACCCACACCGAGGGGCTGGGCGACGAGGACGTGCTGCAAAGCTTCCTCACCCAGTTCTACGAGGAAGTACCGCCCGCCCGGGTGATCATAGTCGATCGGGAAATTCCCGAAAGCGACCTGCTTGCGGAGGCCTTTCGCGAGGTTGCCGGCCACAAGGTCGAGATTTCGGTGCCGCAGCGCGGTTCGCGCCGCAAGCTGCTCGAACAGGCGACGCGCAATGCCGTCGAGGCGCTCGACCGGCGTCTGGCGGAACGCGGCACGCAGGCGAAAATCCTGCGCGAGATGGCTGAATTTCTCGAATTGGCGGACGTGCCGCAGCGCATCGAGGTCTACGACAACAGCCATATCTCGGGCACCAAGGCGCTGGGCGCGATGATCGTCGCGGGGCCCGAGGGATTCATCAAGAACCAGTACCGCAAGTTCAACATCCGCGAGGCGCAGAGCGACGACGACTACGCGATGATGCGCGAGGTCATGACCCGCCGCTTCGGCCGCGCGCAGGAGGAGGACCCCGACCGCGAGAGCGGGACCTGGCCCGATCTGGTGTTGATCGACGGCGGCAAGGGACAGATGAGCGCGGTCAAGGATGCGCTCGAGGAGCTGGGCGTCGAGGACGTCAACCTCATCGCCATCGCCAAGGGCCCGCATCACGGGCGCGAGGGACGCGAGGTGTTCCATTTTCCCGATGGGCGCGAGAAGATGCTGCCGGTCAATTCGCCGCTGCTGTTCCACCTCCAGCGTTTGCGCGACGAGGTCCACCGCTACGTCATCGGCGCGCACCGCGCCAAGCGCAGCCGCGCGATCACGGCCAGCCCGCTCGACGAGATTCCCGGCATCGGCCCGGCACGCAAACGCGCGCTTCTGCTGCATTTCGGTACCGCCGGCAAGGTGCGCGCGGCGAGCCTCGAGGACCTCCAGCGCGCGCCCGGCGTCAGCGCCACGGTGGCGCAGACGATCTACGACTTCTATCACCCCGGCGGTTGACGTCGGGACGGTCGGTCAGCGCGTCTGGCCGCGCAGCTTGCGCAGGACCTTCCAGGCCGTGGCTTTCACCCGGTTGCGCGCAGGCCAACGGGCCGGGGCGGAAGGGTTCATGCCAAGCTTGCGCAGCACCGCGTTGAAGGCACGCGCATCGGCTTCGGCAAAACTCCAGTCCGAGCGCCACGTGATCGACAGCGATACCGACGGCTCGGGGCCGTTCTCGACGAAGTGCGGCGCCATGACGGGGACGTAGACCGCCTCGCCAGCGGACAGAGCGAAGCGGGTGCCGCCCTCGAGCAGGCTTTCGTCCCAGCGCAACTCGCGCCCGCCGCCGGTGTGGTAGGTCTCGTGGACCTCGTCGGGGGCGTATCGGTGTTGTCCGGCGGGAAACTGAGTCATGACCTTGGAGCCGCGCACCTGCAGCAGGATGTTGTGCTCGGGGTCGAAATGGTAGGGGGTCACACCGCCCGCCGAAGTGACGAAGACGAAGGCCTGGAGCTTCATCATCGCACCGGTCCTGGCCTCGATTTCGGGGCGTAGTTCGCAGAGCAGATCATCGAGAAGGGCCGCATAGGCGGGATGCTGTTCGATGTTCTTGAGTGCCGCCCACGAGCGGGAAGTCTGGATCTGGCGGATGGTCTCGCCGATGGGCACGCCGGTCGGCTCGGGTTTGTCTTCGACACCGATCGGCTGGTCGCTGGCGTTATATTCGATGGAGCTCTCCGGCAGCGTTTCCGCGAGGCTCGCCAGTGCCTCCAGCTCGAGCAGCGGGTGGCGGCCGAGAGCATGGTTCAGGCGATGCGGGATTTCGGGATAGCTGTCGGCGAAGGCCTTGCGGGTCTCTTCGGGGAAGACGCCGGACATTGCCGAATGGTCGAGGGGCTTGTTCACTGCGGGCTCTCCACGGGGTGGCGGGCGATCTCGGCCGCGACGAAGCGGGAAAAGAGGGAGCGGCGCACGCCACCGCCGATGGCGACGGAAAGCCGCACGATGCCGCGCCGCTCGCGCCAGAGGTGATCGATCATCGGATGGTCGCTGGCGGCGCAGCTGTCGCTCCAGGCGATCGCGGGGTTGTCGAGCACGGCGAGGTTTTCCAGTTGCAGCAGGACGCCGGGAGAGAAGCGGGCATAGCTCTCGTCGAAGGCGGTCTTGAAGGAGAAGGCGCCGGGGGCGCCGAGAAAGCTCGCCAGCATGGCGATGGGCCTGCCATCGAGCCGGAGCGCGAGGCGTTCGAGCCTGCCACGCTCACCCGCTCCGGCAAGCGCATCGCGGAACAGTTGCGCGGTGCGTGCATCGCAGGCAAGCGCCGATCCGGCCTTGCCCTTCCAGCCGCTGCCTTCGAGCGCGAGAAACTCCCCGCACCATGCATCGAGGTTCTCACTACCGAGAAGCCGCTCGTGCTGGACCTCGCCCAGTTCGGCCAGCCGCCGTGCCTGGCGGCGCAGTTCCTTACGCTTGCCGGTCGACAGTGAGGCTTCGAGATAGGCTTGTGCCGTCAGAGGCGAGGCGAGCAGGGCGCGTTGCTCGCGGTGGACTGTGGCGAGCTGGCGGCCTTGCTGGCGCGCGACGTCCTCGAGCGCGCGGTGCAGGGCGCCGCCCTCGATCATCGCGCGCAGGTGAAGGAAGATCGACAGGCCTGCATGCGCGTCCGCCCAGTCGAGCACCGCGCGCCAGAAGGCGTGTTCGGCTCCGCTTGCGACGAGCGGCGTGCCGCAGAAGCAGTTGGCGTGCAGCCATGCGGCGAGGTTGGGAACCGGCCGGCCATAGTAGCGACGGGCGCGTCGGATCGGCAGCAGTCCGGCCAGTTCTCCGTCGATGGTGAAGTGCAGGACCTCGACGGTCTCGCTTGCGGACAGATGGCGCAGGGAGGGCAAGAGGTACCAGCTCTCGAAGAAGGGATTGGGCTCGCTGGCCCTTACGGCGAGACGGTCCCATGCCGCGACTTCGGCCTCCATCGCGCGCCAGGGTACACAGGCAAGGGCAGGGCGGCCCGCAGGCGCGGTGTCGTGGTCGCAGCCCGAGGACACGGCAGCCGTGGTCAAAACTCCCTGATCCTCGAAAGCCACCGTGACTGCGTCCGTCGATATCTGCCCGCGCGACCCTGCGCAGACCGGGACATAGCCCAAGCAGCCGAAGAATTCGCTAATGAAGCGACCTGATCATGCGAAGAGGGGCGGCGTACCGTTGCCCGGTACGCCGCCCCGCTCCTGCTGGCCGTACTGGTACCCGGTGGCTAACCCGCAGCCAGTGCCGCCAGCAGGAGGAGCGCTACGATATTGGTGATCTTGATCATCGGGTTCACCGCGGGGCCCGCGGTATCCTTGTAGGGATCGCCCACGGTGTCGCCGGTGACCGCGGCCTTGTGCGCCTCCGAGCCCTTGCCGCCGTGGTTGCCGTCCTCGATGAACTTCTTGGCATTGTCCCAGGCCCCGCCGCCGGACGTCATCGAGAGGGCAAGGAACAGCCCGCCGACGATGACGCCGAGCAGCAGCGCCCCCAGCGCGGCAAAGCCGTTGGCGCGCCCGGCGACGAGCATGATCGCAAAGTAGACCGCGATCGGGGTCAGCACCGGCAGCAGCGAGGGCACGATCATCTCGCGGATCGCTGCCTTGGTGACGAGATCGACGGTCCGGGCATAGTCAGGCTTCGAGGTGCCCTCCATGATCCCCTTGTTGGACGCGAACTGGTCGCGCACGTCGATCACCACGTCGCCCGCCGCGCGACCGACCGCAGTCATGCCCATGGCCCCGAAGAGATAGGGCAGCAGTGCGCCGAGCAGGAGGCCGACGATGACGTAGGGGTTCTCGAGACTGAAATCGACGTCGAGCCCCGGGAAGAACGTGCGAAGGTCGGTGGTATAGGCCCCGAAGAGCACCAGCGCGGCAAGGCCAGCCGAGCCGATGGCGTAGCCCTTGGTGACGGCCTTGGTGGTGTTGCCCACCGCATCGAGCGCATCGGTCCGCTCGCGCACGGTGTCGTCGAGGCCTGCCATCTCGGCGATGCCCCCGGCATTGTCGGTGACGGGGCCGTAGGCATCGAGCGCGACGACCATCCCTGCAAGCGCCAGCATCGCGGTCGCTGCATAGGCGATGCCGAGCAGGCCTGCGATCTGGAAGGCGATGACGATGCCCGCGACGATCACCAGCGTCGGCAGCGCGGTCGCCTCGAGGCTGACCGCGAGGCCCTGGATGACATTGGTGCCGTGCCCGGTCTCCGATGCCTTGGCGATCGAGCGCACCGGACGATAGCCGGTCCCGGTGTAGTACTCGGTGATCCAGATGATGAGGCCGGTGACGACGAGCCCGAGCAGCGCGCAGTGGAACAGGTCGAAGCCGTGGACCTCGCGCGCGCCGACCATGACCTCGGCGTTGATGTCGCCCAGCGCATGACCGATCGCCAGCCAGATCGCCGGGACCGAGAGGACGGCGGTGACGAGGAAGCCCTTGTACATCGCGCCCATGATGTTGTTCGAGGCACCCAGCCTCACGCAGTAGGTGCCGATGATCGAGGTGACGATGCAGACCCCGCCGATCAGCAGCGGCAGGCTCATCAGAGGCATCAGCAGCGGATCGGTGGCGCTCACCAGCATGGCGGTGAGGACCATGGTGATGCCGAGCGTCACGACGTAGGTTTCGAACAGGTCGGCGGCCATTCCCGCGCAGTCGCCCACGTTGTCGCCCACGTTGTCGGCAATGACCGCCGGGTTGCGCGGGTCGTCCTCGGGGATGCCCGCCTCGACTTTGCCGACGAGGTCCGCGCCAACGTCAGCGGCCTTGGTGAAGATGCCGCCGCCAAGCCGCGCGAAGATCGAGATCAGCGAGGCACCGAAGGCGAGGGCGGTCAGGCCCTCGATCACGGTACGGTCCGCACCGCCCACGCCATGCCCGGCGAGCCCGGTGAGGTATCCGTAGAACACCGCGATCGCGAGCAGCGCGAGGCCTGCTACCAGCATCCCGGTGATCGCGCCGGAACGGAAGGCGAGGGTGAGGCCGGACTGCAGCCCCTCCTGCGCGGCGGCAGCAGTGCGCACGTTGGCGCGCACCGAGATGTTCATGCCGATGAACCCGGCCAGCCCCGACAGGATGGCACCGATGATGAACCCGACCGCCGAGACCGTGCCCAGCGTAAGGTTCAGGATCAGCGCGACGACGATCCCGACCACCGCGATGGTCGTGTACTGTCGCTTGAGGTAGGCCTGCGCGCCCTCCTGGATGGCGGCTGCAATTTCGAGCATGCGCGCATTTCCCGCTGGCGCGCCCAGCACCTGGCGGCTGGTGAGTAGGCCATAGATGACCGCCAGAAGCCCCAGGACAATCGCGATCGTGACTGTATCCACGACTACGTCCCCTTCCCATGTTTTGTTTTCGTTACTTCAGCGGGTTTTCCCGCTCGATGAGTAAAGGGCTATCGCGAAGCCGGTTGACTGGCAAGCGACTTGTCCGTGGGCCTGCGGAGGGTGGGTGATTTTGCGCCGAGGTTAATTCGACTTTCCGGCTTGCGCCCTTGTCGGTCGCTCCAGGGGCGATTTGATGCGCCAGTGAGCCGACATTCCGCATAGCCGGGCACGAAATTTTGCAGGCCTCTACGATAGGTGCTCTGGGTGTCCGATCTAGCAGATCCAATTGAGGGGGCTTAGTTGCCCCAAAGTCCGAGCGTCTGGCCAAGAAAACTAACCAACGTCCCGACCACCACAATCAAGACCCCGATTAATCGGATGCGCTTCCAGAGCCGAAAACCCTCGCTCTCGTCCAAAATCATGATCCTGCTATCGAAACAGCGATCAGGATATGTCAGCACTTGACGGTGACGGCAATGGGGGGCGTGACCCTCCCCGCAACGCAGCGATGCGCCCATTGTCGTCGTCGATCACCTCAATTCCATTACTCGGAAGCGGTCACCTGTTCCGCTTGGGCTGAGCCTCGTGCTCGAAAAGCCTGCCGGTCTGCAAACGACCGATTGCAGACGCAATAGACAGCGGCCATTGTGCCCGAATGCTGTCACGTTTTCTCGATAAGTTTCGTCGAAAGGCAAAGCGACAAACTGCGTTGGAGGTTTTGGAGGCCGGTCGTGGTGTCGCCCCCGCAGACCGCGACCTTTCTCATGTTGTGCCAATCATCCTGCCGTTAGAATTGCTGACAAGCTCTTGGCCCGGACCAATCGTTCAAATTGGCGACCTTCCCTTCTGCGCCGCTTGGGCAACCTGTGGAGAAATGAACACTTTCTTCTATGTGACTGAACACGAAGCGCAGTTCTGGGAGGATGCCGGAATTGATTGGCGAGCGACTGCCTTCGCAAATCTCGCAAGAATTTCAGAGAATCGCCCGGCGTCTGGAGAAAAGCTGGACGAGGATGGCGTGCCCTTTTTGAAAGTCATGCTGCATGAAGATGCCGTTGGTCCGTCGCGGCTCCTACTTCCACACCTGTTCGACGAAATTCTCGGGGCGGATTACGAAGTGGCCATACCGGAACAAACATGTGCCATTGCATATCGGAAAAATCTGTCTCCGGACCAAGAGGCTGATGTGAGTGGTGTGATCAATGGGTGTCATGAACACGGCACTGAACCGATGAGCGCTGAGAGGTTCAACGCGCATAGGTTCTGGGAATTTGCTAAAGAACAATCATTCTAGCGAATGACAGCAATCAAACCGCCCAACCCTTTTACCTGACAGTCCGCTTCCCACCCATTGTGGTCATCTAAGCGGGCAATAGCTTTGCCTGAAAGCGGACAGGCGGCAGACAGCACTTTCTGTCGAAATGCAGAAATTCCGCAATCGGCCCATTTCGGACGTTCCACTCATCCCGAATCAGCGAGAGACCCGACGAAGTCGAAAAGTCGGCGTGTTCGATATCATGGGCGGATAGCAGCAGCACAGCTGCGGCGGCCGCCAAGCAGCCATTGTCCTGCTTAATGCTCGTAACCCAGTCTCTTGGGCAGCGGCACCGGATCGCCGAAATGCAGCAGCGTCACGCCCTGTCCCGCCGATACCGAGCCGATGGCGTAGAGGCTGCGACCGAGATTGGCCGCGACTTCGCGGATGCGTTCGGAGCGGTCGGCGGGGGCGGAGAAGAGCAGGCAATAGTCGTCGCCAGCCGTCATCGCGGCGAGGCGGGACTTGAGCGTGTCGCCCGTGAATTCGCGCGCCTCGGCGGACAGGGGCACGGCGTCGGCGGCGATGCCGATGGCACAGTCGCTGGCGCGGGCCATGCGTGCGGCGTCGACCAGCAGGCCGTCCGAGACGTCCATCATCGCGTTGACCAGCGGGGCGAGGGCGCGGCCAAGCGCCGGGCTCGGCTCGGGCCGGCGATAGCGTCGGGCGAGGACCTGAGCGCAGCCCGTGGCGGCAGTGCGCGCGCCGGTCAGGATCGCAAGTCCAAGCCCGGCATCGCCGATGGTGCCGCTGACCCAGAGCCGGTCGCCCGGCTGTGCATCGCCGCGCGCGGGGGCGGGGCGCCCCTTCGGCCCTCTACCCAGCGCGGTGAGCGAGAAGCTGCGCGGTGCGTTTTTGGGCATGCGCACCGTGTCCCCGCCGAGCAGAGGAATGGCAAAATGCGCGCAGGCTTCGGCAAGACCGGCAAGAAATGCGGTGTCCCACAGGTCCTCGCCGAGCGCGTGCGAATAGAGGCAGCCGACAGGGTCTGCTCCCTTTGCGGCGAGGTCGGAGACATTCACCGCGACCAGCTTCCAGGCGACGTCGCCGGGCGGATCGTCAGGCAGGAAGTGGACACCCTCGACGACCGTGTCGAGGGTCAGGACCAGCGCATCGCCGCCGAAATCGAGCACCGCTGCATCGTCTGCCAGCCCTCGCGCGGCGGGACTGGCCGCGAGCGCGCGCAAGGCTTCGATGTGAGCGGACTCGGCGTTCATACCTAAGAGAATGCAGCGCGCCGGGTTCGCTGTCGAGAGCGCTACTGCGTCTCTCGCATTAATTCCCGTTCGCACGCCGCCGCGTCAGCGAACCGCCTTGGCGACCGCGTCGAGCACGCCATTGACGAACTTGGCCTCGCGCTCGTTGAAGAAGGCGTGGGCGACATCGACATATTCGCTGATCGCAGCGCCCGTGGGGATGTCTGCGCGCGCCATGAGCTCGTAGGAACCTGCACGCAGGATCTGGAGCATCGTCTTGTCGAGGCGGGCCAGCGACCAGCCGGTCGCGAGCTTGCCGGTCAGCAGTCCGTCGATCTCGTCGCGGCGCGCGATCACGCCCTTCACGATGTCGTTGAAGAAGGGGACTTCGGCGCGGGTGAACTGCTCGTCGTCGATCTCCATGCCGAGGCGGTGGCGGTGGAATTCGTCGAGCAGGCTGGCCTCGGGGGTACCCTCCATGTCGTACTGGTAGAGCGCCTGGACGGCGGACAGGCGGGCTGCGGCCCGTGCTTTCTTGGAACCGGACATTACTTTTCGAGCCTTATGGAAATGGAGCGGGCATGCGCGGGCAGGCCTTCGGCGCGGGCGAGGGCCACGGCGGCAGGGCCGACGGCCTCGAGCGCGGCCTCGTCGAGCTGGATGAAGCTGGTGCGCTTCATGAAGTCGAGGACGGAGAGACCGGAGGAGAAGCGCGCGCGGCGCCCGGTGGGAAGGACGTGGTTGGGCCCGGCGACGTAATCGCCGACCGCCTCGGGGGTCATGCGGCCCAGGAATACCGAACCGGCATGGCGGATCTTGGCGAAGATCGCCTGCGGGTCCTCGGTCGCGATCTCGACGTGCTCGGCAGCGAGGCGATTGGCGAGCGCGGGGGCCTCGTCGAACGAGGCGACCTCGATGATGACGCCATTGTCGTTCCACGAGGTGCGCGCGGTCGGCTCGGTGGCGAGCCTTGCCAGTTCGTCCTCGACCGCGCCTGCGACGGCGTCTGCAAAGGCAGCATCGTCGGTAATCAGGATCGACTGCGAGGTCGGGTCGTGCTCGGCCTGGCTGAGCAGGTCGGCGGCAATGTGCGCGGGATCGTTCGCGCCATCGGCGATGACGAGGATCTCGCTCGGCCCGGCGACCATGTCGATGCCGACGACACCGTAGAGCTGGCGCTTGGCTTCGGCCACCCAGGCATTGCCCGGGCCGGTGACGACGTCGACCGGGGCGATCCGCCCGGTGCCGTAGGCGAGGGCGCCGACGGCATGGGCCCCGCCAACGCGCCAGACCTCGTCGACCCCTGCTAGGTGCGCTGCAGCCAGCACGAGCGGGTTGACCTCGCCCTTGGGCGTGGGTGTCACGACGACCAGCCGTCCAACGCCCGCGACCTTGGCGGGAATCGCGTTCATCAGCAGCGAGGAGGGATATGCTGCGCGTCCGCCGGGCACGTAGAGGCCCGCGGCATCGACCGCGTGCCACACCGCGCCGAGGCGCACCCCGGCCTCGTCGGTGTAGTCGCGGTTCTCGGGCAGCTGCGCCGCGTGATAGGCACGGATGCGCGAGGCGGCCAGTTCGAGTGCTGCGCGAAGGTCCGGATCGAGCGCGTCGAAGGCGGCCTTGCAGTCTTCGGCGGAGACCTGCCACCCGGTCGTATCGAGTTCGTGCCCGTCGAACTTTGCGGTCAGTTCGGCCAGCACGGCATCGCCGCGCGCGCGCACGTCGGCGAGGATTGCCGAGACCGCGGAGGCGACATCGCTCGCGCTCTCGCGGCGGTCGTCGACCACGGCGGCGAACTTCGCCGCAAAGTCGCCATCACGGGTGGAGAGACGCTGCATCAGGCGCTGGCTCCGGCCTCGAGGCGCGCCTCGGTGACCAGCGCGCGGAAACGCTCGACCAGCGCGCCCACGCGCTCGTCGGTCTTGAGCGCGGCGCGGTTGACGATCAGGCGCGCGGAGATGTCGAGGATCTTGCTCGTCTCGATGAGGCCGTTCTCCTTGAGCGTGCGACCGGTCGAGACCAGATCGACGATGCGGCTGGAAAGGCCGAGCGTCGGGGCCAGTTCCATCGCGCCGTTGAGCTTCACCACCTCGGCCTGCACGCCCAGTTTCTCGAAGTGGCGGCGGGTGAGGTTGGGATACTTGCTCGCGACACGAAGGTGCGAGGGCAGGCTCTGCGTCTGCTCGCCATCGATCTCGGCAACCGAGAGATGGCAGTGGCCGATGTTCAGGTCGACCGGCGCATAGAGGTCCTCGTAGTTGAATTCCTCGACCACGTCCGAACCCACGATCCCGACTTGCGCTGCGCCATGCGCGACGAAGGTCGCCACGTCGAAGGCGCGTACGCGGATCAGGCGCATGTCGCTGCCTTCGCACGCGAAGGAGAGCGCGCGCGACTTCTTGTCGTGGAACTCGGCATCGGGAACGACACCGGCACGAGCCATGAGCGGCAGGGCCTCTTCGAGGATACGGCCCTTGGGGATGGCGAAAGTCAGGTTCTTGGGCATGGTGCGCGCATTTAGGCGCGCCGTCGCCAAAGGGCAACCGCGATGGCGCGCGATTCGCCATTCGGGCAAGGCGAGCAGGTCCGAGGCGCGCCCCGACACACGCCATTGCGGCGTGGTGCTATTCGCCCGGAGCGCTCGCGCGGATGGCGATGGCATGGACCCGCTGGCCTGGGATGTCGCCCAGCGCTGCATTGACCATGCGCTGGCGCTGGAGGCGCGAAGCCCCTTGGAAACGCGGGCTTTCTATGAGGATCGTGAAGTGCGATTCGCCGGTCCCGTCATCGCCCGTGTGGCCGGCGTGGGAAGCGGAGTCGTTGACGATCTCGAGGTGGGTCGGCGCAAGGGCTGCGGTGAGCAGCGCGTGCATTTCCTGGGCTATGGGTCCGGTCATGGGGTTCCATTTAGGCGTTCGATGGCCCATCTTTAAGCGGGTGAGACATCAGAAATTTCATGGACGTTTCGATTCCGGCGGGCGCGAGTGCAGCTGGCCGGGGTGCGAGGATACTGGTGAATTCCGTGCGCCGGGTTCGCGTTCGCCCGGCTTCGACGGTCCCGGCGACTACCGCTGGTTCTGCCTTCAGCACGTGCGCGAGTTCAATGCGGGCTACGACTACTTCGAGGGCATGGAGGCCGAGGAAATCCTGCGCGCCCAGTCGCCAATCCACGGCTGGGAACATACCGCGCGCGCCTTCCGTCCCGACGAGAGCATGGACGCGGCGCCGCGCTGGGCCGACTATGCCGACCCCCTCGACGCGATCAACCAGCGCGCCCGCGACCATATGCGCCGACGCACTGGCGAGGTGCGCGAGGAAATGCGCAGCCAGGCCCGTTTCACCCCCGAAGAGCGTCAGGCGCTCAGGGTCATGGGGCTGGAGATCGACGTCGACGCCAAGACCTTGCGCCTGCGCTACACGCGCCTGCTGCGCCAGTTCCACCCCGACCACAACGGCGGCGACCACGGCCACGCCGCGCGGCTGCAGTCGGTGGTCGAGGCTTACCAGATGCTCAGGAAGGCTGCTGCCTTCGCTTAGGTGAAGGCTTGTTTCGGCTCAGCGCCCAAGCACTTTGCGCCAGCGCAGCGCGTTGTCCTCCCCGAATACGCGCACCACGTCCTTGCCGGTGTAGAAGGCCTCGAACTGTTCCGCGTCCTCGGGGATCACGAACCAGGGCTGACGGGTGGCGGTGAAGATGTGCAGGTCCGGGGCGAGGCCGGAGGTGTCGTCGAGCGTGCCGGCGCGCATGAAGCGGGCCTTGTCGCCGGCCATGTGCATGACCGAACAGAGCGAGACGTGGCACTGCGGGCAGCGGTGGTTGGACTGGCCGTGTCCGCTCGCGGTTTCCATCTCGATCACCTCGGGCCTGGCACCCGAAAAGGTGACGGCATCCGTCTCGATCACGAGGTTGAGAGCAAAGGCGCTGCCGGTCTGGCGCTGGCAGGCGTGGCAGTGGCAGCACTTTATGACGATCGGTTCGGCCTCGAGCCTATAGCGCACGGACCCACAGTCGCAGCCGCCTTCCTGCCCCGTGAAGCTCATCCGTTTTCTCCCGCTTCCTCGCATAGCGCGGCGAGTTGCTCCGCCACTGCATTCCAGCCCTGGGTGAAGCCCATTTCCTCGTGCGCGCGCTTGTCCTCGGCGTTCCAGTGACGCGCGCGACCGGTATAACGTGTGCCTTCGCCCTCGGGCGCGATCTCCCAGATCCCGATCATGAACGGGCGCGCCGGACGCAGGTCACCCGAAATCGCGTCGGTGGTCGCGAACATGCGGCCTTCCTCGAAGGCGAGGAAGAGGCCGTCCTGCGCGATCACCTCGCCCTCGGGACCCAGCATCGTCGTGCGACAGCGCCCACCCGCACGGCATTCGCGCTCGTCGATGCGCATGCGCCATGGACGCGGGCACCACCATTCCTCCTGACGCTCGATCAGGACATGCCACACGCGTTCGGGCGGGGCGGCGATGAAGCGCGTGACGCTCAACTCGAGCGCCTCTGCCTCTTTGCCTGCGTCATCGGGCGCCGTCGTCTCTTGATCCATCCAGGCCTCTCCCGCCGGGGCTACTTGCCCATTTCCGCGATCAGCTTGCCGTCGATCGCCTTGGCGGCCTTGTAGGCGGGGCGCGCCTGGCAGCGCTCGGCATAAGCGACGAGCGGTTCGCTGGGCGGGAACAGCCCGAAGTTGAGGCCCCAGTCGACCGAGCTGCCGACGTAGACGTCGGCCATGGTGAAGCGTTCGCCGCAGATCCAGCGGCGCCCGTCGAGAAATTCCTCGATGGTCGCGGTCGTGCGTGCGAACGAGCCGAAGCTGGCCATGCCTTCCTGCTTGGACCCCTTGGGCTCGAAACCCAGCGCCTTGGCGGTGAGCGCCTGGTCGACCGGCCCGGCGCAGAAGAAGGTCCAGCGGTAATAGTTGGCCATTTCGCCGTCGTTGGGCAGCAGTTCGGCCTCGGGGTGCATCTCTGCGAGGTAGAGGCAGATCGCCGCCGCCTCGGTGATCACGCGGTCGCCATCGTCGGCATGGTGGACGAGCGTGGGTACCTTGCCCATCGGGTTGTAGTCGAGGAAGACTGGCGACTTGTCGGCCCAGTCGACCAGCGACTGGGCGTAGTCGGCGTGGACTTCCTCGAGTGCCCAGCGCGCGATCTGGCCGCGCGACATGGGATTGGTGAAGAAGGTGTACTCGCTGTCGTCAACGCTCACGCACGCTCTCCCGAAGCAGTCGGCACGAGCCCATGAGGCGAAAGGCGCCGCGGGCTGCCGATGGTGGAACGCTGCAGGAACACGGGGGCTGCGTCAATGCGCTTGAAGCCATCGTCATCGAGCAAGGCGAGGGGCCGTGAAAGCGTCTGGCACTTACTCCCGGCGTGGCCCGACCAGGGCAAAGGCCGCGCCTTGCGGATCGCTACCAGCCACGCTGAATTCGCCGCCGGGGATCGGTTGCGGATCGCCGTGCATGTGAGCGCCGCCTTCGCGTGCAGCGGCGACCGCGCGGTCGATGTCATCGACCCCGATGTAGAAGCTCCAGCCACAATGCGTCATGAAGTCGGGCTTGGCCATAACCGCACCGATGGTAATCGCATCGCGCTGGATGAAGCAGTAGTCGCCAAGATCGCCCATCGGCATCGCGCCTTCCTGGCTCCATCCGAAGTGGTGCAGATAGAAGGCGATCGCTCCGGTCCGGTCAGGGGTGACGAGTTCGTTCCAGCGCACCGACTGGGGGCGATCGACAGTGAAGGCGCTCGATGCGGCTTGCCCTGCACCTTCGGGCGGTTGCGGGGTCATGATGTAGAAGGGGGCGCCCCAGGGGTCGGTTACGAGCGCTATGCGGCCGACACCCTCGATATCGCTCGGCGGCATGTGCCCTTCGCCGCCATCGCCAGTGATCGCGGCATAGCTCGCGTCGACGTCGGCGACCGCAATGTAGCCGAGCCATGCAGGGCGCGCGCCGCCCTGCGTCATCTCGGGCGAGAGAGGCAGGATGCCGCCCGCCATGGCGCCATCGTCGCGCTCGATCATGCGATAGCCGAGCGGGTCGCCGGGGGCGGGGGGCGAAACCTTCCAGCCGACGACCTTTTGGTAGAAGGCGGCGGACGCCGGGGCATCGTCGGTCATCAGCTCGTACCAGATGAAGCTGCCTGCGCCGCAGTCAGCCGGGACGTCTGCTGTTTGACCCTGTGCCGGGTTGTCGATGCCGGGCATGATCAGGCTCCCGCTTCGTAGACGGGCTCGAAGCCGCCGAAGATCATCCGGCTGCCGTCGAAGGGCATAGGATTGAGCGCCGGGTCCATGCGCGGATCGCTTTCCATCGCGGCCATGCACGTGTCGCGCGTTGCCTTGTCTGGCCATTCGATCCAGCTGAACACGACGGCTTCGTCCTCCTTCGCCGCAACGGCGCGGTGAAAGTCGGTCTGCTTGCCGTGGGGTACGTCATCGCTCCAGCACTCGACTATGCGCCTTGCGCCGTATTCGAGGAACAGTGCGTCGAAGGCGCGGGCGTGATCGATGAAGTCCTGCTTGCGTCCGGCAGGCACGGGAATGACGAAACCGTCGACGTAAGTCATTGGGCTCTCCCTCGGGGGCGCGGCGATCTCGCTCGATACGGTCGGCCTGACGACCCATGCGGACGAAGCCGAAATGATCCAGTCTCGGTCGAGTCGTCCTAGGTCGATGCTCTGCCTCCAGGTTACTTAAGGCAACCGGCAAATGCGGCGTAACCGTACGGCGTGCCGGACGTGCGGTAGGGAGACTGGCATCGTGCGGGAGGTGACCCGGCGGCGGAGCGATCATGCTTTTGACGGCGATGCGCAGGCGTGCACCGGTGGACATCGTCGCTGGTACCGTGAAGGCTGCGCTCTGGCCTTCGCGCTCGAACTGGTGGGGGAGCGCTGGACGCTGCTTATCGTGCGCGAGCTCATGCTCGGGCCCTGCCGTTTCAACGAACTGCGCCTTGCTTTGCCCGGCATCTCGGCCAAGGTCCTGACCGAGCGGCTCGATGGGCTCGAGGGGCGCGGTATCCTTGGGCCGGTCTGGTTGCCGCCACCGCTCGCCGTCTCCGCTTATGCCCTCAGCCCCAAGGGTGCCGGGCTCGCGCCGGTCCTGCGCGAACTGGTGCGCTGGGCCTGGCCGCTCGAGGGACGGGACGGGGACCTGCCGCTCACGCCCGTCTCGCTCATGCTCGCACTGCATGCGCTGGTCGATCCCGAACTGATCGGCGATCTGGCGGCATGGATCGTCTTCGAGGTCGCAGAGCGCCGCTTCGCTGCCCGGCTGACAGGCGATGGGCTGGACATCCATCCCTGCAGCGAATCGCTGACAGAGCCCGATCTGCATTTCCGTGCGCCGCGTGCCGTGGACTACCTGTCGCTGTTCACGGGGAAAGTCGCGCTGGGGGACGAGGGCTGTGTGGTCACGCTTTGCGGGGACCGGGCGCTTGCAGGGCGGGTGATCGACCTAATGGTTCGCTCCCTAGCGCGCGAGCGTTAAACGCGGAACCTGTTCATCTAGCGTGTTGCGGTGCGGCGCGCGCTCATCTACTCGATGGTCGCGATGACTGACAGTGCAACGACCCAGACCGAGAACCGCGACGCCACCGTGCTGGCCGCGCCCGATATCGAACTCGACGTGCGCGAGACTTTCGGAATCGACATCGACATGAAGGTCCCCGCCTTTTCCAAGGCGGACGAGCGCGTGCCCGATGCCGATCCGACCTATGTCTTCGACCCGGACACCACGCTCGCGATCCTGGCAGGCTTTGCCTATAACCGCCGCGTCATGGTCCAGGGCTATCACGGCACCGGCAAGTCGACTCACATCGAGCAGGTTGCCGCCCGCCTCAACTGGCCGTGCATCCGCATCAACCTCGATGCCCACATCAGCCGTATCGACCTGATCGGGCGCGACGCCATCGTCCTGCGCAACGGCATGCAGGTCACCGAATTCCGCGAAGGCTTGCTCCCTTGGGCGCTGCAGCACCCGGTAGCCCTGGTGTTCGACGAATACGACGCGGGCCGCCCCGACGTGATGTTCGTGATCCAGCGCATCCTCGAGACCGAGGGCAAGCTGACCCTGCTCGACCAGAACCGCGTGATCCGTCCCGACAAGCACTTCCGCCTCTTCGCCACGGCGAACACGGTGGGACTTGGCGATACCTCGGGCCTCTATCATGGCACGCAGCAGATCAACCAGGGCCAGATGGACCGCTGGAATCTCGTTGTCGGGCTCAACTATCTGCCCGCAGAGACCGAGGTCGAGATCGTCTCGAAGAAGGTTACCGGCATCTCGACGCAGGTCATCGCGCAGATGGTCAAGGTCGCGGATTTCTCGCGTCAGGGCTTCATGAACGGCGACATCTCGACCGTGATGAGCCCGCGGACGGTGATCACCTGGGCGCAGAACTCGGAAATCTTCAAGGACGTGGGCTTCGCGTTCCGCCTCTCGTTCCTGAACAAGTGCGACGAGACCGAGCGCATGCTGGTGGCCGAATATTATCAGCGCGTCTTCGGCACCGAGCTTCCCGAAAGCGTCGTCGCCAAGAACTGATCGAGGGCTGCTTGCGGGCGCGGCTTCACGGACGCGCCCGCCGCTCTCGTTTGCGCCTACGCAGCAGCCTCTCGCTCACGCCGATCAGGCAGCAACGATGCTGAGCTGCGGAGCGCCACGCTGGCGCTTGGCCTCGTAGAGGCGCCCGTCGGCCCGCTCGAGCAGGGTCTCGAGTTCGACGTTGCGATCCTGGTTGATGATCGTTCCGACGCAGGTCGAGATGAGGATCGGGAGGCCCTCGATCTCGTAGGGTTCGCGGATGGCCAGCGCGACACGCCGGGCCAGACGCTCGGCTTCCTCGCCATTGCCGATTCCGAACTGGACGACGGCGAACTCGTCGCCGCCCAGCCTCGCGACTATGTCGCCGGCACGGATCGCGCCGCGCAGCCGTTCGGCCACTGCGGCCAGTAGAGCATCGCCGACACCGTGACCGTGCAGGTCGTTGACCTGCTTGAACCCGTCGAGATCGAGATAGTGCACCGCTACCGTGCCCGTGGGCGTGATCGATCGCGCCTCGCGGAAATACTCGCGCAGCGCGAGGCGATTGGGCAGGCGGGTGAGCGTGTCGCGGCGCGCCTGCAGGGTGGAGGTCAGACGCTGGCCGATCTCGGCCTGCGCGCCCTGGCAGCGCACCTGTACCGATTGCGCACCGGCAATGACGAAGGCCGAGGCGATCAGGGCCATGGCGACGTAGACGCTGTCGCCCGAGAAGAACGAGACCAGAGCAACCGGGATCACCGCCAATACGATGCTGGAGATCGCGAGGAGGGGACGCTGGCCGCAATTCGTGGCAACCCCCGCGCAGTAACCGACGATCAGGCAGATGACGAGCATGTGGACCTCGGCATTGGTGCCAAGGAAAACGAGCATGCCGAAAACGCCGAGCAGGGCCGAGAAGGCCGTGTACGGTACCGCGAAAATGATCTCGAGACGTCTTGCCGCCTGGCGGTCCAGGCTCGCCGTGAGCGCCTCTTCGCGCAGCCAGTAGGTGCAGGCGAGACGGGTCGCCGAGGCGACTACCCCAAGCGTGCCGACCACGGTCAGCGCTGTCGAGGGCATCCGGCCATGGGCGAGCACGAAGGAAAAGGTGAAGGCGAGCAGCATGATCGCGGCCGGCGTCGCATTGACGAACAGGCTGCGTACCTGCTCGGCATAAATTCGGTCTCCCAGAGAACTCGTGGCTCTTCCCGGCACGTCTCGTTCCGCCTGTATCAAGCGCTCGGGCACGGTGCCCGAGCTGTGTCGCTGCGTCATCCGTCCAGTCGGTCGGTCCGATTCGCAGCACGACCTTTCTAGGAGCTGGCGTCAGAGCATTGCCTGATCGAACCTGGTAAACGGATGGAAAAGGAAGCTTGCCGTTTATTTACGAGGTGAGATCCTGGGCGGCGCGATCCCGCTCGCCACGCCGAAGCGTGCATGGCGCATGATGAAAATTCCTCACATATTCGGTGAGAAATCGGCTAGAATGGCCATCTGGCAATAGTTCTTTGTGAAGCTACATAGCCTAGCAACAGGGGCTGACAGCAAGCTGACAAGGTCCAGGATATTCCGACCTTGCCGCGGTACCGACCGCTACCAGCGACGGCCCGTCGATGTTCCGAAAAATGGAGCGCGGCGCGCGTTTGGTGGTTTCGGCGACTGGAAACGGCACTCCCCTGTGCAAAGCCATGTCCTGACCACCGAGACGAAGTTCCTGTCATGCTTATCGACTTCAAGACCACCGCGTTGACCACTTTCGATGCCGACGTTTGCATTGTCGGCTCCGGCGTTGCGGGTATCACCGTAGCGCGCAGGCTGCTTAGCGCCGGGCGCAGCGTGACGATCCTCGAGTCGGGCGGCTTCGACTACGAGGAAGACACCAGCGACCTCAATGCGGGCGATACGGTAGGCGCGCCCTATTATCGGCTCGACCATGCGCGCATGCGTTTCTTCGGCGGGACCACGGCGATCTGGGGCGGGCGCATCGCCGAACTGGATCCGATCGATTTCGAACGACGCGAGTGGGTGCCCTATTCGGGCTGGCCGGTCTCCTATGCGCAGATGCGCGAGTACTACGACCAGTCGCGCAGCTATTTCGGTCTGCCCGAGCGCCGGCTCGAAGCGGGCGACCTGCGCGAAGTCGGAGTCTGGTTCCCCGACTTTGCGGATACCATGGCGGTCAAGCTGTGGAACTTCGATTCCGAATCGAGCCGCTTCAACATCAAGCATTGCCGCGATCTCGTGAGCCATCCACGCTGCACGATCCTGACTCATGCCACGGCCACCCGCATCCGCACCGATCACTCCGGTGCCCATGCGACCGGCCTCGACATCGCCAATCTGGTAGGACGCTCCGCGCGCATCAACGCCCGGCAGGTGGTGCTGGCCTCTGGCGGTATCGAGAACCCGCGCCTGCTGCTCGCTTCGAACCAGGTCCACGCGAAGGGGCTGGGCAATGCTCACGATCTCGTCGGGCGCTTCTTCATGGAGCATCCGCATGCGCGCGGCGGTCATGTCACGACCAATCTCGTGTGGGACATGTTCAAGGCCTATGGCCGGCGTCACACGCTCGACGGACAGACGGTGGCCGCGCTGCTCGCCGCGGCCGAGGGCACCCAGCGCCGCGAGGGCATGCTCAACACCTCGATGACGATCGCCCCGCGACAGCCTGCCGATAGCCGCCAGTTCTTCGGCATGCGCGCCTACAACAAGGTCAAGCACGATCTCTCGCCCACGCGCCATGCGCGGCTGATGTGGCTGGTCACGAAGCGCGCAGCGACACTGGCGCAGAAGGTCGCCGATCCGGCGCGTTCGTGGCTCCTGTACAAGCTGAACCGGGTTGAGGCAGCGCTGCTTGTGCGGGCCGAGCAGGCACCCAATCCCGATAGCCGTGTTCGCCTCTCGGGCGAACGCGACGCACTGGGGATGCCCCGTGTCGAACTCGACTGGCGCCTGACCGACCTCGACGTGCACTCCGTCGACCGGCTCGTGTCGACCTTCGGCGCGGAGCTTGACCGGCTGGGGCTGGGCAAGGTTGCCAAGGCTCCCTGGCTTTCGGGCAAACAGCGCGAATGGACCTTCGACCCGCTGGTCAGTGCACACCCGATCGGGGGCTATCACCATATGGGCACGACCCGCATGGCCGCGACACCTTCGCAGGGCGTCGTCGATGCGCAGTGCCGGGTGCACGGCGTCGACAATCTCTATGTCGCGGGCAGCTCGGTCTTCCCGACCTCGGGCTGGGCGAACCCGACCTTCACCATCGTCGCACTGGCGCTGCGTCTGGCCGACCAGATCGCCGGGGAGCCGAGCCAGACGGTCTGGAAGAAGTCCGCCTGAGGGCCCGCCTCAAATATCGGGATAGATTGCGCGCACGAAGTAAAGCCCGTCGGGCGGGGCGTTGAGCCCGAGCGCCGAGCGGTCGCGTGCGGCAAGGGCTTTCGCGACCTCGTCTTCGTCCCAGCGACCCACCCCGACGAGCGCGAGACAACCGACCATCGAGCGCACCTGATGGTGCAGGAAGCTGCGCGCTTCGGCCTCGATCAGCACGCTCTCGCCCTCGCGCCTGACGGCGAGCCTGTCGAGCGTCTTCAAGGGACTGGCGGACTGGCAGTGCACCGAACGGAACGTCGTGAAGTCGTGCCGACCGACCAGCGCCTGCGCGGCGCGGTGCATTGCGGCGGCGTCGAGCGGCTGGGGTACCTGCCAGGCCTTGCCGCGCTCGAGCGTGAGCGGGGCGCGGCGATTGACGATGCGGTAGATATAGGCCCGCCCCACGCAGGAGAAGCGCGCGTGCCAGTCGTCGGGTACGACCTCGCAGGCGGTTACCGCGACCGGGTCGGGCCGCATCAGGGCGTTGAGCGCTTCCATCAGCCGGAAGGGCTCTATCGCCTTCTCGATGTCAACATGAGCGCGCATGGCGAGGCCATGGACGCCCGAATCGGTGCGGCCCGCAGCGTGCATGACCACCTGTTCGCCGGTGACCTTGTGGGCGGCATCCTCGATGGTCTGCTGCACCGAGGGGCCGTGCGACTGGCGTTGCAGGCCCATGAACGGTGCGCCGTCGAACTCTATGGTGAGGGCAAAGCGGGTCATCGCGTCGGTCAGCCCAGTTCGGTTCCGACAGGAATGGCCCGGCCGCGCAGGAGGTCGGCGGTCGCCATCTCGGGCTTGCCTGCGCGCTGGATGCGCGTGATCGCGAGTGCGTCCGTGCCGCAGGCAACGGTCAGGGCATCGTCGAGCGTCGTGCCGGGTTCGCCAGAGCCTTGCGCGATCTTGGCGGCGCGGACCTTGTAGCGCTCGCCATCGAGTTCGAAGAACGCGCCCGGCACCGGCGCGAAGGCGCGCACCTGCCGTTCGATCTGCTCGGCGCTGGCGCTCCAGTCGATGCGCGCCTCGGCCTTGTCGATCTTCTTCGCGTAGGTGACGCCGTCCTCGGGCTGCGTGACGGCGCGGTGCACGGCGAGATCGCGCAAGGTGCCGACCATCAGCTGCGCGCCCTTGTCGGCGAGTTCCTCGGTAAGTGCGCCGGCGGTCTTGTCCTCGATCACGGTGCGCAAGGTGGCGAGCATCGGCCCGGTGTCGAGCCCTGCTTCCATCTGCATGATGGTGACACCCGTCGTCGGGTCTCCGGCCAGAATCGCGCGCTGGATCGGCGCGGCGCCGCGCCAGCGCGGCAGGATCGACGCGTGGATGTTGAGACAGCCCAGACGCGGCGCGTCGAGCACGGCTTGCGGCAGGATCAGGCCATAGGCCGCGACGACCGCGATGTCGGCCTCGAGCGCTGCGAAGGCGGTCTGCTCATCGGCACCCTTGAGCGAGACCGGGTGGCGCACCTCGATGCCCAGCGCCTCGGCGGCTTTGTGGACGGGGGAGGGGGTCAGTTCCTTGCCGCGGCGACCGCCCGGGCGCGGGGGCTGGCTGTAGGCGGCCACGACCTCGTGCCCCGCCTCGACCAGCGCGCGCAGTGCCGGTACCGCGAAATCCGGGGTTCCCATGAAGATGATGCGCATTTTGGGGAAATCTCCGACTGGTTTTCGCTTGGGCCCGCGCTTGCTGTGGCGCTTCTCGTGGCGAGGCCCTATCTGCGGTTGCATGGCATCGCAAGAGATCGAGACGCTGACGGCTGCCCTCGCGCGGCTTCCCGGGCTTGGCCCCCGCTCGGCGCGCCGCGCCGTGCTGTGGCTGATCAAGCGGCGCGAGACTGCGCTGGTCCAGCTCGTCGATGCGCTCGCGGCGGTGCGCGACACGCTCGTCGAGTGCTCGACCTGCGGCAATGTCGATACCAGCGACCCTTGCGGGATCTGCACCGACGCGCGCCGCGACCAGCGCTCGCTGTGCGTCGTCGAGGAAGTCGCCGACCTGTGGGCGCTCGATCGTGCGCACCTGTTCACCGGGCGCTACCATGTGCTCGGTGGCAAGCTCTCCGCGCTCGACGGAGTGCGTCCCGAGGACCTTGCCATCGACACGCTGCTCGCGCGGGTTTCGGCGGGGGGGATCGACGAGGTGCTGCTGGCGATGAACGCGACGCTCGAGGGGCAGACCACCGCGCACTACATCGCTGAGCGGCTCGAGGGGCTGCCGGTGCGCGTGACCCAGCTGGCCCATGGCCTGCCGGTGGGCGGCGAGCTCGATTATCTCGACGAAGGTACGCTTGCCCAGGCAATCCGCGCGCGGCGACAACTTTAGCAGACGAGAACGCTGGCTTGTCGCACCGATTACCGTGATCGGCGCTGCAATCTTGCGCGAAGCGCGCGGGCGCATTATCTGGCGCTCATGGCTATCCGCGAAATTCTTGAAGTTCCCGATCCCCGCCTCAAGGAGATCTCCCGCCCGGTCGAAACCTTCGATGCCGAGCTGAAGACCCTCGTCGAGGACATGTTCGAGACGATGTACGATGCCCCGGGCATCGGTCTTGCCGCCATCCAGGTCGGCGTTCCCCTGCGCGTGCTGGTGATCGATCTCCAGCCCGACGATCCGGACGCCGAGCCCGAGGTCTGCAACCACGGTGGCCACCAGCACACCCACCAGCCGACCAAGCGCGAACCGCGGATATTCATCAATCCCGAGATTCTCGATCCGTCCGAGGACCACACGGTCTATCAGGAAGGCTGCCTCTCGGTTCCCGAGATCTACGCAGACGTCGAGCGTCCCTCGACCTGTCGCGTGCGCTATCAGGATCTCGAGGGCCAGACCCACGAGGAGCAGATGGAAGGCATGATGGCCACCTGTCTGCAGCACGAGATGGACCATCTCGAAGGCATCCTGTTCATCGACCACCTCTCGCGCCTCAAGCGCCAGATGGCGCTCAAGAAGCTCGACAAGCTGCGCCGCGCGGCCTGATCCGCGCCCACGCCGGTCCCTGCTCTCGTGTGAACCTCAGATCGTGGGGGAAAACGTGAGGGCAGGGGACTGGCGTTCCTGAAACGTTCCCGATAAGCTGCGGCCATGGAAATCGCCATTGCCGCCATCGTAGCCCTCGTCATCGGCCTTGCCTTGGGCTGGTTCCTCGCATCGCGCCCGCTCGCCGACCTGCGCGCCCAGACCGAGGCGCGCGAGCGCGAGGCGCGCGAGACCGACGAGAAGTTCCGCGCCGCGATCCGCGATCTTGCCTCGGCTTCCGAGCGCGCGGCCCGCGCCGACGCGCTCGCCACTTCGCTCGACGATGCACGCCGGGACCATGCCCAGCATCTCGACCGCCTGCGCGCCGAGCATGGCGCCGCCTTCGAGGCAGAGCGGCGCGAGGCCGCGCAGGCGCTCGAACGCGTGCGTGGCGAGGCGACGGCGCGTTTCGACGGCGCGCGCAAGGCCTATGACGCGGAACTCGCCACGCTGCGCGCCAGCCACGAGAAGGTCTCGAGCGAACTCGCGACGCTGCGCGAGAAGACCGCCAACTTCGACGAACAGAAGCGTTTGCTGGTCGAGGCGCAGGACGCGCTGCGCAAGGAGTTCGAGAATGCCGGCGCCAAGGTGCTTGCCGGAGCGCAGGAAGCATTCCTCAGCCGTGCCGGTGCACGCTTCGAGGAAAGCGAGAAGGCCAATGCCGAGCGCATTCGCACACTGCTGGCGCCGGTTGGCGAGCGGCTCAAGAGCTACGAGCAGCAGGTCGCCGCGCTCGAGTCCAAGCGCGCGGATGCCTTCGGCAAGCTTGACGGCCAGATAGAGGCGCTGCGCATCGGGCAGGAGCAGGTCAAGGCCGAGGCTGCACGACTGGGCAACAGCTTGCGCAACGCGCCCAAGGCGCGCGGTCGCTGGGGCGAGCAGCAGCTCAAGAACGTGCTCGAGCAGTGCGGCCTGACCGAACACACCGACTTCGAGACCGAACACTCGATCGAGACCGAGGAAGGGCGCCTGCGCCCCGATGCTATCGTGCGCGTGCCGGGTAACAAGCAGCTCGTGATCGACGCCAAGGTCTCGCTCAATGCCTATCAGGACGCTTTCGAGGCCGAGGACGATACGCTGCGCCAGACCTGCCTCGATGCCCATGCGGCCTCGATGCGCGCGCACATCAAGACACTGGGCGACAAGAGTTACCAGAGCCAGTTCGAGAACGCGCCAGACTACGTGATCATGTTCGTGCCGGGCGAGCATTTCATCGCCGCCGCACTCGACCACGATTCGGGCCTGTGGGACTATGCCTTCGATCGCCGCGTGCTGCTCGCAAGTCCGACCAACCTCGTCGCGATCTGCCGTACCATCGCGCAGGTCTGGCAGCAGGAGGGGCTCGCCAAGGAAGCGCGCGAGATCGGCAAGCTGGGCAGCGACCTCTACGACAGTCTCGCCAAGACCCAGGACGATCTCGGCAAGGTCGGGATGCACCTTGGCCGCGCGGTCAACAGCTTCAACGACTTTGCCCGGACCTACGAGGGCAACGTCATGAGCCGTGCGCGGCGCCTTTCGGAAAAGCACATCAAGATCGGCAAGCGCGAGATCAGCGAGGACGTGGCGATGGTCGAGAGCGCACCGCGCTTCGCCGAGCGCATCGTCGCGGGCAATCAGGACGTGGCGGGGGAACTGACCGACGCAGCGGAATGAACCAACCGCTACCTCTGGAACAGATGGCGCTCCGCAGGATCGAAAAAATTCGCGTAGCTCACGACGCTCCCCAGCGAATTACTATTCACTAGGTTTATTTTCGAAACTGAAAGGGTTTTCTTCGCTGTCAGTTACGACGCTATCTTCAATTTTTGAAAGGGTCATTCCGACGCTCTCAACGGTTGCTTTTATTTCTGAGAGTTCACTCTCAATGGCGTGCAACTTCTCGTAGACCATCTGATGTAAGCCGTTGCTGCCATTGCCAAGGTTCAAGCTCATGTTGTCGATGTGCAGCGATATTCGCTTTCCGGTGACCCAAATCATGCCTGCTATGACAGTTACGCCAGTCCAAAATTGCAGATATGACTGCACTTGCGTGTCTCCTCGGAGTAACAAAGTTTGAACCCAGCGTGTCGGCTTTCGGGTTCTTAGGCAATGTTTTCCATGATAATCACAGGGCTGCGGCGCGGATCAGCTCGGCGCTGTGCCCGCCTGACTGGAGCAGCAGCTTGTCCTCACTGACCTCGAGGCGCGGGGTTGCTGCGAAGAGGGCGCTTACCGCCTTCTCCTGATCCCAGGCGGGCGCCGGGCAGGCCATCTCGGTCTGGTCCAGAGGGCCTGCGACGAGGCGGTCCTCGTTGACCCGCCAGGGCCCCGTCATGCGGTTGCAGCCGACGAGCACCGTGATCTCGCCATCGGCGAAGCGGACGTCGGCGGCGTCGGAGAGCGGGGTGTGTCCGTCGATCAGCGCGAAACGCCAGCGGCTGTCGTTGAGGTGGACGTTGTCCTCAGGTCCGGCGCAGCCGCCGAGCAGAAACAGGCCGAGCATCAGCGCGGCTGCGCACAGCGTTCGATGAAGGTTGCTCGGTTCCGACATGGCACTGGCATGCTGCCATGCACCATATGATGCCGGGATGAACGAGCACTGCAGCGCCCTGCAAGTTCAGCAGGAGCTATCGGGTGCGCCCGGCAGCTCCCGCGTCAGTCGCCGAGCCTTGCCAGCGCCTCGTAGGCGAGCACCGCGCCGGCAACGGCTGCATTGAGGCTGTCGGCACGTCCACGCATCGGGATCGTCACGCGCAGGTCGCAAGACTGTTCATAGGCCTCGGGCAGCCCCTGCGATTCATTGCCGACCATGAGGAAGCAGGGCGCCTGATAGGGTGCAACGCGGTAGTCGGTCGGATCGCGCAGCGAAGCTGCGACGAGCTGTCCCGGACCCGACCGCAGCCAGGGCAGGAATTCGTCCCAGCGCGCCATGGCGAGTTTCTGCGTGAAGATCGCGCCCATGCTGGCGCGCACCGCCTCGACCGAGAAGGGATCGGCGCAGTCGTCGATCAGAATGAGTCCGCCCGCGCCCACGGCATCGCCGGTGCGCAGCATGGTGCCGAGATTGCCCGGATCGCGCAGAGCCTGTGCCACCAGCCAGATCGGTGCGGCGCTGCGGTCCACTTGGGTTATGCGCGTGTCGAATTCGGCGAAGACCCCGGCGACGGCCTGGGGGTTGTCCTTGCCGGTGACCTTGGCGAGGATTTCCTGGTCCATCTCGACCACTTCACCGCCCGCCGCATCGACGGCCGCTTCGAGCGCGTCGAGCAGGGGGTGGGGCTCGCGGCCGGTCGCCATGACCAGCATTTCGGGCACCACGCCCGACTCGCGCGCGTCGGTCAGCAGGCGCAGCCCCTCGGCGAGGAAACGCTTCTCGCGTTTGCGATACTTCTTGTCCCTGAGCGAGCGCAGGAACTTGACCAGCGGGTTGGAGAAACCGGTGATGGTGCGGCGATGGGCCAAGGCGTGCAGGACTCCGATGGAATGTCGCGCGTCGCAGTGAAGCGCGCGCGCCCTTCGATCAACCCTTATCTTCGCCGAAGCCGTCGCGCACCAGGTCGCCGAGACGTGCCAGTGCCTCTTCGGCGCCGTCGCCCGTGCACGCGATGTCGATGCTGTCGCCCTTGGCCGCGCCGAGCATCATCAGGCCCAGGATTGAATTGCCCGCCGCGCTGGTATCGTCCTTGCACACGGTCACCTGCACGGTGCCCGGCAGTTCGCTGACGTAGTTGACGAACTTGGCGCTGGCCCTGGCGTGAAGCCCGCGCTTGTTGACGATGAGCACCGTCTCACGGCATTCGATCATGCATCCTGCCCCAGGTATTCGCTTGCTATGGTTATATAGTTGCGGCCCGCATCGCGCGCGGCGGCGACCGCGTCGCGCACCGGCATGCAGGCGCGTGCCTTGGCGAGGCGGATCAGCATCGGCAGGTTGATCCCGGCGATGACCTCGACCCGGCCCGCTTCCATCAGCGAGATCGCGAGGTTGGACGGCGTGCCGCCGAACAGGTCGGTGAGGATGATGACGCCTTCGCCGCTGTCGACCGCGACGATCGCTTCGGCGATCTCGGCGCGGCGGCGCTCCATGTCGTCATTGGGGCCGATGCAGACGGTTTCGACGTCGGCCTGATCGCCGACGACGTGTTCCATTGCGTGAACGAACTCTTCGGCAAGGTTGCCGTGAGTGACCAGAATCATGCCGATCATGCTGGGAATGCGCTCCGAACTTCCTGCGACCGCCCCGTCAGGTTTGTCTCGATCCGCTCTCGCGCATCAATTGCGGGGTCTTGTTCATTTCTCACGCCGCGGCCCCCTTTCCAGAAGATCAGCAGCCCTAGAGCCCAGGTTGCGGTGCAGCAATGTGGGCGAAAATCCTGAGCTGCGCAAGGCCGCTGCCATCTGTTCGGCAATGAAAACCGAACGATGTCTTCCTCCGGTACAGCCGAAAGCGACGTGGA
Source organism: Novosphingobium aureum (assembly GCF_015865035.1). Taxonomy (GTDB): domain Bacteria; phylum Pseudomonadota; class Alphaproteobacteria; order Sphingomonadales; family Sphingomonadaceae; genus Novosphingobium; species Novosphingobium aureum. The sequence continues at coordinate 2,476,643 of NZ_JADZGI010000001.1, read as the reverse complement.
CGTAACTCTTTCCCTGCGCCTTGTAGCGCGGGAGCAACAGCAGCAGCAGGTCGTGGATGCGCGCAAAGGCTTCTTCGAAGGCGGGGTCCTTGCGGATGTAGTCGCCGACGGGCGCGTCCTTGCCGGTCTGCGGGCGCAGTTCGGGGTCCCAGTGGGGATTGTCGAGAAAGCGCATGTCGAAGACGAGATCGGCGAGGGGCGGGCTGCCGCGCGAAAAGCCGAAGCTGGAGATCGTGAGCGTCGTGCCTTCGGGGGCGGTCTCGGCGAACTGCTCGCGAATCGCGCGCTGCAGGTCGTTGGAGGTGAACTCGCTGGTATCGACCAGCATTTCCGCCCAGCGGCGCAGCGGCGCGAGCAGCTCGCGCTCGGCGCGAATACCCGTCACCGCCGGTGCGTCGGCTGCGAGGGGATGGCGGCGGCGGGTCTCGTTGTAGCGGCGTTCGAGTTCGGCGCTGTTACAGTCGAGGAACAGCGTGGACAGATCGATGTCGCGGCGTTCGCCAAGGGCCCTGACTTGCGCGATGATGCGCTCGGGATCGAAGCCGCGCGTGCGCGAATCGAAGCCGATGGCGAGTGGGGCGGCGATTCCCGTGGCGTCGTCCTGCGGATGTTCGAGCAGGCCCTCGAGCAGGCGGATCGGGAAGTTGTCGATGATCTCCCAGCCGAGGTCCTCCAGCACGCGCAGCGCGGTGGTCTTGCCCGCGCCGAGCATGCCGGTGACCAGCAGCACGCGTTGGCGCGTGCCAGCAGGGGTGTCTGGCAGGGTGGACTCGCTCGACATGGCGGCTGTGTGCGCTCCATGCGCCGGAAATGGAAGGGGGATATTGGGCCCATCTCGCGGCTTTACCCAGCTTCGTCGACATGTTCGGCCTGCGGGCAAGGTAGCGGGGAGACTGCGCGTCAGCCGGTACAGCGTTCGCCCGAGGGAAGACCGTACTTGCGCAAGGCGAGTTCCGCCTTGAGCGCGAGCGGCGCGGCGGCGGGCCAGAGACGCACCATGGGCAGTGCACACCCGGCACGCTCGGCGATCTGCGCGGTCTCGATGAAGCGCGGCGCGTTCTCGTCGAGACGAATGAGCAGGGCGACCCGTGCCTCGTCGCAGACGGGCAGGGTGACGAGGCCGAGGTTGCGCACTTCGATCAGGCCCCGGGTCTGGGGATGGGGACGGGCGACGAGCGCGCCGTCGCGCCCTTCGAGAAGCAGCGAGTCGTCGCCGACCAGCCGAGCGCCGCGATCGATCAGCTCCAGCGCCAGTGCCGACTTGCCGGTTCCCGAAGGGCCTTCGATCAGGATAGCGCGCGAGCCTATAGCGACGCAGGTTCCCTGATGCGCGACGGGAGACCTTGCCGGGATCACGCCTCGTCCTCCGGTTCCCAGGCGGGAAGGCTGAGCTGGAACCGCGCGCCGCTCTTGCCATCGAGCCTGTCGGTGGCGATGAGCCGCCCGTAGTGCGCCTCGATGATGGTGCGGGCGATGGCGAGACCAAGCCCGGAGTGTTTACCGAACTCCTCGCGCGCGGGCCGCAGCGAATGGAAGCGCTCGAAGATGCGCTCGCGCGCGGCGAGAGGGATGCCCGGGCCATGGTCCGATACCGCGATCTTCACACGGCCGTCGCCCGAACTGATGAGGATTTCGACGATAGCGCCCTCGGGCGAGAACGAGACGGCGTTGTCGAGCAGGTTCTGCATGACACGCTCGAGCCGCGGCGCATCGCCTGGGACCATCGCACTGCTCTCGCCGTCGTGCGCGATGGCGATGGTGCACGGCGCGTTGACCCCGCGCTGCTCGCGCTCGGCGACGAGGGCGTGGATCAGCTGCAGCATGTCGACCGGCTCGAAAGTGGTGCGGCTGAGCTGCGCGTCGATGCGGCTGGCATCGGCGATTTCGGTGACGAGAAAGTCGATCCGGCGCACGTCGTCGTTGGCGATCGTGAGCAGCTGGCGGCGCAGGTCGGGCTGGTTGTCGACGCGTTCGAGGCTCTCGAGCGCGCTGCGCAGGCTGGTCAGCGGGTTCTTGAGTTCGTGCGCGACATCGGCCGCAAAGCTCTCGACGGCATCGATGCGCGAGCGCAGCGCACCGGTCATGTCCGAGACCGCGCGCGCGAGCAGGCCGATCTCGTCGCGACGGTCGGGCAGGCGCGGCACGATCACGCTGCGGTCGCGCCCGAGGCGCACGCGCACGGCCGCGCGCACCAGCTTGCGCAGCGGGTCTACGATGGTGCGCGCGAGGAACAGCGAAAGCAGGATCGAAACGGTCAAGGCACCGCCGACGATGAAAGCGAGCGTCTGGCGCGCCATGCGCACGTTTTCTGTGATGTCGCGCGCGTTCCGGGTGACGAGCAATGCCTCGCCCTGGTCGCCGACCGGTGTCGCGGCGATAATCACAGGGGTTCGGTCGGGCGCTGCCTGCTGGTGGATCACGGTCGCGCTGTTGGCGAGCGCGGCCCTGATTGCAGGCCAGGCACGCGCGCTGGTATCCGCAGGGTCACGATAATCCGGTATCGGCGGCGCGCCGAGCAGGAAATCCATGCCGCGATCGAGCAGGCGCGCAGCGTCCTGAAGCCAGGGTTCGCTGTCGGGGTCGATCAGCTCAAACGACGGCGGTGCGAGCGCGAAGCTGTCCGCGATCAGGCTGCCGTCGGGTGCAAAGAGGCGCAGGCGCAACGCTTGCCCGGTGCCGATCGTGCGCAGCAGCTGTTCGCGCCGGGGCTGAGCCTCGCCGGCGAGTGCACGTGCCGTGATCTCGGCCTCCGAGCGGGCGAGGCGATAGCGTTCGTTGAGCAGTTCCTTGCGATAGCTGTCGATGTAGAACAGGCTGCCCGCGAGCAGCGCCAGCGCAATGATGTTGACCGCGAGGATACGCGCGGTGAGCGAGACACGCCAGGACAGGCCGAGGCGTACGCGCAAGGGCGCCATGATGCGCGCGTGCGAGCGTTCGGCCATTATCGGGTCCGCCGGACGCTGGTGTCAGGTATCGGCGTCGCTGCGCTCATCGGAGTACGAGTAGCCTGCGCCGTAGAGCGTGTCGATGGCCGCGAACTGGGGGTCGACAGCGCGAAACTTGCGGCGCAGGCGCTTGATGTGGCTGTCGATCGTGCGGTCGTCGACGAAGACGTCCTCGGAATAGGCTGCGTCCATCAACTGGTTGCGGCTTTTGACCACGCCGGGACGCATGGCCAGCGCCTCGAGGATGAGGAATTCGGTAACCGTGAGCGAGACCGGTATATCGTCCCACTGCACTTGGTGGCGTGCGGGATCGAGCCGCAGGCGCCCGCGCACGAAAGGCTCTGGCACGTCGCTTGCTGGCTCCTCGCCTGAATTGCCACGCGCGAGGTCGCTGCGGCGCAGGATGGCGCGGATGCGCGCGATGAGCAGGCGCTGGCTGAACGGCTTTGTGATGTAGTCGTCGGCGCCCATTGCGAGGCCCAGCGCCTCGTCGGGTTCCTCATCCTTCGAGGTGAGGAAGATCACCGGCAGGCTCGATTGCTCGCGCAGCGCGCGCAGCAGTTCGAGACCGTCCATGCGCGGCATCTTGATGTCGAAGATGGCGAGGTCGGGCGGGTTGTCGAGCAGGGCCTTAAGTGCGGTTTCGCCGTCAGTGTAGACGCGTGTGGCAAAGCCCTCGGCCTGGAGGCTGATCGAGACGGTGGTGAGAATGTTGCGGTCATCGTCGACCAGCGCGATCGTCTGGCGGCGCGCGGGTTCTTCGCTTTCGCTGCGGGCCTGCGGCGTCGTCTGGGCAGGCCGGGAGTGGGGAGGCCGAGGCTCGTTCATCGACTTTGCGCATCACCTGTCTGGCGTGAGTGCACCCTTGTAACCGGCGGTGCCTCTCCTGATCACAGGGTCATCACCTAGACGGAGAATGGCTGGCTGACAATCTGGACGAGACTGCGACGATTCTGTCCCGATTTGACCCTTTGCAGTTCCAATTCTTGCCAATTTGACGGAAAAGAAGCTCTGGACTATCCGCAGCGCGACTCCAGTATTTCTGGAACTTCCGCTGCTGCCGACGGATAATCCGGCAGACATGTCAATTTGGAGGAGATGACATTGACCGCTACCCTTTCCACCCCGCTCGCCAAACAAGGGATCGCCACCGAGGCGGAGATTTTCGCGAACCTGGGCACCGCGCCCTTGGTCGAGCATGCGATCAGCAACGGGGAGGGTAGGCTTTCGGCGGATGGTCCTTTCGTCGTGGCCACCGGCAAGCACACCGGCCGTTCCGCCAAGGACAAGTTCATCGTGCGCGATGCCGAAACCGAGGACACGATCTGGTGGGGCAAGACCAATGTCCCGATGACCCCGGAACACTTCGCCGCGCTCAAGGAGGATTTCCTCGCCGCTGTCGCCGACAAGGACAAGCTCTACGTCGCCGACCTGTTCGGCGGTTCGCAGCCCGAGCACCGCGTCAAGGTGCGTGTGGTCAACGAGTTCGCCTGGCACAACCTGTTCATCCGCACCCTGCTGGTGCGTCCCGAAGCGTCGGAACTCGAAGGCTTCGTGCCTGAGTACACGATCATCGACCTGCCCAGCTTCCGCGCCGATCCCGAGCGTCACGGCACCCGCTCGGAGACGGTGATCGCGGTCAACTTCTCCGAAAAGCTGATCCTGATCGGTGGTACTTCCTACGCGGGCGAGATGAAGAAGTCGGTCTTCGGCATCCTCAACTACCTGCTCCCGGTCAAGGGCGTGATGCCGATGCACTGCTCGGCGAACATCGGCCCCGACGGCGATACCGCCGTGTTCTTCGGCCTGTCGGGCACCGGCAAGACCACGCTTTCGGCCGATGCCTCGCGCACGCTGATCGGCGATGACGAGCATGGCTGGTCGGACACCGCGGTGTTCAACTTCGAGGGCGGTTGCTACGCGAAGATGATCCGTCTCTCCGAAGAGGCAGAGCCCGAAATCTACGCCACCACCAAGCGTTTCGGGACCGTGCTCGAGAACGTCGTGATGGACGAGGAAACCCGCAAGCTCGACCTCGACGACAACACGCTCGCCGAGAACAGCCGCGGTGCCTACCCGATCGACTTCATCCCGAACACCTCGGAGAAGAACCTCGGCCCGGTCCCGCAGAACGTGATCTTCTTGACCGCCGATGCCTTCGGCGTGCTGCCTCCGATCGCGCGTCTCACCCCGGATCAGGCGATGTACCACTTCCTCTCGGGCTACACCGCCAAGGTGGCCGGCACCGAGATTGGCGTGACCGAGCCGGAAGCGACCTTCTCGACCTGCTTCGGCGCGCCGTTCATGCCGCGTCACCCGTCGATCTACGGTAACCTCCTCAAGGAGCGCATCGCCAAGGGCGGCGTGAAGTGCTGGCTGGTCAACACCGGCTGGTCGGGCGGCATGGCCACGATGGAAGGCATCAAGCGCATGCCGATCAAGGCCACCCGGGCGCTGCTCAACGCCGCGCTTGACGGCAGCCTCAACAATGCCGAGTTCAAGGAAGATCCGAACTTCGGCTTCGAGGTTCCGGTTGAGGTCGCCGGTGTCGACACCGCGCTGCTCGATCCGCGCGGCGCCTGGGCCGACAAGGACGAGTACGACAAGACTGCGCAGGTTCTGGTCAAGAAGTTCATCGACAACTTCGCACAGTTCGAGGCGCATGTCGACGAAGGCGTGCGCAAGGCGGCTCCGGTCTCGGCCTGAGCTGCTACGCGAATTCGCAAGGATTGAAGGAGCCCCGGAACGTGTTTCCGGGGCTTTTTTCTTGCGTGGCGCGCCTGAGCGATCAGGTCTGCCTTTTCCCAAGCGCTCGCTTGCTTCAAACAAGGTGTCGCATTGTGCCTTTGTGGCCAGGGTGCATGCATGGCATCTTCCCGTTGGCATCGTTGTCGCAATGAGACGGAGGTATCTATGGCACTACTCGACGCAATACTTGGACAGGCAGGCAGCGGCACCGATCTTGCGGGTCTTGCGGGCCGCTTCGGCCTCGATCCGGTCATGGCGCAAAAGGCTGTCGCCGCGCTTGGACAGTCGCACGAGCAGCCGGGCGATACTGCCGCGCTCGCAGCCGACAAGACCGGGCTCGATACGGGCACGATGCAGCAGATGATCGCGGCAATCGGCGGCGAAGGCGCGCTCGGGCAGATCGCCCAGCAGATCACGGCCAATCCTCAGGTCATGCAGATGCTCGACCGGGATGGCGATGGCAGCGTGATCGATGACATCGCGGGCATGGCCAGCGGTTTCTTCGCGAGGAAATGACACGAAAAGGGCCCCGGTGCGTGCTTTGCGCTGGGGCCCTTTGCTCGCTGACCTGATTTTGGCGGCCTAGCTCTTCGTCGCGATGTAGCGCGCGATGTTCTGTCCCAGCACGTCGAGCGGGACATTGCCGCCATCGACGACGGCCTGGTCGAAATCGCGCAGGTCGTAGGCATCGCCGAGTTCGGCAATGGCGCGCTGGCGCTGACGGTTGATCTCGTTGTGGCCCATCTTGTAGCCGCAGGCCTGACCCGGCCACGAGCAGTAACGGTCGACCTCGTTGACCACTTCCTCGCGCTTGTTGCCGTTGCGCTCCATGAAGAAACGCACCGCCTGTTCGCGGCTCCAGCCCTTCGAGTGCAGGCCCGTGTCCACCACCATGCGGCAGGCCCGGAACGCAATCGACTGGAGGTAGCCAAGGCGACCCACCGGGCTCTCGTCGTAGGCACCCAGTTCATCGCCGAGCTGCTCGCCGTAGAGCGCCCAGCCTTCCGAATAGGCGTTGAAAGCGAGGATCGAGCGGATCAGCGGCAGGCGGTTGGCATATTCGCCTTGCCAGACGTGCCCGGGGATCGCTTCGTGATGAACGAGCGTTGGCAGGTCGTACTTGCGGTGAAGCGCGGTGGTGCGCAGGTTGATCCACATCTTGCCGGGCACGCTGCCGTCCTTCGAGCCCGCCCCGCCATAGGCGGTCGGCGCGCCCGGTTCCTCTGACAGCGGCAGGCGGCGCACTTCGACGTTGCCGGGTACGAGTTCGCGGAAAGCGCGTGGCATCTGCGACTTGATCCAGTCGATCCGCCCATGGATGAAGGCCATGATCTCGTCGCGGCCCTTGTCGCCTTGCGAGAACATGAAGCGCTTGTCCGAGCCGAGCGCGGTCATGCGGTCACCGACGGTCCCCTTGGTATAGCCCAGATCCTTGAGGATCGGATCCATCCTCGCGTGCAGTTCGTCGAGCTGTTCGAGGCCGAGCTTGTGGATCTCCTCGGCGGGCATGGGGGTGGTGGTGCTGGCGTGCAGAGCCCAGGCATAGAACTCGGCGCCATGCGGCCTCTCGCGCATGCCCGGATCGCCCGTCGCAAGGCCGCGCTGGCGCTTGAGCTCGGCAAGCTGGCGCTCGAGAGCGGGGACCACGTCACCAGCGACGATGGCGCGGGCCTGCCGGGCCCAGTCACCCTTCATCTCGGTGGTGCGCGTCGCAACCGAGCCTGCGAGCGTGCCGCCGTTGTCGCGGGCATCCGCGATCGAGGCCTCCATCTGCGCGACGGCGCGGTCGAGCAGGAAGTCGGGAGGAACGAGGCCTTCGCCGGTCGCCGCCTTCATCCGGTCGAGTTCGCCATCGAGCTGGCCGCTCATCTGCCCTAGGCGCGCGACATAGGCATCGGCGTCATCGGGGGTCTTCACCGGATGGTCGGCATCGAGAAAGCGCGGGGTGTCAAGATAGGCGCCCACGTTCTGAATGACGACGTAGGGCGTATTGCGCCAGCCGCCCACGGCGACGTCGCCATAGGGCTGGGCAAAACCGTCGAGCGATGTCGCATAGGCGCTCTTGATCACCGCGAGGCTGGTCGCATCGGCAGGGTTCATGTGGCTGGTGTCGATGGCCGAGACCCTGGCGAGGTCCTGGCGTAGCGTTTCGGCGAGCGATGCCATGCCAGCGGCAGAGCGGTCCTCGAGCTTCGAGCGCAGATAGGCGTGCTCGCCGGTGTCGACACCAAGGCTCGTGGCCTGACCCGGATTATGCTCGAGCAGGCGCCAGGCGATGGAATCGAGCAGGCCCGAAGCCTCGGTCGGGGCTGCCGGGCTCGCCATGGCGGGGCCGCCGACTGCCGGGCGCGGCTGGGTGCCTTCGGCGACGGCGCGAGCACAGCCGGGCAGGGCGAGCGCGGCAACGCTTGCAGAGAGCATGCCGATGGCCGAGCGGCGCGAGATCTGTGCGGTCTGGGGGGTGTGGTCTTGCATGGCGCGCAGACTGGCTGCGGGTGGCGGGGCTGTCAATTTGCTCCGACCGATTTTTACGCAGGCGTGGTGGTAAGTTTCGTCTGCGAGCAAGTTAACGCTTGCGCGAACGAACTCGCCACGATGCCTGCGATGGGCTAGCCATGGGCCATGGACATCGCACTTTCGCTGCTCGTGCTCACCTGTATCGCCCTGCTGCTGGGCGCCTTCGTGCTCTGGCAGCGCGAAGGCTATCGCCGTCAGGCGGTGCTGATGCTCGTGCTTGCCGTGGTCATGGCGATCAACGTCCTGATCTGGACGCTTCCGACGAGCGACGGCGACAGCCTCGTCAATGCCGCGCAAGAAGAACGGGCGCCGGAGTGATGCTCCGACGCCCGCTGTGAAAACCGGCGCTGTGAAATCCGGTCCTGCTGCCGCTTACTTGATCGGGCAGTCGGGCGCGAGGCGCATGTCGAGGTAGTTGTCGACCGACTTCATGAGATCGTCGGTCTCGTTCTCGAAGAAGTGGTTGGCGCGCGGGATCTCGTCGTGATGGATCGTGATGTGCTTTTGCGTGCGCAGCTTGTCGACCAGCTTCTGTACCGCATTGGGCGTGACCACAGTGTCCGCCGCGCCCTGAATGATGATGCCCGAAGCGGGGCAGGGCGCGAGGAAGCTGAAGTCGTACATGTTCGCGGGCGGTGCGACCGAGATGAAACCGCGGATCTCGGGACGGCGCATGAGCAGCTGCATGCCGATCAGCGCGCCGAACGAATAGCCCGCGATCCACGTGGTCGAGCTTTCGGGGTGGATCTGCTGGACCCAGTCGAGCGCGGCAGCGGCGTCCGACAGTTCGCCGATGCCGTTGTCGAAGCTGCCCTGGCTGCGGCCGACGCCGCGGAAGTTGAAGCGCAGGGTCGCGAAGCCGCGGTTGACGAAAGTCTTGTACAGGTGCTGGGTGATGCGGTCGTTCATCGTGCCCCCTGCCTGCGGGTGCGGATGAAGGATCATCGCCACCGGTGCACGCGGACGCGTGGCAGGCTGGAAGCGGCCTTCGAGACGACCTTCGGGACCGGGAAAGATGACTGAGGGCATGTGACTGGAAACCTGACCTGTTGAAACTCCCGCAAAAACGGTGGCGAAAGCGTGCGCCGACCATTGCGGGAGTGGAAATGCGATGGTTCGCTATATAGAAACATTAGTCCTAAAAACAATCTTGTCGACAAAGACGGAGTCGCAGATTTCTTCGCCAAACCAACACGCGGACATCTACCTCGATCACGCCGCGACGACGCCCCTCCTGCCCGAGGCGCGTGAAGCGTGGCTCGAGGGCGCCGCGCTCTGGGCCAATCCCTCGAGCCCGCACAAGGCCGGACGCGCCGCGCGCGCAGCGCTCGAAGGCGCGCGCGAGCGCATCGCGAAGGTGCTTGGCTGGCAGGGTGAAATTGTCTTCACCTCGGGCGCGAGCGAGGCGCTGGCACTGGCCTTGCGCGCGACCAAGGCGCCGCTCTTGGCCACTTCACCGGTCGAGCACGAGGCATTGCTGCGCCACGCCGCTGGCGCTGCGCGGCTTGGCGTCGATGCCAATGGCCGCGTCAGTCCGGAAGTCGATGCCAATGGCCGCGTCAGTCCGGAAAGCGCAGCACTTGCGGGGCTCGTGGCGGTCCAGCAGATCAACAGCGAAACCGGCGTGATCCAGCTGCTCGCGCAGATCGCCGAGGCGGTGCACGCTGCAGGCGGCCTGCTTCTCGCAGACTGCGCGCAAGGTGCAGGCAAGATCGCGCTTCCCCCGGCGGACATCGTTGCGCTTGCTGCACACAAGTTCGGCGGTCCCATCGGTGTGGGGGCGTTACTGGTGCGCGACTGGGCCCTGCTTTTGCCAGAGGGTGGGCAGGAGCGCGGCTATCGTGGCGGGACGGAGAACCTGCCCGGCGTGCTCGCCATGGCTGCGGCGCTCGAGGCCGGGAGCGACTGGATCGAACATGCCCGAGGCCTGCGCGCACGGCTCGAGCAAGGCATCCTCGCTGCGGGTGGGGAAATCGTCGCGCAAGATGCCGAGCGGATCGCCACGATCGGCGCCTACCGCATGCCCGGCAAGCCTTCCGCGGTCCAGCTCATCCGCTTCGATGGCCTTGGTATCGCGGTCTCGGCAGGCAGTGCCTGTTCCTCGGGCTCGCTGCGCAATTCGCACGTGCTCGACGCGATGGGCTACCCGCATCCGCAGGAAGTCATCCGCGTCTCCATAGGGCGCGAGACGACCGCGCTCGAGATCGACACCTTCATCGCGGCATGGCGCGAGATTGCAGGGGTGGGGGGCAAGCCATGATCTATCTCGACTATCAGGCGACGACCCCGCTCGCGCCCGAGGCGCGCGAGGCGATGTTGCCCTGGCTGGGCGGACCCGAGGCGAGCGGCATGATGTTGGGCTACGCCAACCCGCATAGCCCGCATCGCCCCGGTCGCATGGCCGCTGCCGCAGTCGAGGTCGCGCGCGAGCAGGTGGCGGCGCTGCTTCCGCCCGGAGGCCGCGTGATCTTCACCTCGGGCGCGACCGAGGCGATCAATCTCGCGTTGGTGGGCAGCGGTGCGAAGCGCCTTGCGGTCTCGGCGATCGAGCATGCAGCGGTCCTCGATACGGCAAGGGCCATCGATCCTGCGCTGACGATAATCCCGGTCGACCATGAAGGACTGGTTTCGCCCGATGCGCCGCTTGGAGACGCAAGCCAGCTGGTCGCGGTCATGCAGGTTAACAACGAGATCGGCACGGTGCAGCCGGTCGAGGATCTGGCGAAGCGGGCACATGCGCAAGGCGCGTTGTTTCTGTGCGATGCGGTGCAGGGGGCGGGCAAGCTGTCGGCGCTCGCTGGCGCCGACATGATCGCGATCTCGGCGCACAAGCTCTACGGCCCCAAGGGTATCGGTGCGCTCTGGCTGCGCGACGGACTTGAAATCGCACCGCTTATCCGGGGCGGCGGGCAGGAGCAGGGGCTGCGTTCGGGCACGCTCAGCCCTGCCTTGTGCGCCGGTTTCGGTGCTGCGGCAGCGCTCGCGGCGCAGCGGATGGAGGAAGATGCCGCCCATGTTGCGCAGCTCTGGCAAAGGGCGCGCGATGTGCTTTCGCGCTGGACGCTCAACGGTTCGCAAGGCCAGCGCTGGCTTGGCAATCTCAATCTGCGGCTGGAAGGGCTCGACGTCGCGCGGCTGATGTCGGACCTTCGCGACATTGCATTTTCGGCGGGCTCGGCCTGCGCCAGCGGCTCGGGACGGACCAGTCACGTGCTGCGCGCCATCCACCTTGCGGACGAACAGGCCAAAGCCTCTATCCGATTGGGATTTGGGCGATATAGTGGTTTACGGGATATAGAGGATGCCTGCACTCGAATAGAAGCCGCTGCGGCGGCGCAGGGAGTCTGAACATTGCCTAGCGTGCTTTTCGTCACGTCCGAGGGGGACAAGGTCACGGCCACGGCCGAACCGGGTGCCCGGCTGCTCGAAGTGGCCCAGAACGCGGGGATGCCGCTCGAGGGGACCTGCGAAGGTCAAATGGCCTGTTCCACCTGCCACGTCCACATCGCCGATGCCTGGTTCGACAGGCTGCCCGAGGCCTCGATGGAGGAAGAGGACATGCTCGACCTTGCGGCCGGCGTCGCGCGCACCAGCCGCCTTGCCTGCCAGATCGAGCTGACCGACGCGCTCGACGGGATCGAGGTGCATATGCCCGGTGTCGTGCGCGACATGCAGATCGGCTGATGCCCTGAAAACAGAACGGCCGCACCGCTCCGGTAGGAGCGATGCGGCCGTTTCCTATTTTTTGCCGGTACAGCCCGGCACGCGGTCTCAGGCCGCTTCGGCGGGAACCTTGAGCGCTGCGATCATCGCCTCGGCAAAGGCCGGGATGTCGTCGGGCTTGCGGCTGGTGATCAGGTTGCCGTCGACGGCGACTTCCCTGTCGACCACCTTCGCACCTGCATTGGCGAGGTCGGTACGGATCGAGGGCCAGCCGGTCACGGTCCTGCCTTCGACCACGCCTGCCTCGATCAAGAGCCAGGGGGCGTGGCAAATGGCGGCGACCGGCTTGCCCGCATCGACGAAGGCGCGCACGAGTTCGACCGCAGTGTCGTTGATGCGCAGCACGTCGGGGTTGATCTGCCCGCCGGGCAGGACGAGCCCGTCGAAGGTGGCGGCGCGCACGTCGTCGAGCGCGAGGTCGACCTTGACGCTTTCGCCCCAGTCGGTGTGCTTCCAGCCCTTGATCTCGCCCTCTTCAGGGCTGGCGACGAGGACCTCGAAACCTGCCTCGCTGAGCGCATCGCGCGGGCCCATGAGCTCGGACTGTTCGAAACCGTTGGTGGCGAGGATGAGGACGCGTTTGGTCATCTCTGTTTCCTTTGCAGCTGGGGGGTATGCAAGGAGAACGGGGAAGACGGCAGGTGCGTTCCAGTTGTCGGGCCAGTTGGCGGGGCTACAGGCAACGTCCCGGCCCGTTCGCTGCACGGACCGAGGATGGGGCGGCTGGCCTCAGGCCTCGTTTCTCTGGCGGATGGTGCGCACGAGCCAGGCGAGCGCCCAGATCGCGAGGCCAAGCGGGACACCGACGGCGAGCAACACGATCAGCGCGCCGATGACCGTTCCCAGGATCGAACCCAGACTTCCGAGCGCAGCCAGGATCGGTGAGAGAAAGGCGTTCGTCGTCTGGCCTTGCGAAACGTAGGTCAGGTTCATCTCGCTATAGTCGACGCGTCCCTGCATCTCGGCCAGCCAGCTACGCGCCTGGTCGATCTCCTCGTTGACCTTGGCGACCCCGCGTTCGGCTTCGACCAGTTCGGCGACCTTGCCCTGCCGCGTGGCGAGGATTTCCATGAGGCGGTCGCGCAATACCGTGCGGGCCTTGAGCCGTGCGGTGGTGTCGACTATCTGCTTCGAGAGGTCTTCGCCGGTGATCTCGCTCGAAATGGCCTCGCCGTCGGCGTTGCCCACGATGGTCCCCAGCTTCGCACCGAAGGCGCGGGCCTTGGGGGCTGCAACCGCAAGGGTCATCGAGCCGCCGCTGCCATCGCCTTCGCTGCTGGCCGAGCGCATGTCGAGCACGCGACAGACCTGCGGACCCTGCTTCTCGCAAAGCTCGACCTGTCTGGTCTGAACTTGCGCGATCCGCTCGGCGGCGATGCGATAAGTGTAGCTGTAAGTATAGGCGATGCGCGGCACGCTGACTGCGATCGGCCCGCCCCCGTTCGCATCCACAGGAGCGATTGCTGGCGGCGGGCTTTCCTCCTTCATATCGACGCTCGTCATGTTTTCGGCAGTCCCCGAATGCTCAGGAGCCTCTCCGCAGGCGGCAAGTGCGAAGAGCGCGGAACAGGCCACGAAGTGCGCCGGGACAAGCGACGATCGCGTTCGGCGGGGGAGTGAGGACCAAATGGCGTGCGTAATCATTCAAGCTTCCCCCAACTGTTCAAACAGCTCCTGGCCACACTTCTTGCATGGCGGGCGCGGTGCCGCAATCGAGATGAGTGCCGTCTTTGGTTTTAACTCAGGAACTTGGCGGTAGAGGGCTGCCGTAGGAGCGCGATCTGTCAGCATTGCTCTCCTGAGAAACACGGTCCCGACATCAGCCGTGCCCAAGTCTGCGGAAAACGGTGAATTGCCGCTTTGGCACGGCGTGATGCGCTGCTAGTCCTGTTTGACCATGGTGACTTCTATCGACGACGAACCCGATCCGTTTGACGCCATTGTCGATGCGCCCTTCGACGCCGCGCTTTCCGAGCGCTACCTCGTCTATGCTCTCTCGACGATCACCGCGCGCTCGCTGCCCGACCTTCGCGACGGGTTGAAGCCCGTCCATCGCCGCCTGCTCTGGGCGATGCGGCAACTCAAGCTCGATCCGGCGAGCGCCTACAAGAAGTCGGCACGCGTCGTCGGCGACGTCATCGGCAAGTATCACCCCCATGGCGACGCCTCGGTCTACGATGCCATGGTGCGCCTCGCGCAGGATTTCTCGCTGCGCTATCCGCTGGTGCAGGGGCAGGGCAACTTCGGCAATATCGACGGCGATAACGCGGCGGCCTACCGTTACACCGAGGCGCGCCTCACCAAGACCGCAATCCAGCTCATGGCAGGGCTCGACGAAGGCACGGTCGACTTCATCCCGACCTACAACGGCGAAGAGAGCGAACCGGACATCTTCCCGGGGCTCTTCCCCAACCTGCTCGCCAATGGCGCGACCGGTATCGCGGTGGGCATGGCGACGTCGATCCCCAGCCACAACGTCGCCGAGATCATCGACGCGACGATGGTGCTGATCGACAATCCGCACGCCGAGCACGCGCAGCTCATGGAGGTCTTCCACGGCCCCGACTTCGCGACCGGCGGGCTCGTCGTCGACAGTCCCGAGGCGATCTCGCACGCCTACGAGACCGGCAAGGGCGCGTTCCGCATGCGCGGGCGCTTCTCGACCGGGCGCGAGGCAGGGGGCGACTGGGAGGAGACGGGAATCGAGAAGCTGGGCGGCGGCCAGTGGCAGCTCGTCATCAGCGAAATTCCCTACATGCTCGCAAAGGGCAAGTTGATCGAGCAGATCGCCCAGCTCATCGCCGACAAGAAGCTGCCGATCCTTGAGGACATCCGCGACGAGAGCGACGAGCAGATCCGCATCGTGCTCGTGCCCAAGAGCCGCAACGTCGATCCGGAGCTGCTGAAGGAAAGCCTCTACCGCCTGACCGATCTGGAGAGCCGCTTCTCGCTCAACCTCAACGTGCTCGACGCACAGAGGACGCCGGGCGTCCTGGGGCTGAAGGAACTGCTGCTGCAGTGGGTCGTCGCGCAGATCGACATCCTCAAGCGGCGCACCCAGCACCGGCTCGACAAGATCGCGGCGCGCCTCGAGCTCGTCGCGGGCTACATCATCGCCTATCTCAACCTCGACCGGATCATCGAGATCATCCGCAACGAGGACGAGCCCAAGCCGGTGATGATGGCGGAGTTCGAGCTGACCGACCGCCAGGCCGAGGCGATCCTTAACATGCGCCTGCGCTCCTTGCGCAAGCTCGAGGAGATGGAACTGCGCCGCGAGCACGAGGACCTGCTCAAGGAGCAGGAGGACCTCACCAAGCTGCTCGAGAGCCCGGCGCGTCAGCGTACCCGGGTTAAGCGCGACCTGACTGCGCTGCGCAAGGACTACGCCGAGACCACCGAGCTTGGCCGCCGGCGCACGACCATCGCCGAGGCGCATCCCACGGTCGAGTTCTCGATGGACGCGATGATCGAGAAGGAGCCGCTCACGGTGATCCTCTCCGAGCGCGGCTGGATCCGTGCGGCCAAGGGGCACGTCGCGCTTGGCGAGGATGGCAAGGGCGCGGACTTCAAGTTCAAGGAAGGCGATGGTCCGGCCTTCGCCTTCCATGCGCAGACCACGGACAAGATCCTGATCGCTCTCGACAACGGGCGCTTCTACACGCTCGGCGCGGACAAGCTGCCGGGCGCGCGCGGCTTCGGCGAGCCGATCCGCACCATGGTCGACATCGACGCCGAGGCGAAGATCGTCGCGGCCCTGCCGCACAAGCCCAAGGGTCAGTTGCTGCTGGCCTCGAACATCGGACGCGGCTTTGCGGTCGAGACGGGCGAGATCATCGCCGAGACGCGCAAGGGCAAGGCGGTCATGAGCACCAAGCCGGGCGTGCGCCTCGCGGTGGTTCGCGAGATTCCGGGCGAGCACGATCACGTCGCGGTGGTCGGAGACAACCGCAAGCTGGTGGTGTTCAGTCTCGAGGAGCTCCCGGTCATGGCCAAGGGGCAGGGCGTGACCCTGCAGCGCTACCGCGACGGGGGCATGTCCGACGTGACCACGCTCAAGCTGGAGGACGGCCTATCGTGGACGATGGGCGGCGATACCGGGCGTACGCGGAACGAGAAGGACATCGTCATGTGGAAGGTCGCGCGCGGCGCGGCCGGACGTCTGCCGCCCAACGGTTTCCCGCGCGACAACAAGTTCTGAGCTCTTGCGGAAAGGGCCTGACCGGTCCGACCGGTTCAGGTCTCGCTGGTGGGCTGCGGGTGATGCGGCACGAGGATCAGCGTGCGGCGCTCCACTCGCCAGCTCTCGAGGCGTGACAGGAAGTTCATGCCGAGCACGTTCTGATCGCCAAGACCCGGCGCGACCACGGTGTCGAGATCGCGTGCGACGATGTTGCCGAAGCTCAGCTCGTCGATCGAGGCGATTTCCGCAGGCACCGTGCCGTTGGCGGTGCGCATCGCGATCTGGCGGCGAACTTTCGGCGGCTCGATGCGCGAGGCCTCGGCGGTCGACGGGGCGATTGCGGTGAGTGTCGCGCCGGTATCGACGAGGAAGTCCTGCTCGACGCCGTTGACCTCGGCCCTTATCCAGAAGTGGCCGTCGCCAGACATCTCGACGCGTGTCTCCTCGCCCTCCACCGTCTGCTTCTTTATGCCGATCTGCGGCATCGCGAGGTCGAAGTCGCCGCCGAAGCGAGCGACCTGGGCTATCGTTAGGAGCAGCGCGGCGACGAGCGAGAGGTTGCCCAGCCCGCGCACGAAACCGCCGAGCATGGGCGAGAGGCCACGCAGCATGGCGCCGACGATGCCCAGCAGCACGCCGCCGATGGCGAGCGCCAGCAACGGCTGGTCGAGAACGAACTGGGTGGCGGTGGCGAGCGCTTCTTCCGGGTTCATGGGCAAGGGTGTAGCAAGGCCTAGCTTGCCCTTGGATGACCGGCAGGTGGCGCGTCACGGTGTCAGGATCAGCCTGTCGCCCTCGACCCGCCAAGCCGAGAGCCCCGAGAGCAGGTTCATGCCGATTACGTTGGTCCCGGCATCTTCGGCCTCCCCTGCCTCGTCTGCGCTATCGGGGAGTACCGCAAGCTCGATTTCGCGCGCGTCGATCGCGCCGAAGGAAAGCGAGGCGGCACGGGCCATGGCGACGACGACCGGGCCGTTCGCGGTATCGAGCACGCGTCCCTCGTGCGTCTCCTCGCTCTCGTCGAAAAGCCCTGCGCGCGCGGCGACCGAGCCCGAGACCGCGGTATAGGTCGCGCCGGTATCGACGAGGAAATCGACCGGTACGCCGTTCAACCGGGCACGGACCCAGAAGTGGCCATCACCGCGCTTGGCGATCACCGTCTCGTTGCCCTCGATCCCGGCGGGTCTTGCACGGTCGAACATCATCGCGGCGCGCGAGGTCCGGTTGGTGGTGATGAGGTGCGCGACGGTCAGCAGGCCCGCCAGCGCCATCCCCGCATAAGCGCCCTTGCGCAGCCAGTCGGCGAGGGCCGGGCGCTGGCTGGCGAGCATGCCGGCGCTGACCGCGACGAGGATCGCGACTATGGTCAGTGCGAGCAACGGCTGGGCCGAAAGGTAGGCGCCCAGGCCATCGTCGCCCGCGGTCTCGGTCACGAAGGCGTTCCGGCGACGATCTCGTCGAGCAAGGCCTCGACCCGCGCCGTACCGGGAAAGCCCTCGGCGATCCAGCGGTCCTCGACTGCGCGTAGGATACGCGCGACCTCGGGCCCCTTGCCGACGCCGCGTGCCACGATCTGGCCACCCTTGAGCGGAAACACGGGGATCGACCAGTGGGCGAGGGGGGCGCTGTCGGCGCCGGTGATCAGCAGCCGGTCGAGCGCTGCATCGCAGCCAAGGCGATAAGCGAGGGCGCGGGCACCTGCGGGAGTGTCAATTGCTGCACCCTCGTTCGCTGCGCCGCGTGCCGCTGCGAGCGCGAGCCGCTTCTTCTGTGCGCCCGAGAGCCGGAACCGTGCGGCGACCTGTTCGGCCAGAGTGACGTCGGCGGGCAGCAGGGCGGCGAGGCGGCGCAGCGGATCGGGCGCGATGGTGCCTGCCGTCTCGGCGACGACGAGCGCTGCGAGAGCCTTGGGATCGGCTTCGGGCAGGATCACCGCCAGCACGCCGAGTTCGGCCATGCGCGCCACGGTCGGGCTCGGGTCGGGCAGACCGAGCAGGTTCATCATTTCCGCGCCGACGCGCTCGCGCGAAAGACCCTTGAGTGTGGCTGCAAGTTCGCTGCAGGCACTTTCGGCTTCCTCGTCAGCGGGCCTCGTGCCGAACCTCGCCTGGAAACGGAAATAACGCAGGATGCGCAGGTGATCCTCGCGGATGCGCTGGCGGGCATCGCCGATGAAGCGTACGCGGCGTGCTGCGAGGTCCTCGAGCCCGCCGAACCAGTCGAAGATCTCCCCGCTCGCTGGATCGGCGTAGAGCGCGTTGATGGTGAAATCGCGCCGCGCTGCATCCTCGCGCCAGTCCTGCGCGAAGGCGACGGTCGCGCGGCGCCCGTCGGTCGAGACGTCGTGGCGCAAGGTGGTGATCTCGACCGGGCCGCCTTCGAGAACGGCGGTTACCGTGCCGTGCGCGATCCCGGTGGGGACGCGGCGGATGTCTGCCCCGGCGAGCAGGTCCATGACCGCCTCGGGATGGAGCACAGTCGCCATGTCGATGTCCTTGACCGCGCTTCCGAGCAGGGCATCGCGCACCGCGCCGCCCACGAAACGCACCTTGTCAGCGCCCAGCACCGTTACGAGTTCGCGGATGTCCGCGCGCTCCATCCATGCTGCGCGAAGGTGGCTCGGGATTTCGGATTGCGCGGTATCAGTCATGCCAGTTCATTCTGCGGGTGAGGTTGGAGATGATCGCCCCGGTCACGCCCCAGATGCGGTGGCCCTGCCAGGTGATCTCGACGTATTCGCGCGGGCGGCCCTCCCATTCGAGCGTGCGCGCGACGTGGTTGGCCGTATCGAAGACGAAATGCGCCGGGGCCTCGAACCAGCGCGCGACTTCGGCGGGATTGGGAATGATCTCGATGTCGGGCGGGATCACGCCGAGAACCGGGGTAACTTCGTAGCCGCTGCCGGTGCGGTACTTGTCGCCTTCACCGACGACCCGCACTGAAGCCGGGTCGATGCCCAGTTCCTCGTCGGCCTCGCGCAAGGCGGCCTCGATTGCGTTCTCGCCCGGGTCGATGCGTCCGCCGGGAAAAGCGATCTGCCCCGGGTGCGCCCGCATCGAGGAAGGGCGGTGAAGCAGCAGCACGCCCGGCTCAGCGCGCTCGGTAAAGGCGATGAGGACCGCAGCGGGCTTGAAATGCTCGATCGCCTCGATGCGCGGGTCGGGCCAGAGATCCGGGGCAGGCCCGGCGAGCCCGCGCTCCAGCCGCTGCGAGAGGGTGTTGAACAGCGTGCTCATGCGGGCAGGAGGGCGAAACGGGTGCCGCCGCTGGTGACCGCAAGGTCCTCGGGTACCGCATCGCCGGTTCCGTCGCTCTGCTCGAGCGCGATCTCGATGAGCTGGGCATAAGTGCTGCGGTCGAGCCGCGCCTCGATGCCGTCGCGAACACTGACGTAGAGCGCCGGTGTCTCGGGATCGCCACGGCTCACGATGGGATGATCCGGGCCGGCGATGACGAGATCGTCGGTGTTGATGCGAAAGGCGATGTCACGGCCCTCGCGCTTGAGGTCGATGGCGATCAGGGGCGCATCCTCGACTTCGATCGAGAGCATCTGCCCCGGCGTCACCAGCCAGTGCGAGCTGTCGTCCTCGCGGCGCAGCAGCGAGGCGAAGGCGCGCACCATCGCGGGACGGCGGATCTCGCCGCCCTCGTGGTACCAGCGCCCGTCGGCGGCAATGCGCATGTGGCTGTCGCCGCGCACCTGTGGCTGCCACTGCGACACCGGCGGCAGTTTGCGCTCGGCGATACGCTCGGCGATTTCGCTCAGCGAGAGAGCGGCCAGTTCGGGTGGCGGTTCATAAGGCATGGTCTACGCGATGCCAGATAGGATCGCGCGCGCCAAGTTCCAGTCGGATGCGAACTGTTGATCGCCCCGGTGGGCGCAGGTGCGCCTCAGCGCGTCCAGGGACCGAGCATGCCGGCCTCGGGAAGGACCGAGGGATTTGCACAGCGCACCAGCAGGCGTTCGGCCTCGAACGGACCGGGCAGGTCCCAGCCACCGGTATGGGCATTGGTGAAGCCCCAGAAACGACCGTAATATTCGGGATCGCCGATCAGCACCTGCGGCAGCGGGGCGCGGTCGTCGATGCCCGACATCGCTGCCGACATCAGTGCCTGACCGTAGCCCAGGTTCTGCTGCTCGGGCAGCACCGCGACCGGGCCGACCATGATCATCGGGTGCGCACGTCCTTCGGGATCGGTGAGCGCGACCGGCCAGCACTGGATCGTGCCCACCAGCATGTCGCGCGCATCCATCACCGCGAAGCTGAGCGCGGGCAGCCAGTCCATGCCGTCGCGTACCTTGTAGGCGGTGCGCTGGCGTCGCTCGGGCTCGAACGCACGGTCGAGGAGGTCCTCGACGAGGACGGGATCGACGTTGTCGAGCGGGATGATGGTGGCGGTGTCGGACATGGGCCGCGCGCTTAGGGTCGCGCGCGGGGTTTGTCGATTCAATTCACCGATGTGCCGGGATAGGCTGGGTTTTGAGGGAGCCGATCTACCGCGATGCGGGCACCAGCTTGAGCAGATGACCACTTTCGGGAGCAGGCCCGTCCTCGAGCAGCCAGATCGTGCCGTCCTGGTCCTGCTCGATTTCTCGGATGCGGTTGTCGAGCGGGTAGCGGGCCTCTTCGCGCGCCGTGGCGGTCGGGTTGCCGCTCGCGGGCGAGCCATTGGCATCGAGCGAGACGGCGACGATGCCCGGCACCGAGAACGAGGCGATGAGCGCCTTGCCCTGCCAGCCTGCGTACTTCTCGCCGCGGTAGATCACGAAGTCGCCGGGCGCGATGACCGGGTTCCAGCTGATCGCCGGTGCGGCGAGGTCGGGGCGGGTGGAGTGGCGCGGGATCGGCTTGCCGTCGTAGTGGTCGCCGTCCGAGACCAGCGGCCAGCCATAGTTGGCGCCCGGGGTGACGAGGTTGATCTCGTCGCCGCCTGCGGGACCATGTTCGAGGTCCCACAGGTGCCCGTCGGCATCGAAGGCGAGGCCGAGCACGTTGCGATGGCCGTAGGACCAGATCTGGTCGCTGGGCGCGCCCTTGTCGGCGAAGGGGTTGCCCGGCGCAGGCGTGCCGTCGGGAAGAAGGCGAACGATCGTGCCGAGCGTATTCGAGGTATCCTGCGCGGGCTGCTGCTTCTGGCGTTCGCCCGAACTGACGAAGAGGTACTTGCCGTCGGGGCTGAAAGCGATGCGGTGCGAGTAGTGGCCGCGCCCGGTTACCTTGGGGGTCTGGCGCCAGATCACCTTCAGGTCGTCGAGGGCGCACGATGTCGGTGCCGAGCAGGCCAGCGTGGCGCGGCCCAGCGCTGCGCCACGCGTGTCGCCGTCGCCTGCCTCGGCCCAGCTGAGGTAGACCGCGCGTCCATCGAGCGATCCGGTGCTCGCCGGTTTCCACTCGGGCTGCGGAGCGAAGACAACGTCGCCGAGCCCGCCCTGACCGCCGTAGTCGACCTTCGGGACACCGCTGACCGATCCCTTCGTGCCGTCGGGCGCGAGCAGGCGCACGGTACCGGCCTTCTCGGTGATGATCGCGATGCGGGTCGAAGTGTCGATATCCATCGCCCAAGGCTCGTTGAAGGAAGCGACGGTCTCGACGGTGAAGGGGGCTGTCTCGGGTGCGCTGACGACCTCGCCAGTGCCCGCTTCAGCCTGTTCGTCGCCCGAGGCCGCACTGCCGCAACTGGCGAGCGCAAGACTTGCAAGGACGGGGGCGAGCGGCGATAGGGCGCCCAGGAGTTTCGCGCTGGTCATGACATCTTTCCCACTGGGCACGCAGCCCGCATTAGAATTGGCGGGTCCGCTGGTGATCGGCGTCGACGAGGCCGGGCGCGGACCGCTGGCAGGGCCCGTTGTCGCCGGGGCGGTGCTGCTTGGCAAGGGGGCTCCCCAAGGTCTCGACGATTCCAAGAAGCTGACCGAGAAGCGCCGCGCTGCGCTCGAGGCGCAGATCCGCGAGACCTGCCTGTGGGCGGTGGCGGTGGTCGACGTCGAGGAGATTGACCGGCTCAACATCTTCGGCGCGACGATGCTGGCGATGACGCGTGCGACCGCAGCCCTATGCGCGAAGGCCGGGATCAGTCCGCAGATGGTGCTGATCGACGGCAACAAGACACCCGAGGGGCGTTGCGAGGGCTGGTGCTGGCCGGCAAGGGCGATCGTCGGCGGGGATGCCAGCGAGCCGGCGATCTCCGCCGCCTCGATCATGGCAAAACAGCATCGCGACGCGATCATGCGCCAATTGGCGCAGGTGCATCCGCATTATGGCTGGGAGCGCAACGCGGGTTACGGCACGGCCGTGCACATGGCGGCGCTGCGCGAACATGGGCCGACGCCGCACCATCGCCGCAGCTTCGCGCCGGTGGCGAAGCTGCTCGCGCAGGGGTGAGCGGGCGCTCAGGCAGCCTTGCGGGTGAGGTTCGTCTGGGCGTGCGCGTCTTCGGCCTTGGGGGCGGCGCTTGCCAGGTCGCGAGGCAGGACGATCTCGCGGCGGCTGGCGAGAAAG
Organism: Novosphingobium aureum; assembly: GCF_015865035.1. GTDB lineage: Bacteria > Pseudomonadota > Alphaproteobacteria > Sphingomonadales > Sphingomonadaceae > Novosphingobium > Novosphingobium aureum. Next base: position 2,454,027 of record NZ_JADZGI010000001.1, on the reverse strand, counting down.
AGCGAAATGAGCGAGAACATTGCCGTCTCCTTGGCGAAAAGGGTGAGCGTCAGTTGCGTCGATTGGACGCAGAGCGAAGGCTGAGCCGCGCTCAGGCAGCCTTGCGCTGTTCTTCGGCTTCGAAGTGCGGCACTGCTGCAGGTGCGCTCGCCTTGGGTGCGGGTGCAGCCTCGGGCCTGTTGAGCGCGCTCATGTGACGCTCGGCGAGCAGGACCCTCTGGCGGGCGGCGAAGTAGAGCGGGAGACCGGAAAGCATGATGTGGACCTCGATAAGCTTGCGTTGATCGCGCGAAGCCTCGGAGAACCGGGGTACGCGATTAAGTTTTGCTGCGGCGCAGCATCGTGGTCCGGCATCTGTGCGAAGAGGCGGGTTGAAGCAAATGCAACCATCCGCATCATGGTTGCAAATTGCGCAACATAAGGGCGCGTGAAACAAAATTTCCCCGTGAGTCCGGCGAGTCACACCCACCATATCTTGAGTCTTGGGCCTGCCTGATGACTCGATATCTAGTGTCGGATTCCTTTTGTTCTCCTCGTGTGGTTCGCGAATCTCAAGGATTCCCAACGAGTCGCACCTTGACGCGGAGTCCTGTTCGAATCATTTTAGCGCTCTTTCCACAAGTTTGAGCGGAGCATTTATGGGGCAGGTACTGGTCAAGGAGCGGATTCGGGCAAGGGCGCCTGCTCCGACGCCGAAGGAGCTCCTGCCGCTCGGCCAGATCATTCCCGGCGACTGCATCGAGGCGATGCGCACCATTCCCGATGCCTCGGTCGACATGGTCTTCGCCGATCCGCCGTACAACCTCCAGCTCGGCGGTGATCTCGCGCGTCCCGACGGCAGTCACGTCGATGCTGTGACCAACGACTGGGACAAGTTCTCCAGCTTCGCGACCTACGACCAGTTTACCCGCGACTGGCTCACCGAGGCGCGCCGCGTGCTCAAGCCCGAAGGTTCGCTCTGGGTGATCGGCTCGTACCACAACGTGTTCCGCCTCGGCGCGATCATGCAGGACATGGGCTTCTGGATCCTCAACGATATCGTCTGGCGCAAGGCCAACCCGATGCCCAACTTCAAGGGTACGCGTTTCACCAATGCTCATGAGACGCTGATCTGGGCGAGCATGGGCGAGAAGGCCAAGTACACCTTCAACTACCGCGCGATGAAGACGCTGAACGACGAGCTGCAGATGCGCTCGGACTGGGTTCTGCCGATCTGCAACGGTGCCGAGCGTCTCAAGAAGGAGGGACGCAAGGTCCACCCGACGCAGAAGCCCGAGGCGCTGCTCTACCGCGTGCTGCTCGCCACCACCAATGCAGGCGACGTCGTGCTCGACCCGTTCTTCGGCACCGGCACCACCGGTGCTGTCGCCAAGCGCCTTGGCCGTGAATGGATCGGCTGCGAGCGCGAGGGTGATTATCGCGAGGCGGCAATGGAGCGCATCGAGATGGCGCTGCCGCTCGACGAGTCCAGCCTCAAGACGATGCAGTCGAAGCGCTCGGCCCCCAAGGTCGCCTTCGGCACGCTGGTCGAGACCGGCTGGATTGCACCCGGTACGCGCCTCACGGCCAAGAAGGGCAAGTTCGAGGCAGTCGTGCGCGCTGACGGTTCGCTGGTCTCGGGCTCGGTCTCGGGTTCGATCCACGGTGTTGGCAAGGACCTGCAGGGCGCGCCTTCATGCAATGGCTGGACCTTCTGGAACATCGCGCACGAAGGCAAGGTCAAGCCAATCGACGACATTCGCCAGCTCTACCTGCTCGCGACCGAGCCGTGAGTTGTTGACGGTCCGGCCTTGCGCCGGGCCGCTATCCGTTCGGGCCCTGTCCTTGCGACACGGTCCCGGCGGCACCGGCCTGCTTCCCCATCCGGCGTCCCGGCTTTCACCGAGTGTCGGAGCGCCGGGTGGGGGAGTGGGGCCGGTGCCGTCAACCCGGCTCTCGCCCTTCTGAGGGCAATCCGCTAGGGGCCTTCCGTCATGACCCGCAAGCTCTACATTCGCCCGATCGCCTTTGCCGACAGCCCGCAGGTCGAGGAGGGCGAGGCGGTACGGCTCGGCGGGGCGATGGTCTGGGCCAGCCGTTTCGCGCTCATCGTGCGCGAGGGCGCGCGGGTCATCTCGCGCGAGCGTCACGGCGCCGAAGTCATGCCGCAAGTGCTTGCTGGGCTCTCGGCTGATCTCGCCGGGCAGGGGCATGCGCAGTGGGAGAACCTGCGCCGGATCCATGCGCCGCTGCAGCTTGCGCTGAGGGGCGGGGGTACGCGTACCATCCGCCTCGACCAGCCGCAGGTTATGGGCATCCTCAACATGACCCCCGACAGTTTCTCCGATGGCGGCAGGTTCCTCGACAACGCCGAAGTCGCTTTCGAACATGCTGCCGGCATGCTCGAGGCGGGCGCTGCGATCATCGACATCGGCGGCGAGTCCACCCGTCCGGGCGCGGCAGCGGTGTGGGAAGGCGACGAACTGGCGCGCGTGGTGCCGATGGTCGAACGCCTCGCCGCCGCAGGTGCCGCGATCAGTCTCGACACGCGCCGCGCGGCGGTGATGGAAGGCGGGCTCGCGGCGGGCGCGCAGATCATCAACGACGTCTCGGCGCTGCGCCACGATCCGCGCAGCCGCGAACTGGCGGCGCGTAGCGGAGCGCCGGTGGTGCTGATGCACGCTCCGGGCGAGGGCAACGACCTGCACTCCGACGGCAACTACGCCGATGTCCTGCTCGACGTATTCGACTGGCTCGGGCAGGCGCGCGACGAAGCCGTCGCGGCGGGCATCGCGCGCGAGCGCATCCTGCTCGATCCCGGCATTGGCTTCGGCAAGACCCTGGCCGAGAACCTCGCTCTGATGAACGGGCTCGCGCTGTTCCATGCACTTGGCCAGCCGATCCTGTTCGGGGCCAGCCGCAAGCGGATGATCGGCGCGCTCTCGAACGAGGCGCCCGCGCACCAGCGCCTCGGTGGCTCGGTCGCACTCGCCCTCAAGGCGGTCGAGGCGGGGGCCCAGATCGTACGCGTCCACGACGTCTACGATACCGTTCAGGCACTGCGTGTCTGGCGCGGAATGCGTGACGAGGCACTGACCGACTTCCGCCAGCTGCCTGTCTGAGGCTTTCGCTAGCTCTTCAATTCGCCACAAAGCTTGCGCCGCGGTGAACCGGGAATTTCTCCTGGCTGAACGGGGCTGCAGAGGTCTGTGCAATAGGCAGCACAGACCTCTGGTCGCCGCATCAGTGTTGCAGTTCGTCGAGCCGACTTGATCGAAAATCCTTTGTCGCCCGTTTCTCCATCAAACGCTGGCAATCGCGCCGGCCGAGTTGAAGCAGAAAGGGAGACAACCCCATGAAGCAGAAGACCATTTTTCGCACTGCCGCCGCTGCGGCCCTTGCCATTCCCGCCACCATGGCCGTTGCTGCCGTGCCGATGACCGTCGAGCAGCAGATGGCGCAGCAGGAACAGGCCCGCATTATCAAGTCGCCCATCGGCGGGGTCGAGAATTCGCACTGGTTCGACTACCGCATCAACGTCACCGAGACCCAGAAGGAGCTCGCGAGCGACCTGCGCCGCGCAAGCGATCTCGAGGACACGCGCGATGCATACAGTGAATTCGCCTATGAGCTGAAGGACAACCGTCAGGACTACGTCGAGTACATGGCGAAGAAGGGCTATCGCGTCCCGCGCGTCTATCTCGAGAACTGATGGGATTGGCCGAGGCATTCCCCGGCAATCATCCTCATACTCTCAGGAGCCCCGGTACCTTGCAGGAGGTGCCGGGGCTCTTTCGTTGAAGCCGTCTTGAAACCGTCATCGCAAGATGGAACAGCGCGTGCATGATCAGCACGTCGCGTCGTTCGCTTCTCTCCCTTGGCTCCAGTGCGGTTGCTGCCATTACCGGTACTGCCGCCAAGGCCTCCACGCCCGGCGGCGACGCGGCTGCCTTGTTGCTCGATCCCTATTACCGCGAGCTCGAGAAGAGCGTCGAACTGCCCCGCGCCGCGCCCAATCCGGTGCTCGATCCCACGACTGAGGTCACTCGGCTCACTTTCGGCAGCTGCAACAACCAAGTGCGCGATCAGGGATTCTGGGACGTCATTGCAGCGCGTGATCCGCAGCTGTTCCTCTACATCGGTGACAACGTCTACGGCGATCCGGGCTGGGACGGTGGCGCGGACCTCGGTTCGCTGCGCCGAGCTTACGAGCGGCTCGCCGCCTATCCCCAGTTCGACCGCTTCCGCCGCAAGATTCCGATGCTCACCGTCTGGGACGATCATGACTTCGGTTTCAATGACGCAGGCGGCAACTTTCCGTTCAAGCGCTGGTCCGAACACATCTATGAGACCTTCTGGGACGCGCCCGAGGACGTGCGCAGTCACGAGGGCGCCTACCACGCGCGCATCTATGGGCCAGAGGGTCGTCGGTTGCAGGTGATCCTGCTCGATACCCGGGTCAACCGTTCGACCTGGACGCCGCCCGCACCCGGCGAGATCCTGCCGCTTCCGGGGCGCTACATCCTCGATGATCGGCCCGAAACGCGGATGCTCGGCGACGAGCAGTGGTCATGGCTTGCAGGCGAGCTGGCAAGGCCCGCAGACTTCCGTCTGGTCGTTTCCTCGATCCAGGTGAGTTCGGATGCGCATCGCTGGGAGGGTTGGCAGCTCATGCCTCGTCAGCGCGAGCGGCTCCACCGCACTCTGGCCGGGCGCGCCGGAGGCGGCCTCGCACTGCTCTCGGGCGACCGGCACGTCGGCGGGATTTATTGCACCAGGCCAGACGGTTTCGCGCAAGGCCTCTGGGAGATCACCTCGAGCTCGCTCAACCAGCCCAACGCCAGCAACGAGGAAGCGACGCGGCGCGAGCCCGATGCCGATCGCGTGGGGCCGATGGTCGGGGATGCCAACTTCGGCGGCGTCGCGATCGACTGGGCAGCGCGCAAGCTGGGCCTGACGCTCTACCGCACCGATGGCGAAGCGCTGCTCACGCAGTCCATCGACTGGTCTGCATGAGCACGCGCATTCAGAGGCTGTAGCCTCCGTCGCTGACGAGGTTTGCTCCGGTTATCGTCGCGGCCTCGTCACCGAGCAGGAAACCGATCTGGGCGGCGATTTCCTCGGCGCGGGCAAAGCGGCCGAGCGGCGTTGCCATGTTGGCCATTACCGCGAGAGCGGCCTCGCGCGAGCCATGTTCGCGCACGAGGTCCTCGAACATCGGCACGCCATCCCAGATCGCGGTGTCGACACCGCCCGGCGCGATGGCGTTGACGCGGATATTGCGCGCCGCGGCCTCCTTGGCAGCGACCTTGGCGAGCTGGAGAACACCGGCCTTGCTCGCGCCATAGGCAGCGGTCCCCGGCTCCGCCTTGAAGCCGCTGGCCGAGGCAGTGAGGACGATGGAGCCACCGTCGCGCATTGTCCGAAGCGCGCATTGCAACGAGAGCACCATGCCATCGAGATTGCTCGCCAAGACCCGGCGCCATTGCGCGAAATCGAGGTCGGTGATCATGGCTGCGTCGGCGATGCCCGCATTTAGCACGGCATGGTCGAGGCCTGCAGTACAGGCGCTTGCGGCTTCGTCCCACAATTGCGGATCGGCGACGTCGCCTGCGAACAGGCTGGTTTCGCAAGCGGGATCGAGCGTTGCGGCGAGCGCGGCAAGGCCCGGCTCGTCCCGGTCGACGAGGACGAAACGGCGCGCGCCCCGCCGGGAAAGCCAGTAGACGCTCGCAGCGCCGATACCCGACGCGGCGCCGGTGACGAGAATGCTGCGCTCGGCAAAGGGCGCTGTGGGTTGGACTTCGGGCATAAAGGAGCTTCCCGCAAGATCGTTGGTCATGAGCCAGACCCTGCACTGTCTCGATCGCAGCGCAGCTTCGGCAAGATTTCAGAGGATCACCCGCCTATGGCGGTGTCACTGGACCAACGAGGGAAACTCCTTTGCCTGATTGCCGTGCAAGTCTTGCAGGATCAGGCGGCGTTGTCGATGCCCAGTTCGGCAAGCTTGCGGTAGAGCGTCGAGCGACCGATGCCGAGCCTGCGCGCAACCTCGGTCATCCGGCCGCGATAGAGGCCGATGGCGAGGCGGATGACGTCGGCCTCGATTTCGACCAGCGGGCGCAGGTTGCCGTCGGGTTTGTAGAGCATGACGCCCGAGCTTTCCTGCATCGGGTTGCCCGCGACGTTGCTTGGTCCCGAACCCAGAATGTTGAGCAGCTGCGGGAAGTCTTCCGAGGTCAGCGCATCGCCGTCGCAGAAGACCGCCGCGCGGAACAGTACCGCCTGAAGCTGGCGCACGTTCTCGGGCCAGTCGTAGGCGGCGAGCAGCGAGAGTGCTCCATCGGTGATGCCCAGCTCGCGCAGGCCCGGCTGTTCGCCGATGCGCGCGAGGAAGAAGCGGGTCAGCGCCGGAATGTCGGCAACGCGTTCGCGCAGGGGCGGCAGGTCGATCTTGGTGTGGCCGAGCGCTTCGAGCAGTTCGGGCATGAAGCAGCCGGCAGCGGCGAGATCGGCCAGCGGCAAATTGCTCGCCGCGATGATGCGTAGGTCGATGCGGAACGAATGGCGCGCGCCGATCGGTCTCACGTCGGACTTGCGGATGGATTCAAGCAGCCGCTCCTGAACCGTCATCGGCAGGCGGTCGACCTCGTCGAGCGCTAGCGTGGCGCCGTCGCAATGCTGCATCGCGCCGACCTGACGCTCGAAAGCACCGGGGAAGGCGCCTTTCTCGTGGCCGAAAAGAACCGATTCGATCGAGTTGGCGGGAATGCCGCCGATGTTCACGATGCGCAGCGGCATGCGCGCTCGCGGCGAGGCGGCGTGCATCGCGCGGATCAGCATTTCCTTGCCGGTGCCGCTCTCGCCCTCGATCAGCACCGAGCCGTGATTGCGCGCAGCCTTGGCTGCCACCGCGAGCGCCTTGCGGAAGTTCGAGGCGGCCCCGATCATCGATTCGAAATCGGGATTGGACGGCATCTTCTCGGTCAGCGGGGCAAGCTCGTTGCGCGGTGCCTCGCGTGTCGTCGCCGAGCGCAGGGCGTGCATCAGCCGTTCGGGCGCGACCGGCTTGACGAGGTAATCGCTCGCTCCGGCGCGCATCGCTTCCACGGCCAGCAGCGGCGAGGTAGACGCAGTCAGCACCAGGATAGGCAGCGCGGGCCGGCGCGACTTCAGCTCACCGATGAGGTTGCAGGTGTCGTCGCCCGGAACCCACTGGTCGAGGATGATCGCAGAGAGCTGCATGCCTTGCCGCGTGCCCAGCGTCGCTATCGCGGTTTCCGCGTCCTGCGCGACAACCGTACGCCAGCCTTCGCGCGATGCTAGAGTCGAGATCAACCGGGTCTGCGCCGGCTCATCGTCGATGAGCATTAGCAGGCGCTGTTCCAATTCCGCCATGACTTAGATTATTCCCCTCGGCCCCTTCGAACGGGAATGAAGATATATGCCACGCCGGTAAAGACGGGATTAACCCCCATAACTCAGAGCATAAAGCCTCCTATTCCTTCTGCCAATCGACCTGAGACGGGCCGCTGTGAATAGTGGTCATGTCTGGAGTCGCGGGGTGTGCGCTTGTGCTTGAGTGCACGCCTGTCAGCGGCTACGAACCAAGAGATAAGGAAACAGTTGGGGAAGATGACAAGTGGCAACCGGCAACAACATCAAATCGGCACAGTCGACCTACGCGGGCTTCATCAAGGGCGCGACCTGGGGAACGGCGGCAGTCATTCTGATCACGGCGTTCGTGGTCGGCCTGATCGCCTCCTGACTTATTGAACAGGGGGCAGGCTACATGGCTGGGGAGAGGAAGGTCGCGGTCCTGAAGGAACGCGCCAAAGGAGAGACGCGTGTCTCGGCGACGCCCGAGACCGTCAAGAAGATCACAGCGCTGGGTGCAGCGGTTGCCGTGGAAAGCGGCGCAGGCGACCACGCCAGTATTTCCGACGAGGCGTTTCGCAGCGCAGGCGCGACCATCGGTTCTGCCGAAGAGGTAACTGCCGGTGCGCAGATCGTGCTTGGCGTGCAGGGGCCGGACCCCGCGCTGCTGGGTAACGTCGCGCCCGGTGCCTGGGTCGTTGCGGGGCTCGATCCCTTCGGCAAGGGCGAAGGCGTCGGTCGTTCCCGCGTCGATGCCTATGCCGCCGCTGGTCTGGAGGCTCTCGCGATGGAGTTCATGCCGCGCATCACCCGTGCGCAGTCGATGGACATCCTTTCGAGCCAGTCGAACCTTGCTGGCTACAAGGCGGTTCTCATGGCGGCCAATACCTATGGCAAGGCCTTCCCGATGATGATGACCGCGGCGGGCACGGTGAGTGCCGCCAAGTGCTTCGTCATGGGCGTGGGTGTCGCGGGGCTACAGGCCATCGCCACCGCGCGACGTCTCGGTGCGCAGGTCTCGGCGACCGACGTACGCTCTGCGACCAAAGAGCAGATCATGTCGCTCGGCGCCAAGCCGATCTTCGTCGAGAACGTCGCGGGGATCGAGGGCGAGGGCTCGGGCGGCTATGCCACCGAGATGAGCGAGGAGTACCAGAAGGCGCAGGCCGAACTGGTCTCCAGTCACATCGCCAAGCAGGACATCGTCATCACTACCGCGCTGATCCCGGGGCGTCCTGCCCCGCGCCTCATCACCGATGCGCAGATCGCGACGATGAAGCCGGGTTCGGTGATCTTCGATCTTGCGGCGCCTCAGGGCGGCAACGTCGAGGGCACCGTCGCCGACGAACTGGTGGTCAAGCATGGCGTCAAGATCATCGGGCTGTCGAACACGCCCGCACATCTGCCCACCGACGCGTCCGCGCTTTTCGCACGCAACCTGTTCAACTTTCTCTCCGCCTTCTGGGACAAGGAAGCCGGGGAACCGATCCTCGACGAGGAAATCGGCAATGCCATCCGCCTGACCAAGGGCGGCAAGGTGGTCAACGAGCGACTGCTCGGCTGAGGGGGGAGGTAGTCCACATGGACTTCATAAGCATTCTATCGATTTTCGTGCTGGCGTGCTTCGTCGGCTACTACGTGGTGTGGTCGGTCACGCCCGCGCTGCACACGCCGCTCATGGCGGTGACCAACGCGATTTCTTCCGTGATCATCGTTGGCGCGCTGGTCGCCAGTGCTGCTGCCGGGGTCCCCGGAGCCAAGTGGCTGGGGCTGGCTGCAGTCGTACTGGCAAGCGTCAACATCTTCGGCGGCTTCGCGGTCACCGAACGCATGCTCGCGATGTACAAGAAGAAGGAAAAGCCTGCGAAGAAGGAGGCCAAGTGATGACGGCATCCGGTCTTCTCGCCTCGGCAATGCCGGGGCTCGCCATCGACACGGCAGCGGATGTCGCTTCCGGTCACGCGCCGGTCAATCCCTGGGTGGCTCTTGCCTACCTCGTTGCCGGCATCTGCTTCATTCTCGCATTGCGCGGGCTGTCGCACCCCACCACCAGCCGACAGGGCAACCGCTATGGCATGATCGGCATGGGTATCGCTGTCGTCACGACGCTTGTCACCCACGAGATCGCCAGCCTGCCCGAGATCGCTATCGCCATCTTCCTCGGCGGTATCGTCGGCTTCGTCATTGCCCGGCGCATCGCCATGACCGCGATGCCACAGCTCGTTGCTGCATTCCATTCGCTCGTCGGCCTTGCCGCGGTGCTGGTGGGACTTGCGGCCTGGCTCAACCCGGGGGCTTTCGAGATCCTTGATCCGATGGGCCAGATCATGGTCGCCAGCCGCATCGAGATGGGTCTTGGTATCGCCATCGGCGCGATCACCTTCTCGGGCTCGATCATCGCCTTCCTCAAGCTCAACGGCAACATGGGCGGTGCGCCGATCCTGCTGCCCGGACGTCACGCCATCAATCTGGTGGTCCTGCTCGGCATTCTCGGCGCGGTCGCGGTCTATGCGATGAGCGAGAGCGCGGGGCCGGGCGAGGGCATGCTCATCCTCGGCATCACGCTCGCCGCTTTCGTGATCGGCTTCCTGCTGATCATCCCGATCGGCGGTGCGGACATGCCGGTGGTCGTCTCGATGCTCAACTCCTACTCAGGCTGGGCCGCCGCGGCGATGGGGTTCACGCTCCACAACACCGCGATGATCATCACCGGCGCGCTCGTCGGTTCCTCGGGTGCGATCCTCTCGTACATCATGTGCAAGGCGATGAACCGCTCCTTCATCTCGGTCATTGCCGGCGGCTTCGGTGCCGACGCTTCGGGCGGCGGCGGTGGCGGTGCCAGCGGCGAACAGCGGCCGTGGAAGCGCGGCTCGGCCGAGGACGCGGCCTTCCTGATGAAGGAAGCCGAGAACGTCATCATCATTCCGGGCTACGGCATGGCGGTCGCGCAGGCCCAGCATGCCCTGCGCGAGATGGGCGACGTGCTCAAGGAAGCGGGCGTCAACGTGAAGTACGCGATCCACCCGGTTGCGGGCCGCATGCCCGGGCACATGAACGTGCTTCTGGCCGAGGCGAACGTACCTTACGACGAGGTCTTCGAGCTCGAGGACATCAACTCCGAGTTCGCGCAGGCCGACGTTGCCTTCATCATCGGTGCCAACGACGTCGTGAACCCGGCAGCCAAGACCGAGAAGTCCTCGCCGATCTACGGCATGCCGGTCTTCGACGTCGACAAGGCCAAGACGATCTTCTTCATCAAGCGCTCGATGGGCGGTCAGGGCTATGCCGGCGTCGACAACGACGTGTTCTACATGGACCAGACCATGATGTTGCTCGCCGACGCAAAGAAGATGGTCGAGGACATCGTCAAGGCCATGGACGACTGATCCGCCTGCGGGCCGCCCGTCAGGGACGCGCCGCGCAACTCAGGATACAATGGAGCGAGGCGCCCGTCGAAGGGCGCCTCGTTTTGCATTGACGAGCCGCGCCTGCCCGCGTCAAAGCGTCGGTGGGCAGGGCTCGACGCGGGGGCGTCATGGCAGCTGGTCCGAACTGAGGGACAGGCGGGCTATTTACATGACAGCGCAGGTATCACGGTACAGGTCCTTCGCGTCCAGAGCATCGGCGCGGTGACCGGTTTCGACATGGACTTGCTGCGCGTTCTTGCGGCGGCTCTCGGGGTTGGCATCCTCATCGGCATCGAGCGTGGCTGGAGCCAGCGCGAGGCGGCGGACGGTGGCCGGGTCAGCGGGCTGCGCACGTTCGGCCTGCTCGGGCTTGCCGGCGGCATTGCCGCGCGTGTTCCGCAGGCGCTGGGCCTTGTCATGGGCCTTGGCGTGGTGGCCGCGCTCGTTCTCGGCTATCGCGGCGAGCTGGTGCAAAGGACCAGCCTCTCGGTCACCAATACGCTGGCCGGGATCATGACTTTCGTGCTGGGCTATCTCGCGGGCGAGGGGCTGGTGAGCGAGGCGCTCGCAGTTGCCGCTGTCGTCACGCTGGTACTGGCCTCGCGCGGGCGGGCTCATGCCATGCTCAAGGGGCTCGAGCGTAAGGAAGTCGAGGCGATCGCGCGCTTTGCCATCGTCGCGCTGGTCGTCCTGCCGCTGCTCCCGGATGCAGGCTACGGACCGTTCGATGCCTGGAACCCGCGCCAGATCTGGATGGTCGTCGTCGTGGTTCTCGGCCTGTCCTTTGCCGGTTACGTGGTCGGGCGGCGCTTCGGGGCTGACAAGGGCATCGTCATCACCGCGCTGTTCGGCGCGCTGGTTTCCTCGACAGCGGTGACGCTGGCCTATGCGCGTCGCCTCCATACCGGAGACGGACCGGCAGGCGCGCTCATCGCAGGCATCGGGATTGCATCGCTGGTCATGTTCGCGCGCGTGCAGGTGCTCGCGATCCTGCTCGTGCCATACACCAGTGCCTCGCTGGCATTGGCGATGACTCCCGGCTTCGTGGTGGGCGGGGCAGTGACCTGGCTAGCCGCGCGTTCGGGGGGCGGCACTGGCGCTGGCGGGCAGGGCGAGGCGATCGCTTTGGCCAACCCACTCGACTTCCGCCCGGCCCTGCTGCTCGCGGGCGCTGTCGCCATCGTCGCCATTCCTGCGCGCTGGGCGCTGGAGCGCTTCGGCGACGAGGGTATCGTCGTCGTGCTGGGTCTCACCGGGATGTGGGACGTCGATGCGGCCGTGCTCACTCTCGCGGGACTGCCGATGGACCTCATGGAGCCCGATCAGGCCGGTCTCCTTCTCGCGGTGCCGGTTCTCGCCAACACTGCGGTGAAGGGCGTCCTGGCTTTTGCCCTGGCCGGAGGCACAATGCTGCGCTGGCGCGCGGCAGGGCCGCTGTTCGCCTCGATCGCGGCTTCGCTGGCAGGTATCGCGCTCCTGCTCTGGCTGAAGTGAGGGAAGCATGAGCACTCACGGCAATGTCCCGATTGACGCGCGGCTGCGCTGCGGGCACGGCGCGGGGCGATGAAGATGCTCGTTCGCCTTGCGGTGCTTGCCGCGCTCGCCGCCCTTGCCTGGTACTACGCTGCCCCCGCCATCGCCGAGTGGCACCTGCGCTCTGCCTTCGAGGAGGCGGGCATGGGCGAGGGCGTCTCCGCCTGCATTGCCGGGCGCATGGCGCGCGAGCTTTCGGTGCCACAACTCATCGCACTGCGTTCGCTCGAGGGCGAGAAGCATAGCTTGCGTGATTTGCGCGAGGCCGCGAGCGGCATCGAGGATCCGGTGACGATCCGGGTCACGACACGCGCGGCGGTCTTGTGTTCGACCGGTCTGGCCCGCTAGGGGCTCCTTTCATCCCACCGCGCAAAGAACGGGAATATTGACCAGCGTGACGCTAGCACCCTACGCCTCCGATCCGGCCCGTTCGCGCGGGCGCGAATTCGCGATGGAGAACGGCCTCGCCCGCGGCGAACGCTCTCCCTACCAGCGCGACCGCGATCGCATCATCCACTCAATCGCTTTCCGGCGGCTGCGCTACAAGACGCAGGTCTTCATCGCGCCCGATGGCGACCATTACCGCGTGCGCCTCACTCACAGCCTCGAGGTCGCGCAGATTGCCCGCGTCATCGCACGCATCCTCGGCCTCGACGAGGACCTGACCGAAGGCCTCGCGCTCGCGCACGATATCGGCCACCCGCCCTTCGGGCACGCCGGGGAGGATGCGCTCGATGCCGCGCTCCACAAGGCGGGCGGTTTCGACCACAACGCCAATACGCTGCGCACGCTGATGCGCATCGACAGCCCCTATTGCGAGCACGACGGGCTCAACCTGACCTGGGAAATGCTCGAGGGCCTCGCCAAGCACAACGGCCCGGTCGAGAACCCCAACTGGGCTCTCGCCGAATTGAATGCGGCCTACGATCTCGACCTTGGCACCCATGCCTCGCTCGAGGCGCAGGTGGCCGCGCTGTCCGACGACATCGCCTACGACAACCACGATATCGACGATGGCCTGCGCGCCGGTTTCCTCGATCTCGACGAACTGCTCGCACACCCGTTCATCGAGGCGAACTGGGCCGCGGTCGAACGGCGCTATCCCGGCGTTCCGGTCGAGCGCCAGCTGGCCGAGCTGCTGCGCAGCCAGATCGGAACGATGGTCAACGATCTCGTCGCCGAGAGCCGCAAGCGCCTCGTCGGGATCACCAGCGTCGATGAGGTGCGCGCCGCGGGCCGGGCGCTGATCGCCTTCTCGCCCGAGATGGAGGAGGGCGAACGTGCCTTCAAGCGCTTCATGTACGAGAAGCTCTACTACCACCCCGAGCAGCTCGAGACCGCGCGCCGGGCTCGTGCCGTGCTGGCCGAGCTCTACTCCGCCTACTCGCAGGAAGCGGTGCTGATGGAGGAGAGCTGGCTCGATCACATGCCGCGCCAGGAACCCGAGCGCAGCCGCCACATCGCCGACTACGTCGCGGGAATGACCGACCGCTACGCCATTACCTGCCACGAGCGCATCTACGGGCGCACGCCCGATGGCCTGCGCAATGTCTGAGAGGATCGCGATACCATGACCGTACGGCGTGTCTGTCTCGTGGGGGCGAGCGGGCTCGTCGGCTCCGCGGTCATGGCGGCGGCGGTGGGGCGCGACGACCTGCGCCTGATCGCGGTCGCGCGCGGCGAAGTGCCGCTCCCCGCGGGGGCACGCATGGAAGTGCTCGTCGGTGCGCCAGAGCGCTGGGGCGAACTGATCGAGGCCGCCCGGGCCGACGTCCTGGTATGCGCGCTGGGCACCACGATCGCGCGCGCAGGCAGCGAGAAGGCGTTTCGCGCCGTCGATCACGATCTCGTGCTCGCAACTGCAAGGGCAGCGCGCGCCTGCGGGATTGCGCACTTCGTGCTCGTTTCCTCGGTCGGCGCGGACAGCGCGAGCCGCAACTTCTATCTCTCGGTGAAGGGCGAGACCGAGGTCGCGCTCATGAAACTGGGCTTCGAGCGACTCGACGTCGTTCGCCCCGGCCTCCTGCTTGGCAAGCGCGCCGAGAAGCGCAAACTCGAGGGGCTGGGGCAAATTCTGGGGCCACTTGCCAATCTTGCCGTGCTGCACGGCAAGGCGCGCCGCTTCCGCTCTGTTCGCGCGATAAGGATGGGGCGCTCGTTGCTCGGCCTCGCGCTCGAGAACGCGAAAGGGCGCTTCGTTCACGAATACGACGGCATCCGAAGGGCGGAGCTTCGCTTCGGGGAATAGCGTCTTTTTGGGGGCGTGCGGCGTTGACAGGCTTCGCCGTGTGCAGCAATGCGCGGTCAATCGCTGGCAGCGCGGGAGAGATCTCGCCGATTCGCGACCGGACCTGTCCGGGAAGGGAATCGAAGAGGCGCCGAAGGAGCAACCGCCCCGGAAACTCTCAGGCAAAAGGACCGCGCCCGTCGATAGCGATACTCTGGAAAGTGCCTCGTCCCGATTTCGGGGCAGGCCGCCGACGGTGTAACCGCGACTGGCCGGAATTCCGGCTTGCCTCGGGAAAACTCTCAGGCTTCCGTGACAGAGGGGGCACCTGTTAATGGTGTTACCGATCTGTGCGGAGTTGTGCCTTGAGTGAAAAGCCTTCCACTGACGTGAATCCGCTCGACGAGGCCGAAGGTCTCGAACCGATCGAGACCTTGCTGCTGCCGCTCGATGCCTGGCATCGCGAGCAGGGCGGCCGGATGGTCGAGTTCGCCGGCTACATGATGCCGGTCCAGTACGACGGTGAGGGTGGCGGCATCATGGCCGAACACCTGTGGACCCGCGAGAGCGCCGGCCTGTTCGACGTCAGCCACATGGGCCAGCTCTACGTCAGCCTCGAAGAGGGCGCCTCGCTCGATCTCGATGCCGCGCTTGAGGCTGCACTGCCGATCGATCTCTCGACGCTCAAGCATGGCTCGGTGCGCTACTCGCTGCTGCTCGACGAGAATGGCGGAATTCTCGACGACCTGATGGTCACGCGCTGGGCACAAGGTTTCTACCTCGTCGTCAATGGCGCGACCAAGTGGGACGACATCGGCACCTTGCGCGAGTTGCTGCCCGATGAGGTCAACCTCAACCACCTCGACGACAGCGCGCTGCTTGCGCTGCAAGGTCCCAAGGCTTTCGCCGTGCTCGAACGTCTGGTCGAGGGCGAGACCGCGCTTGCCGACCTCAAGTTCATGAAGGGCGCTGCCTTCACGCTCGGCGGCGTCGATGCCTGGATCAGCCGCTCGGGCTACACCGGCGAGGACGGTTTCGAAATCGCGATCCCCGGCGAGGCCGCGGCGCATGTCGCCTCGCTGATCTGCGGCGAGGACGAAGTTCACCCGATCGGCCTTGGCGCACGCGATTCGCTGCGTCTCGAGGCGGGGCTGCCGCTCTACGGTCACGACATGGACCCCGAGCACGGTCCGGTCGATTCCGGCCTGCTGTTCGGCGTCAACAAGCGTCGCCGCAGCGAAGGTGGTTTCCCCGGAGCCGAGCGCGTGCAGCGCGACATCGCCGAGGGTACCGCGCGCAAGCGCGTCGGCCTGACCCTGACCGGTCGCATGGCCGCGCGCGAGGGTGCGCGCGTGCTTCACGGCGAGACCGAGGTCGGCGTCGTCACCTCGGGCGGCTTCGCGCCGAGCCTGCAGCATCCCATTGCCATGGCCTACGTCGATACCGCGCTCGCCGCCGACGGGACCGAGCTGACCATCGAGGTGCGCAACAAGCGTCTCGCTGCGACGGTCGCACCGATGCCTTTCGTTCCCAACCGTTATTTCCGCTGAGGAGCCTTCCCGATGCCTACCTATTATTCCGAGGACCATGAGTGGATCGAAGTCGAGGGCGACCTCGGCACCGTCGGCATCACCGACTACGCACAGGGCCAGCTCGGCGACATCACCTTCGTCGACCTTCCTGAAGAGGGCGAAGTCGCCAAGGGCGACTCGGTTGCCGTCGTCGACTCGGTCAAGGCCGCCAGTGACGTCTACACCCCGGTTTCGGGCACCATCACCGAGTCCAACGACGCGCTCGCCGACGAGCCCGAGCTGGTCAACACCGACGCCGAAGTCGGCGGCTGGCTGTTCCGCATCACCCTTTCGGATGCGGCAGAACTCGAAGAGCTGATGGACGAGGCCGCCTACAAGAAATACGTCGAAGGCCTCTGATCGCATGGCCCTGCCGCCGCATGCGCAGGGCCTTGCCTGAACCGGCAATGCAGGCGCGCCTCTTCGCATCGCGGAGGCGCGCCGCCAGCCGGGCACTGATCGAACCCGATAGCCGCCGCGGGATGCATACGGCGCGCGCAAGTCTTCCAACGACAGGAACCGCTGCCTGATGCGTTATCTTCCCCTGACCGACACCGATCGTGCCGACATGCTCGGCGTCATCGGCGCCGCCTCGGTCGACGACCTGTTCTGCGACGTGCCCGAAGCGGCACGTCTCGACGGCCCGATCGAAGGCCTGCCCGGCCACGCCAGCGAGATGGCGGTCGAGCGGCACATGTCCCGCCTCGCGGCCAAGAACCTCAACGCCGAGGCCGCGCCGTTCTTTCTCGGCGCAGGCGCCTATCGCCATCACGTGCCGGCCTCGGTCGATCACTTGATCCAGCGCGGCGAGTTCCTCACCGCCTACACGCCCTACCAGCCCGAGATCGCGCAGGGCACGCTGCAGGTGCTCTTCGAGTTCCAGACCCAGGTCGCGCAGCTGTTCGGCACCGACATCGCCAATGCCTCGATGTACGACGGCTCGACCGCGTGCTGGGAAGCGATCCTGATGGCCGCGCGCGTGACCAAGAAGGGCAAGGCGGTGCTCTCGGGCGGCCTGCACCCGCACTACGGCGAAGTCGTGCGCACCATGGCGAAGTTCACCAAGGACGACATCGTCAGCCTCGCCCCCGAGCTGTCTGCCGAACCCGATGATGCTGCGGTGATCGCGGCGATCGACGAGGGTACGGCAAGCGTCGTCGTGCAGTACCCCGACATCATGGGGCGCATCCCCGATCTCGCGGCGATTGCTGAGGCTGCCCATGCCGCCAAGGCGTTGCTGATCGTCGTCGTGACCGAGCCGGTCGCACTCGGCATGATCGAGGCACCGGGCAATCTGGGCGCCGACATCGTCGTGGGCGAGGGCCAGTCGATCGGCGTCGGCCTGCAGTTCGGTGGGCCCTACCTCGGCCTGTTCGGCTGCCGCGAGAAATTCGTGCGCCAGATGCCGGGCCGCCTGTGCGGCGAGACCGTCGATGCCGAGGGCAAGCGCGGCTTCGTGCTCACCCTCTCGACCCGCGAGCAGCACATTCGCCGCGAGAAGGCGACGAGCAATATCTGCACGAATTCAGGTCTTTGCGCGCTGGCCTTCAGCATTCACATGACCCTCTTGGGTGGCGAGGGCCTCGCCGGTCTGGCGGCGGTCAACCACGACCGGGCGCAGGCTCTGGTCGAGCGCCTCACGCAGATTCCCGGCGTCTCGCTGCTCAACGATGCCTACTTCAACGAAGCCACGCTGGTCCTGCCGGCAGAGGCGCGCGAAGTGGTTCGCGAGCTGGCCGAGCGCAGCGTTCTGGGCGGCGTGTCGCTCGGCCGCCTGTTCCCGGCCGAGACGGCCTTGCACAAGGGCCTGCTCGTCGCGGCGACCGAGACGGTCACCGACGAGGACATCGAGACCTTTGCCCGCGAACTTGCGGCAGTCCTGGAAGGAGCGGCGGCATGAGCGGCGTGAACGCATCGGGCTGGCGCCCGACCATGAAGGAAGCAGGCGGCGAGGGCACTGGCGCTCCGACTGCCAGCGGTGATCGCGCGCTGATGCTCGAGGAGCCGCTGATCTTCGAACTCGGCAGCGAGGGCAAGTGCGGTGTCGATCTCGACACCCCTGCGCGCAAGCCTGCATCGGGTCTTGCGAAGTTCCTGCGCAAGGCAGCCCCCGCGCTCCCCGGCCTGACCGAGCCTGAGACCGTGCGCCACTACACGCGCCTCTCGCGCCAGAACTACGGTATCGACCTCGGCCCGTTCCCGCTCGGCTCGTGCACCATGAAGCACAACCCGCGCCTGAACGAGAAGATGGCCCGCCTGCCGGGCTTCGCCGACGTTCACCCGCTCCAGCCGCAAAAGACCATCGAGGGCGCGCTCGAAGTGATCGAGCAGCTCGCCGACTGGCTGATCAAGCTGACCGGCATGGCCTCGGTCGCGATGAGTCCCAAGGCAGGTGCGCACGGCGAGCTTTGCGGCCTGCTGTGCATCCGCGCCGCGCTCGATGCGCGCGGGGAAAGCCGCGACATCGTGCTCGTGCCCGAGAGCGCGCACGGTACCAATCCGGCGACGGCTGCTTTTGCCGGCTTCAAGGTCCAGTCGATCCCGGCGACCCCGGATGGCCGGGTCGATCTCGAGGCGCTCAAGGCCAAGCTTGGGCCGGACGTTGCGGGCGTGATGATCACCAACCCCAATACCTGCGGCCTGTTCGAGCCCGACATGAAGGCGATTGCCGATGCCGTTCACGCGGTGGGCGGTTACGTCTACTGTGACGGCGCGAACTTCAACGCCATCGTCGGGCGCGTGCGTCCGGGCGATCTCGGCGTCGATGCCATGCACATCAACCTGCACAAGACCTTCTCGACGCCTCATGGCGGCGGTGGTCCCGGTGCCGGTCCGGTGGTGCTCTCGGAAGCGCTGGCACCTTACGCGCCGCTGCCTTTCGTTACGCGTGGGGCTGACGGGGCGATCCATCTCGTCGAGGAAGAGAACCGGGGCGAGGGGCATCAGAGCGCCTTTGGCCGCATGGTCGCCTTTCATGGCCAGATGGGCATGTTCACCCGCGCGCTCACCTATATTCTCAGCCACGGCAACGATGGCCTGAAGCAGGTGGCGGAAGACGCGGTGCTCAACGCCAACTACATCCTGCGCTCGTGTGATGATCTGCTCGAGGCTCCTTTCGGCAAGAGCGGGCCTTGCATGCACGAGGCGCTGTTCAGCGACGCGGGGCTGGCCGATGGCCTTTCCACGCTCGACATCGCCAAGGGTCTGATCGACGAGGGTTTCCACCCGATGACGGTCTATTTCCCGCTGGTGGTCAAGGGCGCGATGCTTGTCGAGCCGACGGAGACAGAGAGCAAGGCCGGTCTCGACCGCTTCATCGGCTCGCTGCGCAGTCTCGCCGAGCGTGCCAAGGCGGGCGACGAGAGCCTGCACGAGGCACCGTTCTTCGCGCCGCGCCGTCGCCTCGACGAGACCCGCGCGGCACGCAAGCCGGTGCTCGTCTGGAAGGACGCCTCAGCCGAAAGCTGAGCTTGGCATGCAAACATGGCGAGGCGGGGCACGCGTGTCCCGCCTCGCTGCGTATCGGCCCGGCGCGAACGCGTGGGTCGACATGAAGGGAGGGACTGGCGATGGCGGACCGCGTGACGAGGCTCTTCGCCTTGTGGACCGTACTGGGTGTTACCTGGGCCTGGTTCGTACCCGAACACTTCACCTGGGTCGCCGATGGCAGCGTTCGTCCCTTCGGGCAGTCGCTGATCGCGGTAATGCTGGGCATCATCATGCTCGGCATGGGACTAACCCTGAGCCCTGACGATTTCCGCCGCGTACTCGCCTTGCCGCGGCAGGTTATCGCGGGCGCCTTGCTCCAGTTTACCGTGATGCCGCTCGCCGGCTTTTTCTCCGCCGAGGTCTGGGGGCTTGCGCCGGGCCTCGCGGTCGGCCTGATCCTCGTCGCCTGCTGTCCCGGTGGAACGGCTTCCAACGTCATCAGCTATCTCGCACGTGCCAACGTGGCGCTGTCGGTGACGATGACCCTCGTCTCCACACTTGCTGCCATCGTGCTCACGCCCGTGCTGACCGGCGCGCTTGGCGGGGTATGGATCGAGATCGACCGCGTCAGCCTGTTTCGCGAGATGGTGACCGTGGTGCTGCTGCCAGTGGTCGCGGGGGTCGCGCTCAACCGCTTCGTGCCAGGTGTGACCCGCCGCCTGACTGCAATCTCGCCACTTGTTTCGGTGCTCTTCGTGGTGCTGATCGTTTCGGCCATCGTGGCGCGCTCGAAGCCGTTGATCGCAGACCATGCAGGCGTGCTGCTTGCCGCGGTGGCGACGCTGCACGCGCTGGGTTTCGGTCTCGGCTACCTGCTGGGCAAGCTGCTGCGTCTCGAGGAAGCCGCTGCGCGTACGATCAGCATCGAGGTGGGCATGCAGAACAGTGGGCTTGGTGCCAGCCTCGCCTCCAGCCCGAGCTTTGCGCGCCAGTTCGCGCTGCCTGCGCAGGCCGCGCTTGCACCGGTTCCCGCCGCGATATCGGCGGTCATGCACGTATTGATCGGGAGCCTTCTCGCCTCGCTGTGGCATCGCAGGCCACCGCGAGAGGACTGAGGCTTCAGGTGGCGCGGTCGACCGCGTCGGCAGCGCTCTCGAGGTCACGACCCACACCCTTCACGGTGTTGCACGCAGCGGTTCCCACCAGCATGGCGCCGAGTGCGAGGGTGATAGCGATCCTGTGAAAACGGGGTGACTTGCTGTCCGTCATGGCGGGTCCATCCTGAAAACGAGGACACCAGACTAGAGCGGAACATTCCTGCGCAAAAGTCGCCGTGTGCAATGATCGACAGTCACGATCGATCAGTGCGGATCGAGAGCCGGAAAAGTGCACTCGGTGGCGTGAGGCGCTTTTCCGGCTCTCGAATTTGGTCAGTTGATGGCTTCGTCGCCAGCCTGACCGACCGATTCGATGTCCTGGCCAGCACCCTTGACGGTGTTGCAAGCGCTGGCGCCGAGCGCGAGGGAGCCCGCGAGGCAGGCAAATACGATCTTGCGGATCATGGTGTCTTCCTTCCTTGTCTCGCCGGCTCAGTGCCCGGCAGGTATCGGGAGAAACACCGATCTGGCGGTCAGGTTCCGCGGCGCATGTCGGGGTCGGTTTCGTCTGCTGCTTCCTCCAGTGCCCCCGAGTCGAGCGAGGACGTGGGGGATACGCGCTTGGCGAGGAAGTGCTCGCGCCAGGTGATGATCATTCCCGCAGCGATGATCAGGGGCGCGCCGAGCCAGGTGGTGTGCGGTGGCCAGCTGTCGAAGATCACAAGGCCGTACAGCGTCGCCCAGATGAGCGAGACGTAGTCGATCACGACGACGGTTGCGACCGGGGCATGGCGTAGCGAGGCGGCGATGAAGAACTGGCCGACGGTACCAGCAAGCCCGACACCGAGCAGGATCAGATAGGCCTCGCCATCGTGGATGCGTCCATAGAAGGGCAGGAAAACGCTCGCCCCCAGCATCCCGAACAGAGCAAACCAGAACACCATGGAGATCGGTGTATCGGTGCGCGCAAGATCGCGGATCTGGAAGCTGACGGTGGCGACGATCACCCCGGCGCCAAGCCCAGCGACGATGCCCAGTGTCGGGACGTCGGCGATCTCGCCGGGGCCTGCAATAACCAGTACACCGGCAAAGCCGGCCACGACCGAGGTCCAGCGCCAGCGTCCGACGTGTTCGCGCAGGATGATCGCGGTGATGAGCACGGCGAAGAGCGGTGCCGTGAAGCCCAATGTCGTCGCGACCGGCAGCGGTAGCAGGGTCGAGGCGGCGATGTTGCAGAACAGGCCGAGCGTCCCCACCGCCGCACGTCCGGCGTGTGCGACGGGGCGGCGGGTGGCAAGCTTGCCGAGCTGGCGCGACATCGCCAGCCAGCCTGCGATCAGGGGGACGCTGACCGCCTGGCGCCAGAACATCAGTTCGGGCATCGAGACGCCATGCGTACCGGCGAGCTTGATCAGCATGAACATCGTCGCCAGCGCAAAGGTCGCCCCCAGTCTGAGCCCGATGGCCAGCAGGGGATTGTGAGGCCGTTCGCCCTGGGTAGGCGAGGCGGGCTGCGTCGGGAGGGAGTTTGGGGAAGAGCGCACGCAAGGTGCTTTAACTCACGTGCACTTCGGGGCAAGTGCAGGGAATGGAACAGGGCGATCAGATCATGCTCAGTGCCGGCGCCGTGCTGGCCATCGTCGCGGCTATCGCCAGCCTCGCCGAGCGACGCCGCATGCGCCGCCGCGATCTAGACCGGGTGGGCTTCATGCCATGGACCGGGATATTCCTGATCGCGTTTCTCGGAGCGGTCCTGCTGATTGGTCTGGGCGGGAGACATTGGCTGACCGGCTGACGGAAATTGGCCAGACACTCACGCCGATAAAGAAGCGGACCTGAGGTTCGCCGCTTAACGAAAGCTCCCCCTCAAGACGACATGCGGCCCGTTGAAACGGTAATCGATCCCGCCGACCCACTCGGGTTTGGCGATCTCGAGGCGCATGTCGACGTGGCGGTAGCCAAGGCCCAGAGCCACATTGTCGTGCAACTCGTAAAGCAGCGCAGCCTCGGCGTTGAGGATGCGGCCGCTTGCATTGTTGAGGGTGAGCTTCAGGTAGTCTGCGCGGCCCTGCAGGCGCAGGTTCGGCGTGACCTGGTAGATGCCGTAAATCCCCAGTGTCGGAAGAGGTGCGAGCGCACTGCGCCGGCGGCTTTCAAAGGCGGCGCTCTGCCCGGCAAAGCTGGCTTCGCCCTCCAGCGTGATTGCGAAGTTGGTGGCGTGAAGGCCTACCGCAGCGCCAAGGACGAAATCCTTGCCGGTCAGGAAGTCCCAGCCCACGCCCGCGCGATAGGTGTCGGTCTCGAAGCTGCTCGCTACGTTGGCCGTGGCGGGGAAGGTGAGGTTGGCGAAATGGATGTCGCGGTTGATCGTGCCCTGGGCATCTCGGTCGATCGAGAAGTACTCGAAGAAGGCGCGAAAGCCGTTGCCGAGCTTGAGCCCTGCATGGACCGTGGGAGCAGAGGCGTGCTGCTCGAAATGAAGGTCCTGCTCGAGGTCGATCACGGTCGCCGGGATGGTGGCGGTGCGGTCCTCGACATAGACCGCGCTATCGACGGATGGTCGGAAGTAGGAAACCTCGATCCAGTAATTCTCGTTGATCGAGTCCGCGTGGGCCGGGAGCGGGGCCAAGGTCAGCGCCATCAGGGAAACTCCCATGAGGGCCTTGCGCATAGTACGATGATCTGGCCGGACACCTTGCGGGTTCATGGCTGCCTCCCCTTCGGATCGGTGACCCATGTCGGCCGATCTCATGCGAGTTTATGGCACCCTGGCTGACCGCTCCAGCCAGACTCCCGGGGGAATGCGTCAGGGATTACCCCCGTAACACCCGCGGATTTCCCGTAGGTGTCACGGCAAGGCCGATAGCTGGCAGAACCCCGAGCTTAGAGGCAGGCTTCGAGATAGGCCTGGTCGAAACCGAACTGGCGCGCCTTCTCGAGGGTGTAGGGGCGCAGGCCCGAGCTGCGGAACTCGCCGAGGATCTTGCCGTCGTCGGTTTCGTCCATGTACTCGAACTTGAACAGTTCCTGCGTGACGATGACGTCGCCTTCCATGCCGATCACTTCGGTGATGTTGGTGGTGCGGCGCGAACCATCGCGAAGGCGCTTAACCTGCACGATGATGTCGACCGATTCCGCGATCTGGCGGCTGATGGCTTCCTTGGGGATCTTGATGTCGCCCATCAGGATCATGTTCTCCATACGCCCGAGGCACTCGCGCGGCGAGTTGGCGTGGAGCGTACACATCGAGCCGTCGTGGCCGGTGTTCATCGCGGCGAGGAGGTCGAAACACTCCGCGCCACGAATTTCGCCCAGGATAATGCGGTCGGGGCGCATACGCAGGGCGTTCTTGACGAGGTCGCCGATGGTGATCGCGCCCTGGCCCTCGAGGTTCGGCGGGCGGGTTTCGAGCGGCAGCCAGTGCGGCTGCTGCAGGCGAAGTTCGGCCGCGTCCTCGATGGTGAGCACGCGCTCGCCCGGGTCGATCATTTTCGACAGGGCATTGAGCATCGTCGTCTTGCCCGAGCCGGTACCGCCCGAGATGACCACGTTCATACGGCAGGCGCCCGCAATCTTGAGACAGGTCGCCATCTTCTCGGACATCGAGCCGAAGTCCTTGAGCATGTCGATGGTGATCGGCTTTTCGGAGAACTTACGAATCGAGATCGCCGTGCCGCGCAAGCTAAGCGGAGGCACGATGACGTTGACACGGCTGCCGTCCTTGAGACGGGCGTCGGCCAGCGGCGTGGTCTGGTCGACGCGGCGGCCGACCTGGTTGACGATGCGCTGGGCGATCTGGAACAGGTGCTGCTCGTCGCGGAACTTGGTCGGCGCGAGCTGCAGTTTGCCCTTCTTTTCGATGTAGGTCTGGTTGGGCCCGTTGACCATGATGTCGGAGACGTCGGGGTCGTTAAGCAGCTCTTCCAGCGGGCCGAAGCCGAGCAGTTCGTCGATCAGCACCTTCTCCAGCGCGAACTGTTCGCGGCGGTTGAAGGTGATCTTGAGCTCGGCGAGCACCTCGATGATGATCGGGCGGAATTCCTCCGACAGCTCGTCCTTGGTGAGCGTGGCCGCAGCCTCGGGGTCGACGCGTTCGAGCAGGCGCGGAAGCACCTGTTCCTTGATCTTGTGAATCGAGGCTTCGAAGCCGCCCTGTTCGGATTCGCCGCTGTGCACCGCGTTGGCGCGATCGGCGAGACGGCTCATCGCGTCCTCGCGCATGTTCTGCGCGCTGGGCGTGGGCTCCATCGGTGCGGAAGGCTCGCCGGGCGTGGGCACGCCGCCACGTGCGGTGGCCGCCTTGTCACCGGCCGTGCCGTTCTTGATCGGTTTGGCGACGCCGAATGCGGGCCGGGCACCCTGGCCCATGCCGCCGATCCCGCTGCGTCGTCCGAATGCCGTCATGTGCCTGTCAACCTTATCCCCGCACCCGTCAAACCGACGGGCCAATCTGAGCGACCGAACCGGTTATTAAGGTTGAAACTTTGATAACTTCCTAATGCCGGTCACGGCTCGTCGCGAAGCTGGCCAGTCCCGTTGCGAGGGTTTAGTAACCGGCGGCGATGGAAGCGCAAGATCGCACGTGCTGGCTATGCGAGCGTCCGCTGGGGCGCCGCGTGGAATGGCATCACCCCGTGCCCAAGAGCCGCGGCGGGCGTGAGACCGTGCCGGTGCACCCGATTTGCCATCGCACGCTCCACGTGACCTTCACCAACCACCAACTCGCGCGGATCGGAGCGGCTGTCGAGGAGTTGCGTGGTGATCCTGCCATTACGCGCTTTCTTGGCTGGGTCGCGAACAAGCCTGCCGACTTCCACGCGCCCACCCGTCGCAAGAGCTGAGGGGCTGCGGATTTTCGTGGCACTCAAAAGCGAAGGGCGCCCCCGGCATGGCCGGAGACGCCCTTGATATGCTTGTGCCCGGCCTTGTGGCAGGGACGCAGGCTCAGCCCTCGACGTGCTCCGCGAGCACGGTCAGGCCCGCATCGCCGACTTCGGCGAAACCGCCCGAGATGACGATCTCTTCGGGAATCGCGTTCTCGGTCTTGTAGACCTTGATGGCGCCGTCGGCGACGGTCGACATGAAGGGGGCATGGCCCGCGAGCACGCCGAACTCGCCCTCGGTGCCGGGAACGACCACCATGTGGACTTCCTCAGAGCGGACGAGCTTGGCCGGCGTGACGAGTTCGAAGTGCAGGGGCATCGCTTAGGCGTCCTCGGCCAGCTTCTTGGCCTTGGCAACCGCCTCCTCGATGCCGCCGACCATGTAGAAGGCTGCTTCGGGAAGGTGGTCGTACTCGCCTTCGACGACGGCCTTGAACGACTTCACGGTGTCCTCGAGCTGGACGAACTTGCCCGGGATGCCGGTGAAGACCTCGGCGACGTGGAACGGCTGCGAGAGGAAGCGCTGGATCTTGCGGGCGCGCGCAACGGTCAGCTTGTCCTCTTCCGAGAGCTCGTCCATGCCGAGAATGGCGATGATGTCCTGCAGCGACTTGTACTTCTGCAGGGTCTCCTGGACGGCGCGGGCGGTCTCGTAGTGCTCGTTGCCCACGACACGCGGTTCGAGAACGCGCGAGGTCGAGTCGAGCGGGTCGACCGCCGGGTAGATGCCCAGCTCCGAGATGGCGCGGTTCAGCGTGGTCGTCGCGTCGAGGTGGGCGAACGAGGTTGCCGGTGCCGGGTCGGTAAGGTCGTCGGCGGGAACGTAGATGGCCTGGACCGAGGTGATCGAACCCTTGGTGGTCGAGGTGATGCGCTCCTGCAGCGCGCCCATGTCGGTCGACAGGGTCGGCTGATAGCCCACGGCGGAGGGGATACGACCGAGCAGTGCCGACACCTCAGCACCCGCCTGGGTGAAGCGGAAGATGTTGTCGACGAAGAACAGAACGTCCTGGCCTTCCTGGTCGCGGAAGTACTCGGCCATGGTCAGGCCCGAGAGAGCGACGCGGGCACGGGCGCCCGGGGGCTCGTTCATCTGGCCGAACACGAGGGCAACCTTCGAACCGTCCGAAGTGGCGTTGCCTTCGGCGTCCTTGGCGATAACGCCAGCGTCGAGGAACTCGTGGTAGAGGTCGTTGCCCTCGCGGGTACGCTCACCGACGCCAGCGAAGACGGACACGCCGCCGTGGCCCTTGGCGATGTTGTTGATGAGCTCCTGGATGAGCACGGTCTTGCCCACGCCCGCGCCGCCGAACAGGCCGATCTTGCCGCCCTTGGCGTAAGGCGCGAGAAGGTCGATGACCTTGATGCCGGTGACGAGGATGGCCGCTTCGGTCGACTGGTCGATGAAGGCCGGTGCCTCGGCGTGGATCGGGGCGTGCATGTCCGAACCGATCGGGCCGCGCTCGTCGATGGGCTCGCCCACGACGTTCATGATGCGGCCGAGGGTCTTGGGACCGACGGGGACCGAGATCTGCTTGCCGGTGCTGGCGACCGACTGGCCACGGGTGAGGCCGTCGGTGCCGTCCATGGCGATGGTGCGCACGGTGTTCTCGCCGAGGTGCTGGGCGACCTCGAGAACGAGCTTCTGACCGTTGTTGTCGGTCTCGAGCGCGGAAAGGATGGGGGGCAGCTCGCCTTCGAAGGTGACGTCGACGACAGCGCCGATCACCTGGCTGATCTTGCCTGCGGTGGTCTGGTTAAGCACGGGTGCAGTGGCCATTTGAGGTTTCCTTGCCTGCGATGTCTTAGAGCGCTTCCGCGCCCGCGATAATTTCAACGAGTTCGGTGGTGATCGCGGCCTGGCGGCTGCGGTTGTACTGGATGGTCAGCTTCTGGATCAGATCGCCGGCGTTGCGCGTGGCGTTGTCCATGGCAGTCATCGACGCACCCTGTTCGGATGCGGCGTTCTCCAGCAGGGCACCGAAGATCTGGGTCTTGAGGTAGCGCGGCAGGAGTGCTTCGAGGATTTCCTCCTCCTCCGGCTCGTACTCGGTCACCGCGTCGCTGCCTGCATCTGCCGTGGCGGCGGGGGCGGGCACCGGGATGATCTGCTGGCCGGTCGGCTCTTGGACGAGCGCCGAACGGAACTTCGAGTAGAACAGGTGCGCCACGTCGAAGCGACCGTCCTCGTACATCGCCACCAGTTCGTCGGCGATCTTCTCGGCTTCGTTGAAGCCGGGGTCACGCACGTCGGTGGTGTCGAACATGTGAGCGATCTGGTCGGGGTGCTCGCGCTTGATCACCGCGCGGCCCTTGCGGCCCACGAGGTAGAACAGCACGTCCTTGCCTTCGGCTTCCAGCGCCTTCGCCTTGAGGCGCGCGGCCTTGACGATGTTGGCGTTGAAGGCACCGCACAGGCCCTTGTCCGAGTTCGCGACGACGATCAGGTGGACCTGATCGGAGCCGGTGCCGGCGAGGAGCTTGGGGCTGTTCTCGCTCAGCGTGATCTTGCTGGCGAGCGAGCCCATCACCTCTGCGAGGCGGGCGGCGTAGGGACGCGCCGATTCGGCGGCGGCCTGCGCCTTGCGCAGCTTGGCCGCGGCGACCATCTGCTTGGCCTTGGTGATCTTCTGGGTCGACTTGACCGAGTTGATCCGGCCCTTGAGTTCTTTCAAACTTGCCATTTTCTCAGCCTTCCAGGGGCTTAGCGATGACGACTTGCGGACTTTGCGTCAGCCAGTCGGGCAGCTTCGCGAGCAGATCCTGCATGTACTCCGTGCCTGCATGAGCATCGAGCGCGGCCTGCGAAGACCATTGCTCGTAGAGATACACGACAGGATCGCCGTTGGCAGCGCGGGTTGCCTCGATCAGCTCGCAGTCCGGATTGGACTGAGCATGCCCGGCCGCATCCTGCATGGAAGCGCAGAGCACATCCATGCAGTCGGGCCGTGCATCAAGCCTCACGATGGCAGTTACCGCCATCAGGCGAACTGCTTGGCGAAGGCGTCGAGTGCGGCGACGGTCTTGTCCTTGATCTCGCCCTCGAACTTCTGGGTCTCGCGGATCGAGGTCAGGATGTCGGCATGCTCGGAGCGCAGGTGGCTGAGCATGGCGGCCTCGTACTCGGTAACCTTGTCGACCGGGAGCTTGTCGAGGTAGCCGTTGGTGCCCGCGAAGATCGACACGGTCTGCTCTTCGAACGGGAGCGGCGAGAACTGGGGCTGCTTGAGCAGCTCGGTCAGGCGCGCACCGCGGTTGAGGAGCTTCTGGGTCGAAGCGTCGAGGTCCGAACCGAACTGCGCGAAGGCCGCCATTTCGCGGTACTGCGCGAGCTCGAGCTTGATCGAGCCGGCAACCTTCTTCATCGCCTTGGTCTGGGCCGAACCGCCGACGCGGCTGACCGACAGACCGACGTTGATGGCCGGACGCACGCCCTGGTAGAACAGGCCGGTTTCAAGGAAGATCTGGCCGTCGGTGATCGAGATCACGTTGGTCGGAATGTAGGCCGAGACATCGCCCGCCTGGGTTTCGATGATCGGCAGCGCGGTCAGCGAACCGGCACCCATCTCGTCGTTCATCTTCGCAGCGCGCTCGAGCAGGCGGCTGTGGAGGTAGAACACGTCGCCCGGATAAGCTTCACGGCCCGGGGGACGACGAAGCAGCAGCGACATCTGGCGGTAGGCGACGGCCTGCTTGGAAAGGTCGTCGTAGACGATCACGGCGTGCATGCCGTTGTCGCGGAAGAACTCACCCATCGCGGCGCCGGTGTAGGGCGCGAGGTACTGCAGCGGTGCGGGCTCCGAAGCGGTCGCGGCGATGACGATGGAGTATTCCATCGCGCCGTTCTCTTCGAGCTGGCGCACGATCTGCGCGACGGTCGAGCGCTTCTGGCCGACGGCGACGTAGATGCAGTAGAGCTTCTTGTTCTCGTCGTCGCCCGCGTTCGGACCCTTCTGGTTGATGAAGGTGTCGATCGCGACGGCGGTCTTGCCGGTCTGGCGGTCACCGATGATCAGCTCGCGCTGGCCACGGCCGACGGGGACGAGGGCGTCGATGGCCTTGAGGCCGGTCTGCACGGGCTCGTGCACCGACTTGCGCGGGATGATGCCCGGGGCCTTCGATTCCACGCGGCGGCGCTCGGTGTACATGATCGGGCCCTTGCCATCGATCGGGTTGCCGAGAGCGTCTACGACGCGGCCAAGGAGGCCCTTGCCGGTCGGCACGTCGACGATGGTGCCGGTGCGCTTGACGACATCGCCTTCCTTGATCTCGGCGTCCGAGCCGAAGATCACGACGCCGACGTTGTCGGCCTCGAGGTTGAGCGCCATGCCCTGAATGCCGTTGGCGAATTCGACCATTTCGCCGGCCTGGCAGTTGTCGAGGCCGTGAATGCGGGCAATGCCGTCACCGACCGACAGAACCGAGCCGACTTCGGAAACCTGGGCTTCGGTGCCGAAGCTGGCGATCTGGTCCTTGATGACCTTCGAGATTTCTGCTGCGCGGATATCCATTGTTCTGCCTTTCTTAGCCCTTCATGGCCTGGGCGAGCGAATTGAGACGGGTGCGGATCGAGCTGTCGATGCGCTTCGAACCGATGGTGACGACGAGGCCACCGAGCAGTTCGGGATCGACGTCGGTCGTGATCTTGACGTTGCGGCCCTCGCGCGCCTCGAGCTTGCCACGCAGCTGGGTGAGCTGGGCTTCGTCGAGCGGGTGGGCGGTCGTGACGTGCGCCGTGGTCTCGCCGCGCTGGGCGGCGGCGATGGCGGCAAAGGCACGCGTGATCTCGGGCAGGGCCGAGAGGCGGCGGTTCTCTGCGAGCACACCGAGGAAGTTGCGCGTCAGCGGCGAGACGGCGAGAACGCCGGCAACCGCATCGACGGCCTTGGCCGCGGCGGCGCGGCTGACCTCGGGATTGCGAATCAGGGCAGCGAAATCGTCGCTTTCCTTGATGGCGCGTGCGACGGTGTCGAGATCGCTCTCGACCGACGTCACAGCGCCCTGTTCGCTGGCAAGCTCAAACAGCGCCGAAGCGTAGCGACCTTGCAAGCTGGCTTTGATGGCCCCGGAATTCTCCACGCGTGTTCGTTCCTTACATCGGGTGGGCTGAGGCTCTTGCGGGGAACTCAAGATGCAAGTCCCCCCCGGCCTGCAGACGGGGCGCGCATAGCGACGATATTGCAACGATGCAAGCTACCCCATCGTCCTTGCAGACAATGCGAGTCTTTCGCTTTAGCCGCAAGGGGCGGGAAGCCTTTCTGCGTAACCGCCGCTAAAGTCCCTGTAAGAACTGGGATTGGCCTATGCTTGTGCTTTCGAATCATCGCTTTGACGAGGACTTTCCCGGGCGATCCGCTTGGCGAAGTTGCAAAATTGCATCGTTGTCCACATTGGCCGAAGGAACAAGTGCGCTGGCCATGCAAGGCCGGGCGCCCATGGGTGTGCGCATATCGCTCGGCGGAGAAACATGATGCATCGCAGTGACGAAGTTGCCGATGCGGCAGTCGGGGGAGTAGGGCCGCTTCGTGACGAACGTGCCTGGCAGGCCGTTTGCGAACGCGATCGGCGCTTCGACGGTCGTTTTGTCACCGGTGTACTTTCCACTGGGATATATTGCCGACCATCGTGCCCTGCGCGTCATCCGCGTCGGGAGAATGTACAGTTCTTTCTGGATGCCGTTGCAGCCGAGCGAGCCGGACTGCGTGCCTGCAAGCGCTGCCGGCCCGAGACGGTCGGGCGCGACGAGGTTGCGGTGGCGCGGGCCCTTGAGGTGATCGAAGCTGCTACAGAGAGCATCGCGCTCGCGCAGCTTGCAGACGAATGCGATTACAGTGCGACGCATTTCCAGCGGGTGTTCAAGCGTGCGGTCGGGCTTTCGCCGGCGGCGTACCAGCGTGCCTTGCGGCTTGAGCGGACGCGTGCGGCGCTGAGCGGAGGGGCCAAGGTGACCGATGCGATCTACGATGGTGGTTTCGGTGCCGCTTCGCGATTCTATGCGGCGAGCGAGGGAAGGATGGGCATGAAACCTTCGGTTTGGCGCGATGGAGGGCGCGGCGTCACGATTCGCTTTGCCAGCGTCGCCACCAGTCTCGGCAGTCTGCTCGTCGCAGCGAGCGACAAGGGTGTGTGCCGGGTTTCTTTTGGCGAGGGACGCGAGGTGCTCGAGGCGCGCTTTCCGCATGCGCAGCTGGTCGAGGGCGATGAAACGTTCGAGGCCTTGCTCGCGCAGGTTGTTGCGGCGGTCGAGGCCCCCGGACAATCGGTGCAGGTTCCGCTCGACGTGCAGGGAACTGCCTTCCAGGAAGCCGTCTGGCGTGAATTGCAGAACATCGCTCCTGGGGAGACCCGGAGCTATGCGCAGATAGCGGCGGCCATCGGCAAGCCGGATGCGGTGCGTGCGACCGGGTCGGCCAATGGGGCCAACAATGTCGCGGTGCTGATCCCGTGTCACCGTGTCGTGCGTTCGGACGGTTCGCTCGGCGGCTATGCCTATGGCGAGGACATCAAGCGCGAGCTGCTGCGCCGCGAACAGGTCGCAAGGGACGAGGCGTTCAAGCTGGACTGAGTACAGTACTGCGCGGGCTCACACGAAGCTGTAGGGATCGACGTCGATGTGGACGCGCACGCCGCGCGGGAACTGCAGCGGGTCGAGCCACTGGCGCAGCACCTTCTGCAATTCGGCCGAGCGCCTTGCGTTGATCAGCAGGCGAAAACGGTGGCGTCCGCGCAGCAGCGCGAGCGGTGCAGGGGCAGGGCCCAGGACCAGCATGTCGGGATTGTCGGGCGCGGTGCCGCCGATGGCGCGGGCAGCGTCGCGTGCCTCGGCCATGTCCTCCGAAGAGACGATGATCGCGGCCCAGCGTCCGAAGGGCGGAGCTCCGGCGTCGCGCCGGGCCTCGGTTTCGGCATCGTAGAAGGCGTCGCGGTCGCCTGCGGCCAGCGCGGCGATTACCGGGGCTTCGGGATGGCGGGTCTGGATCAGCACTTCGCCCGGCTTCTCGCCGCGGCCCGCACGCCCGGCGACCTGCGCGACCTGCTGGTAAGTGCGCTCGGCCGCACGCAGGTCGCCGCCCTCGAGCCCGAGGTCCGCATCGACCACGCCGACCAGCGTGAGTTCGGGGAAGTGATAGCCCTTAGTGACGAGCTGGGTGCCGACGATGACGTCGATTGCGCGCCCTTCCGCCTTGGCGACGAACTCTGCGATCGCCTCGGGGCTGTTCATCGTGTCCGAGGTGATCAGCGCGGTGCGTGCCTCGGGCAGGATTTCGGCGACCTCGTCGGCGATGCGCTCGACACCCGGTCCGCAGGCCACGAGGCAGTCGCCGGTGCCGCATTCCGGGCAGGTGTTGGGTACCGGGACTTCGTAGCCGCAGTGATGGCAGGCAAGCCGCTGGCTGAAGCGGTGCTCGACCAGCCAGGCGGTGCAGTGCGGGCACTGGAAGCGGTGGCCGCAATTGCGGCACAGCGTGAGCGGGGCATAGCCGCGCCGGTTGAGGAACAGCAGCGACTGCTCGCCGCGGGCGAGGCGCGCCTTCATCTGGTCGACCAGCCGCGGTGCTAGCCAGCGGCCGCGTTCGGGCACTTCCTTGCGAAGGTCGACGATGTCGATGGCGGGCAGCTGCGCCCCGCCGAAGCGCGCGGGCAGGTCGATCTTGCGGTAGACCCCGGCCTCGGCGAGTTGCATCGATTCGAGCGCGGGCGTGGCGCTGGCGAGGATGACCGGGGCCTGTTCGAAGCGCGCGCGGATCACCGCGACGTCGCGCGCATTATAGCGCACCCCGTCGTCCTGCTTGAACGAGATCTCGTGCGCCTCGTCGACGATGACGAGGCCGAACCTGGCATAAGGCAGGAACAGCGCCGAGCGCGCACCGACCACGACCTGCGCGTTTCCGCTGACGATGGCGCGCCATGCGCGGCGCCGCTCGCTCGACTTGAGCGAGGAGTGCCACTGCACCGGGGGAACCCCGAAGCGTTGCTCGAAGCGGCGCAGGAAGTTCTCGGTCAGCGCGATCTCGGGGAGCAGGACGAGGACCTGCTTGCCGAGCGTGATCGCTTCGGCGACCGCCTCGAAATAGGTTTCGGTCTTGCCCGAGCCGGTCACGCCGTCCAGCAGGAAGGGGGCGAACTTGCCTTCGCGCACCGCCTCGACGAACGTATCGGCGGCGCGACGCTGGTCATCGCTGAGGTCGGGCACGGCGAAATCGGGATCGGCGGGCGGGTAGGGACGGTCGAGATCGACGCTCACCGCTTCGAGCAACCCGGCACCGACCATGCCGCGCAGCACGCCTTCGGAAACGCTTGCGAGTTCGGCCAGTTCGCGGATCGAGGCCTGCTCTCCCTGAAGCGCGTCGAGCGCGGCGGCGCGTTGGGGTGTGAGGCGCGCGGGTTCCTCGCCGGTCAGGCGGTACTCGGTGGTCGTGCCGCCGCCGCGCAGCGCGGCCATCGAGCCCAGCGCCATGCGCGCGACCGAGGAGAGCGGGGCGCAGTAGTAGTCTGCGGTCCACTCTATCAGGCGTCGCAGCTTCGCATCGAGTGGCGGGACCGGGAGGACCTCGAGGAACGGCCGCAGTTTCGAATCGGGGACCTCGCCGGTGCTCAGCCTTTCGGGCTCCCAGGCGATGCCGAGCACCTGCCTTGGCCCCAGCGGGGCGATCACGATCGAGCCGGGTTCGACTTCGCTTCCCTCGGGCACGCGATAGTCGAGCACGCCGAGCGCTGCATTGAAGACGAGGAGGCGAACGCGTTTCATTCCGGGGGCATATAGGCGCAGGCTAGCGCCGACGTGAAGGTCTCGGCAGCGATCGCCGGGGGATGATGGCAGGCAGGACTGCGCCATCTGCCGGAGCGGGCGCGGGAGAGCGGGTAGCCGG
This sequence comes from Novosphingobium aureum, assembly GCF_015865035.1. Classification (GTDB taxonomy): domain Bacteria; phylum Pseudomonadota; class Alphaproteobacteria; order Sphingomonadales; family Sphingomonadaceae; genus Novosphingobium; species Novosphingobium aureum. Next base: position 2,419,654 of record NZ_JADZGI010000001.1, on the reverse strand, counting down.
AGGCGGCGCTTGGCACTATAGGGGCCGCAGAATCGACGGGGGCACGAGGCTCCCCGCACCCATTTGCAGGAACATCGTCATGAAGTTTTTCGTCGACACCGCCGAAATCGCCGACATCCGTGAAATGGCCGAGACCGGCCTGCTCGACGGCGTGACCACCAATCCCTCGCTGATCGCCAAGTCCGGCCGCGACTTCATGGAAGTCACCAAGGAGATCTGCGATCTGGTTGATGGCCCGGTCAGCGCCGAGGTGATCTCGCTCGACCACGCAGGCATGATGCGCGAGGCCGAAATCCTGCGCAAGATCGCCGACAACGTGTGCATCAAGGTGCCGCTCACCGTCGACGGTCTCAAGACTTGCAAGAAGCTGACCTCGGACGGCACCATGGTCAACGTGACCCTGTGCTTCTCGGCCAACCAGGCGCTGCTCGCGGCCAAGGCCGGTGCGACCTTCATCTCGCCCTTCATCGGTCGTCACGACGACAACGGCTTCGACGGCATCCAACTGATCGAAGACATTCGTCTGATCTACGACAACTACGCCTTCGAGACCGAGATTCTCGCCGCCTCGATCCGCCACCCGATCCACCTGCTGCAGTGCGCCAAGATCGGCGCCGACGTCGCGACGATGCCGCCCAAGGTGATCAAGGACCTGTTCAAGCACATCCTCACCGACAAGGGCATCGAGGGCTTCCTCGCCGACTGGGCGAAGACCGGCCAGTCGCTCTGATGCCGGCTGCCTGAGCCGGGCCCCAAGTCCGCGCCGATGCGGTGCGGGCACGAGGCGCCCGGCAGGGCCGAGTTGCGATCCATTATGGCGGCGTGCCCGCGCGATCTCGCTGGAGATGCGCAGGCGCGCCGTCTGCGTATGTGGATCAGGGCTGTTCGACGAGTGCGACCCGAATGCGCTTGACGCCTCACCCGTTCGCTGCGTCGCAATGTAAATAGGTGTAAACCACTAGAATGCTTTGACCCGTCTGCAGCGCGGTCGCAGGCAGCTGGACTGGTTCGACCTAAGTATCCGTCATTGTTGCATTATGCTGTCAGGTTGCCGGGAACTGTCCCAATCTGCAAATATATTTGTCGAATTGGCACGCTAGGCCTCGCCTGCGCTGTGATAGGCTCGATCTCGCGGGAAGGTCGAATCGACCGAACTGTCTAACCCGGGGGGGCGATTGTTCAGTTTGATGAGGGTGGAAGCGATGGCGAAAATTATCGAGGCATTCGTTGACGAAAGAGGGCACCTGCATACTTCTCCGGCATCGGCGATCGTTGCCGACATCGCCGCCATTCTGGGCCGGGTCGGCGACGAGGGCGGTCTGACGAGCGGCGTTGCCGCACTGATTCTCGAAAAGCGCGATGCGATCGAGAAGGCCTTTGCCGATTACGACATGCTCAAGTCGAGCGGCGCCACGATCATCGACGTGAGCGACCGCCTGCGTTTCCAGTCGCACGCGGAATAGTCCGGAACGACGGAGCGCTTCAGTGCGACAGGCGAGGCGCGTAGCTTGAACGGCACGCGCCCCGAGACCCTCGCTGCCGTCTCTGCGCTCTTGACCGAGATACCAATCCTACGATCCATCAATGCCTTGATCGGGTCCCGCGAGGGCGGCCTGTCCCTTGTTGGGTTTGTGACCCGGGCCGCGATGCGCTAGCGCAGTCCAGACATGTCCGACGAATCCCCTGCAGATCGCTTCAAGTCCGCTCTCGCCGTCGCTTCGCGCGCGATTGCCAAGGACAGTGAAATCGAGGTCAACTGGACCGCCGACAGCCCCAGCGCGAGCGGGTCGCTGTTCCGCATCCCGATGCCCGGACGCAACGTGCCGGCAGCGGCGGCCGGCAAGGCGCGCGGCGCAGCCGACAGCTTCGCGCTGCGCCACCGCTATCACGATGCATCGGTGCACATGCGCGAGGCGCCCAGCGAGCCGGTCGCGCGCGCCTGCTACGATGCGATCGAGACCGTGCGCTACGAGGCGCTGGGCGCGAATGCCTACGAGGGCATGCGCAGCAACCTCGACGCTGCGCTCGAGGAGCGGATCGCCTCCGACCCCATCGCCCGCGCCGAGGCGCCCGACGAGGTACCGGTGCAATCGGCCCTCGCGCTGATGCTGCGCGAGAAGCTCACCGGCCAGCCGATCCCCGAAGTGGCGCGGCCAGGTGTCGACATGGTGCGCAACTGGATCGAGCAGAAGGCGGGTGGCGACATCGAGGCGCTCGTCGACAAGATCGGGGACCAGAAGGCGTTCCAGGCGCTCTCGCTAGACATGCTCCAGCATCTCGAACTGACCCGCGCCGAGCAGATCGAGCAGCCGCCCGAGAACACCGAGGATCTCGACGGCGACGAGGAAACCGAGGAAGAGCAGGACGGCGACGATGCCGGGCAGGAGCCCGAGGCCAGCGAAATGGCCGCTGAGCCGCAGCGCGGCGAGGATGAGGGCGAGGCCGAATCCGAAGGCGATGCCTCCGAAGACGTAGAGGACGGTCAGGACGGCGACGAGGGTGAAGAGGGCATGATGCCTGTTCGGCCCAACCGCTCCTGGACCGATATTCCCAGCGACTTCGACTATCAGGTCTTCACCGAGGCCTTCGACGAGGTCGTGGGGGCCTCGGACCTGTGCGACGAGGAAGAGCTCACCCGCCTGCGGGCCTATCTCGATGCGCAGCTCAAGGGGTTGCAGGGGGTCGTCACGCGCCTTGCCAACCGTCTCCAGCGCCGCCTCATGGCGCAGCAGAACCGTTCCTGGGACTTCGACCAGGAAGAGGGCATGCTCGATGCCGCAAGGCTCGCGCGCGTCGTCGTCTCGCCGGGACAGTCGCTGTCCTACAAGATCGAGCGCGACGTGGAGTTCAAGGACACCGTGGTCACGCTGCTGCTTGACAATTCGGGCTCGATGCGCGGGCGTCCGATCTCGATTGCCGCGATCAGCGCCGACGTGCTCGCGCGCACGCTCGAGCGTTGCGGGGTCAAGGTCGAGATCCTCGGCTTCACCACGCGCGCTTGGAAAGGTGGTCAGAGCCGCGAGAACTGGCTGGCGGGCGGCAAGCCTCCGCATCCGGGGCGCCTCAACGACCTGCGCCACATCGTCTACAAGAAGGCTGACGAGCCCTGGCGCCGAGCCCGGCGCAATCTGGGCCTGATGATGCGTGAGGGCCTGCTCAAGGAAAACATCGACGGCGAGGCACTGCTCTGGGCGCACGAGCGCCTGCTGGCGCGGCCCGAAGACCGGCGCATCCTGATGGTCATCTCCGACGGCGCGCCGGTCGACGACTCTACGCTTTCGGTCAATTCGGCCGGATATCTCGAGGCGCACTTGCGCAAGGTGATCGAGTGGATCGAGAGCAAGTCGCCGGTCCAGCTCGTCGCCATCGGCATCGGACACGACGTGACCCGGTACTACCGCCGCGCGGTGACGATCATGGATGCCGAACAGCTTGGCGGGACGATGATCGAGCAGCTGGCGGGACTCTTCGAGGACGAGTGAGCCGCCCGCATGGCGGCGTCCGGCAACTTTTATGTACTGCCCGGTATTGAAACGAGCGCGGCGCTTACCAGATTGCCTCGCTTGTTTCCCCTGTCCCCGAATGCCGGAGTTTTGAATGAACGTTTCCGAAGCCGTCGCGAGCCGCCGCTCGATCCGCGCCTACACTGAAGAGCCGGTCAGCCTCGATACCTTGCGCCGGGTGCTGGACAAGGCGCGCATGGCGCCCTCCGGCTGCAACTTCCAGCCCTGGCAGGCGACCGTGCTGACTGGCGAGCCACTCAAGGCGCTGCAGACCAAGATGTTGGCGAGCGAGCCGCAGGACCCGGTCGAATACAGCTGGGATGCGCCCAACCAGTCGCCGCCACACCTTGCGCGCCTCCAGACGCTCGGGGCCAGTATGTACGGCGCGATGGGCATCGCCCGCGCCGATGCAGAAGCGCGCAAGAAATTCTCGGACGCCAACATCGTCTCGTTTGGCGCGCCCGCGCTGCTGGTCTGCTATCTCGAGCGTTTCCACGAGGCGCCGCAGTGGTCCGACATGGGCATGTGGCTGCAGACGATCATGCTGCTGCTGCGCGAAGAGGGGCTCGACAGCTGCCCGCAGGAGTGGATGGCGATGTTTGCACGCGTCATCAAGGATCACATCGGCGTTTCGGACGAGAGCCACATCCTGTTCTGCGGGCTCGCCATCGGTCATCGCGACGAGCAGGCCAGTGTGAACACGTTCGAGCGCGAACGCGTCGCGCTCGACGACCAGGTCCGTTTTCTCGGTTTCTGATCGAGATCACGCGATGAGGGGATCACCCGGTCGGCTCGTTGTGCCGACCGGGCCAACACGGGGATATTTCGAGTGACTGCTGCGTACCTGTGGGTGCCCTTCACCCTGCTGGCGGCCTTTGCGCAAGTGCTGCGCAATGCCTTCCAGTCGCGCCTGACCGGCCACGTCGGCACGGCAGGCGGAACGCAGGTACGTTTCGTCTACGGACTTCCTTTCGCAGCGATGTTCCTGGCTGGCTACCTCGCGCTCTCGGGTGATACGCTCCCCATGCCCGCGCCCGGAGCACTGGCATGGTCGGCTGCTGGTGCGATGGCGCAGATCGCGGCGACGGCGTTCATGCTGCAGGTCATGGCCAAGCGCGACTTCGGCGTGGCCTATGCCTACATCAAGACCGAACCGGTGACGGTCGCGCTGCTCGGCCTCGTGCTGGTCGGCGACAACCTGCCGCTGTTCGGCTGGGTCGCGGTGCTGATCGTCACCGTTGGCGTGGTCATGGCCTCGCTGCGCAAGGGAGATGGCGCTGCCGACCTTGCCGAGTGGCGACCGCTCGTCGTGGGCGTTGCCGCAGGAGCGCTCTTCGGCCTTTCCGCGATCTGTTTCCGCGCCTCGATCGAGGCCGTGGGCGAGGGCGGCTTCCTGTTGCGCTCGCTGACGATGCTGGTGGTGACGCTCTCGATCCAGACGCTGGCGATGGTCGGCTGGTTCCTCTTGCGCGACGCCTCGGCCTTCACGGGCTCGGTGCGCCACTGGAAGCTGAGCGTTCCGGCAGGCGCTCTGGGCGCGGTCGCATCGGCAGGCTGGTTCATCGCCTTCTCTCTCACCATCGCGGCCAACGTGCGCACGCTCGCGCTGATCGAGATGCCGGTCGTGGCGATCGTTTCGCGCTATGTTTCGGGTCGCTGGCTGTCTGCGCGCGAGTGGACGGGCTTCGTGCTGATCACGCTCGGCGTGGCGCTGCTGATGCTGGTCCATGCCTGAGCGCGCTTGACTGGCGCGGCGCGGTGCCTAATGCCGCGTGGCCATGACCGAGACCACCGCGACGCCCGAACTGACGCTGTTCAACAGCCTGACCCGCCAGCTGGAGCCTTTCCGGCCCGTCCACGCGGGCGAGGCGCGGGTCTATACCTGCGGGCCGACGGTCTACAACTATCCTCACATCGGCAACATGCGCGCCTATGTCTTCGCGGACATTCTCGGGCGTACGCTCAGCCACCGCGGCCTCAAGCTCACCCACGTCATCAACATCACCGACGTCGGGCACCTGACCGATGATGGCGACCAGGGCGAGGACAAGATGGAGAAGATGGCCGCGCAAAAGGCACAGTCGATCTGGGATATCGCGCGCCACTACACCGAGGCTTACTGGGCCGACATCAAGGCGCTGAACATCCGCCAGCCCGCACACTGGTCGATCGCCACCGACTACGTCGAGCAGATGATCGACTTCGCCAGGCAGATCGCGGACGCGCACTGCTACGAACTGGAGAGCGGGCTCTACTTCGATGTTTCGAGCGTCGCCGACTACGGCCGCCTCGCACGCGCCGTCACCGAAGAGGGCGAGGGGCGCATCGAAACGGTCGAGGGCAAGCGCAACGCCGCCGACTTCGCGATCTGGCGCAAGACGCCCGCTGGCGAGAAGCGCCAGATGGAATGGGATTCGCCCTGGGGCAAGGGCGCGCCGGGCTGGCACCTCGAATGCTCGGTCATGTCGGGCAAGCTGCTCGGCTTCCCCTTCGACATCCATACCGGTGGCATCGACCACCGCGAGATCCATCATCCCAACGAGATTGCACAGAACCAGGCGTTTTGCTGCAAGCCCGGAGATCACTGCGGCCTCGACGTGACCGCGAACTCGGGCGCGAACATATGGATGCACAACAACTTCCTCGTCGAGCGTTCGGGCAAGATGAGCAAGTCCTCAGGCGAGTTCCTGCGGCTGCAGCTGCTCATCGACAAAGGCTACCACCCGCTCGGCTACCGAATGATGTGCCTTCAGGCCCATTATCGCTCGGAGCTCGAATTCTCGTGGGATGGCCTCGCCGCCGCGCTCACGCGTCTCAAGCGCATGATCATGGCTGCAGAGCGTCTCAAGGACGTGACGCCGGGCGCCGGGACCCATCCCAAGCTCGCGCCGATGGTCGAGACCTTCGAGAAGGCACTGGCCGACGATCTCAACACACCAATCGCGCTCACCGCGCTAGAGGACGTGCTCGCGGCCAAGAAGGTCGATCCAGCGATCAAGCGCGCACTCGTCGAGAGGATGGACGCGGTGCTCGGCCTCGACCTCTTCGCGCTGACCCGCGCCGAGATGCGCCTGCGCCCGCTCAATGCACAGATCGAGGAAGCCGAGATCGAGGACGTGCTCGCGCGCCGCAAGCAGGCGCGGGCCGACAAGGACTTCGCGACCTCGGACGCGCTGCGCGACGAGCTTACCGCCAAGGGTGTCGAGGTCATGGACGGCGATCCGCTCGGCTGGGAATGGAAGCTGGGCTGATCGTTCGAGGCAAGCTTGTCCCGCGCGCCAGTGCCATGGCGTGAAATGCAAGCCCGGCACGGTTGAACAACTGCGCCAATGAGGGCGTTATCGGACCGAGCCATTTCCTGCCCTGATCTATGGATGACCCGTGACCTGCCTTCTCGTAAATGAACGCTATCGCCCCTTTCTCGAAGGGCAGCTGCCCGCCGGTACGCAAACGCTCTGGTATGATGACCTGGAGAGTTTCCGTTCGCAGATTGCCGAGGCCGAGGTGGTCTGGCCGGATACCGCCTATCCCGGCGGCATCCGCGGCGCGATGGAAGAGGCAAGAGCCATGCGCTGGTGTTCGGTCATGTCGTCGGGTGTCGACTGGCTGCCGCTCGACCTGCTGGCTGAGCGCGAGGTGATGCTCACCAACGGCGCTGGCCTGCACGCGCACAGCGTGACCGAATTCGCGGTCATGGGGATGCTCTCGCTTGCCAAGAAATGGCGCGCGATCGTCCATGCGCAGGATCGCGGCCAATGGCTGGGCGACCCGCCGGGCATGGGCGAACTGCTCGACGCCGAGGTCCTGGTGATCGGCGCGGGCGAGATCGGCCAGCGCATCCGCACCGTGCTCGAGGCCTTCGATGCGCGGGTCACCATGGCTCGCCGTTCGCCGCGCGAGGGCGACCTTGGCAGCGACGAATGGCGCGGCGCGCTTGGCCGGTTCGACTGGGTGATCGTGATCGTCCCCTCGACCGACGAGACGCGCGGCATGTTCGGCGCCGATGAGATGGCGGCGATGAAGCCGGGAGCTGCGCTGGTCAATCTCGCGCGCGGAACGGTTATCGATCAGGACGCGCTGCTTGGCGCAATCGATTCGGGGCATCTCGGCGGCGCCTTCCTCGATGTCACCGACCCCGAGCCGCTGCCTGTGGGCCACCCGCTGTGGTCGCGCGATAACGTAGAGATATCGATGCACCTCTCGGGCCGCGCGCAGGCCAGCCTCTTCCGGCGCGGGGCGCAGCGCTTTCTCGACAATCTTGCGGCCTTCGAGCGCGGTGATCCGCTCGCGCACCGGGTTGATCTCTCGCGCGGCTACTGATCCTTTTCGGAACTATCGGAGCGCCCACGCATAGGGTTAGGCAGATATCGCCGCGTGCCACGCTGCGAGAGTGAAATGACAAGGAGCACCTGACATGGCGGAAGCAGACACGATCAAGGCCTCGGACCTGTTCGTTCAATGCCTCGAGGCGGAAGGTGTCGAATATGTCTTCGGGGTACCGGGCGAGGAAAACCTCGATTTCCTCGATTCGCTCTCGCGCTCCGACAAGATCAAGTTGGTGCTGACCCGCCACGAGCAGGGCGCAGGCTTCATGGCGGCCACGTACGGGCGCCATACCGGCAAGGCCGGGGTCTGCCTCTCGACGCTCGGGCCGGGCGCCACCAATCTCGTGACCGCTGCCGCCTACGCGCAGCTTGGCGGAATGCCGATCGTGATGATCACCGGGCAAAAGCCGATCAAGAAGTCCAAGCAGGGGCGCTTCCAGATCCTCGACGTGGTCGCGCTGATGCATCCGATCACGAAGTACGCGCACCAGATGGCGAGCGCCGACAACATTCCCAGCCGCGTGCGCGAGGCGTTCCGGCTGGCCGAGGAGGAAAAGCCCGGCGCCTGCCATATCGAACTGCCCGAGGACATCGCCGACGAACACACCGTGTCGCGTCCGGTGGCAGCGTCGGTCGTGCGGCGGCCTGCTGCCGACGTGAAGTCGATCAGACAGGCCTGCGAGGCACTGGAAAAGGCAAAGCGACCTCTGCTGGTGATCGGCGCGGGCGCTAACCGCAAGATGACCAGCAGGATGCTTGGCGAATTCGTCGAGAAGACGGGCATACCCTTCCTCACGACGCAACTGGGCAAGGGCGTGATCGACGAGCGGCACCCGAACTTTCTGGGCTGTGCGGCCTTGTCTTCGGGCGACTTCGTGCACCGCGCGATCGAGGCGGCCGACTGCATCGTCAACATCGGCCACGACGTGATCGAGAAGCCGCCGTTCTTCATGCACAACGACGCGGGATGTCATGAGCGCTGCGTGATTCACGTCTCGACGCAGACGGCAGAGGTCGATCCGGTCTACTTCCCCCACATCGAGGTGATCGGCGATATCGCCAATGCCATGTGGCAGATCAAGGAAGCGATCGTGCCCTCGGCCAAGTGGGATTTCGAGGCGATGCTCGGTTATCGGCGCGCCGAGGTCCAGCACACTGCCAAGCTGGCGGCAGAGGCGACCTTCCCGATCTTCCCGCCCTATCTCGTCGATCAGGTGCGTGCGGCCTTGCCCGAGGATGCGATCGTGTGCCTCGACAACGGCATCTACAAGATCTGGTTCGCGCGCGGCTACTACGCTTACCAGCCCAATACCGTACTGCTCGACAATGCGCTCGCCTCGATGGGGGCAGGGCTGCCCTCCGCCATCGCCAGCGCCATGGTCTACCCCGGGCGCAAGGTCTTCGCCGTGTGCGGCGATGGCGGGTTCATGATGAACAGCCAGGAACTCGAGACCGCGGTACGCCTCGGCCTCGATCTCACGGTGATGATCCTGAATGACAATGCCTACGGCATGATCCGGTGGAAGCAGGCCAACATGGGCTTCTCCGACTTCGGCCTGACTTACGGTAATCCCGATTTCGTCCAGTACGCCGAGAGCTACGGGGCGAAGGGCCACCGGGTCGAGAGCGCACAGCACCTGCGCGAATTGCTGGTCCACTGTCGCGACACACCCGGTGTCCATGTGATCGATTGCCCGGTCGACTATTCGCGCAACGACTACCTGCTCAATACCGAGATTGCGGAGTTGTCGCGGGCACTGTGATCCGGGCGCTCAAGCTTCGAGCAGGACGAGCATCTCCAGCTCCACGTGCATGACGGCCTCGGGCAGGGCGCAGTGCTCTACTTGCGTGATTGTCGCGTCGGCGACGATCTGGCCGGGGATCGCGAATTCGTGATCGGGCAGCAGTGCGACGAAGTCCTCTCCGGCCTCGATCGCTTCCTCGCCGGTGAACGAGAGTGCGATCGTGTGGCGCCAGCCAGCGAAGGTCGCGCTCGACCAGGGGCGTTCGCAGTGGCGCACGAAGGCCGCCTCCGGACCGGCCAGTTGCAGGACCTGGCTGAGCAGGTGTAGCCAGGGGCCGCGCTGGACATGGCGGCGCAGGCCTGTTTCGGGAATGCGTGGCAGATGGCGCAGAATGCGGCGATCAGCGTGCATGGGCGACCTCCTGTTCCATCGCTGTCTCGAGCGCGGCGTCGTAACCGCGCATGAAGGCCTCGACCCGCGCCTCGGTGCCCGAGCGCGGCAGGCGACCGTTACGCAGGTCAGCCACGAATCGAGGGTCCTGCGCCGCGAGCCGGCCGAACTTGGTCCACGGCATGTCCGTCTTTCTCAGGAAAATTTCGATTTGACGCAGTAGCATCCTGGCTCGTCCCTTTGCCTCTGATGTGATTCCGTTCCTTGTTTGTTCCAATCGAAATCCTACTTGTCTAGGAAAAATCTTTCGACTATCCATTACATCATGGTAAGCGATCCTGTCCGTGCCCGATTGCTCGACCTCGCCGCTGAGCGGGCGGTGAGCCTTGCAGCGCTCTCCCGGATGCTCGGCAAGAACGCGAGTTATCTGCAGCAGTTCATCCGCAAGGGTAGCCCGCGCAAGCTGGAGGAAGAGGATCGCGGCAAGCTCGCGCGCTTCTTCGGGGTCGACGAGCGCGAGCTCGGTGCATCGGAAAAATCCCGCGTGGAAGATGTTGAGGGGTGGGCCCCGGTCGCGCGTCTCGCAATTGGCGCTGCGGCAGGGAGCGGCGTCTTCAATGAAGCGGAGCAGGGGGGCGAGGCGGGCTTCGACACGATCCGCTTCTCGCGCCGCTGGCTGCGCGCGCTGGGGCTGGACCCATCGCACCTCGCCGCGATCACGGTCACCGGCGATTCGATGGAGCCGACCTTGCGCGACGGCGACGAAATCCTCGTCGACCAGCGCCGCGCGCCCTTGTGCGATGCGATCCACGTCGTGCGCATCGAGGATGCGCTGCTGGTCAAGCGCGTCGAGACCGGGCGGGGCGGCAGTGTGCTCCTGATCAGCGACAATCCGGCCTATCGTCCAATCGAATGTGCGCCAGGCGAGGTCGACGTCGTGGGCCGCGTGGTGTGGAAGGGTGGCAGGCTCTGACCTCTTAAGAGACGAAGCGCTGCCCGCCTTTGCGCTGGTTGCATTCGCGCGCTGCAATCGTCATGTCAGGCGACATGAACCAGGACACTCGGCCCATGCGCGTGGGCATCATCCCCGTGACCCCGCTCGAACAGAACTGCTCGCTGCTCTGGTGTACCGCCACCATGCGCGGCGCTCTCGTCGATCCGGGGGGCGACCTGCCCAAGCTCAAGCAGGCGATCGAGAAGACCGGAGTCACGATCGAGAAGATCCTCATCACGCACGGCCATCTCGATCACTGCGGGCAGGCGGGTATCCTCGCCAAGGAGCTGGGCGTGCCGATCGAAGGTCCACACGAGGAGGATCGCTTCTGGATCGCGCAGCTCAGCGATGATGGTCCGCGCTGGAACATGGTTGCGCAGACCTTCGAGCCCGACCGCTGGCTCGAGGACGGCGACACGGTAACCGTGGGCGAGCTGACGCTCGATGTCGTACACTGCCCCGGGCACACGCCGGGCCATGTGGTCTTCCACCATGCAGAGAGCCAGTTCGCGATGGTCGGCGATGTCCTTTTCAAGGGCGGCATTGGCCGCTGGGACTTCCCGCGCGGCAACCTCGAAGACCTCGTATCCTCGATCACGAGCAAGCTGTGGCCGCTAGGCGATGGCGTGACCTTCGTGCCGGGGCACGGGCCGGTCAGCACGTTCGGAGACGAACGCCGCACCAACCCTTACGTCAGCGATGCGGCGCTGGAGCGTGGCCTGCCGGGCTGACCCTGCCCAAGTGATGCTGTGGCCTGCCTCAGAAACGGCCGAGCGAGATCATGACGGCGACGATGCATAGTCCAAGGATCACGAGCATCGTGAAGCCGAAGCCGATCGCGCGCAGGAGGTTGGGCTCGCCCTTGTCCATGCCGAAGGCGTGCAGGATGCGCGCGGTCATGTAGAGCGCGCCGGCCAGCGCCAGCCAGGTCCCGCCCTTGCCGGTCATTTCAATTACGGCAACGAGAATGAGCAGGAACGGCGTGTGCTCGACGAAATTGGCCTGTGCGCGCATGCGGCGCATGAGCAGCGGGTTCTCGCCGTCACCGTGCCAGATCTTGTGCATGGCGCGCAGGCGTCCGGCGCGGAATGCGAGCCAGAAATTGATGATCGCCGCGGCGGCGGCCAGGGAAAGAGTGGTCTGCAGAATCATCTTCGGTCGAACTCCTGGGTTGGAATTGTTTCATGCCGGGGGGAGGAACGGCTTGCAACGCGCGTCAAATCGGGTATAGGCGCGCCTTCGCAAGCCGCCGGTCCCGAAAGACGGTTCCAGGCGGCCTTTTTGACATTAACGAATTTCCAGGAACAGGTGCCGAGATGGCTGTCCCCAAGAGAAAAACGACCCCGTCCCGCCGGGGCATGCGTCGCAGCCACGACGCTCTGAAGGTTGAAGCCTTCCACGAGTGCCCGAACTGTGGCGAGCTGAAGCGCCCGCACAACCTCTGCAACGCTTGTGGCCACTACAACGGCCGCGAGATCGTCGCGGTCGAAATCTAAGACCTAGACGAGTTCGGAGATTGCCCATGGGTTTGCCGCGTATCGCTATCGATGCGATGGGCGGTGACGAGGGTGTGCGCGTCATGATCGAGGGCGCTGCACTTGCGCGCCGTCGATACGACCAGTTCAAGTTCCTGCTTGTCGGAGACGAGAAGCGGATCGAGGCTGCGCTCGACAATCATCCGAACCTGCGCGGTTCCTCCGAGATCCTCCATACCGATGGGGTGATCTCCGGGGAGGACAAGCCAAGTCAGGCCCTGCGCCGTGCCAAGAGTACGTCGATGGGACTGGCCATCGCAGCCGTAAAGGCTGGTGATGCGGGGGCTGCGGTGAGTGCCGGCAATACCGGCGCGCTCATGGCGATCTCCAAGCTGACGCTGCGCACCATGCCCGGCATCGATCGTCCTGCTCTGGCGGCTCTGCTGCCGACGCTGGGCGACAACGATCTGGTCATGCTCGATCTGGGCGCCAATACCGAGTGCGATGCCCGCAACCTGGTCCAGTTCGCGATCATGGGTGCGGCCTATTCGCGCGTGGTGACAGACCGCGCAGAGCCGCGCGTACGCCTGCTCAATATCGGCACCGAGGAAATCAAGGGCACCGACATCCTGCGTGACGCCGCGGCGACACTCAAGGCGGCTGCCGGCGATCTCTCGATGTCCTTCGACGGCTTCACCGAGGCCGACAAGATGGCCCGCGGCGAGGTGGACGTTGTCGTCACCGACGGCTTCTCGGGCAACATCGCGCTGAAGGCGGTGGAAGGTACGGCACGATTCGTGGCCGACCTGCTGCGTCGCAGTTTCGCGAGTTCGCTGCGTTCGAAGATCGGCTTCCTGATCTCGCGCCCCGCGACCGAACTGCTCAAGCATCATCTCGATCCGAACAATCACAATGGCGCGGTCTTCCTTGGCCTCAACGGCATTGTCGTGAAAAGCCACGGCGGCGCCAATGCCGCGGGCGTGGCCAATGCCGTTGCGGTGACCGCACGGCTGCTGGAGGAAAACGTGACCGAACGCATCACCGCCGACCTCGCGCGTGTGGGCGAAGCGTCGCTGCGCAAGCGCGGCTCGCAGGAAGAGCGCGCCTGATGCGTCGTTCGGTTCTCATCGGCACTGGCTCCGCACTGCCTGCGCAAGCTGTCAGCAATGCCGAACTGGCCAAGCGCGTCGATACCAGCGACGAGTGGATCGTCGAGCGTACCGGCATCTCCAACCGCTACATCGCCGGTCCCGACGAGACCACCTCGAGCCTTGCCACCGACGCGGCCCGCGCCGCGATCGAGGCCGCGGGCATCGAGGCGTCCTCAATCGACCTGATCGTGCTCGCGACTGCGACGCCCGACCAGACTTTCCCGGCCAGCGCGACCATCGTCCAGAACAACCTTGGTTGCCGCGGAGGCATTGCCTTCGACGTGGCGGCGGTGTGTTCGGGCTTTCTCTATGCGGTTGGCGTCGCCGACTCGATGCTGCGCACCGGTATGGCCTCGCGCGCGCTGGTGATCGGCGCCGAAACCTTCAGCCGCATCCTCGACTGGGAAGATCGCACGACCTGCGTTCTTTTCGGCGACGGTGCGGGCGCGGTTGTTCTCGAGGCTCGCGAGGAAGAGGGTGACAGCCCGCGCGGTATCCTCGCCACCAAGCTGCACGCCGACGGCGCGCACAATCAACTCCTGTTCGTCGATGGCGGTCCCTCAACCACCGGCACCGTTGGCAAGCTGCGCATGAAGGGCCGAGAGGTGTTCCGTCATGCAGTCGTCAACCTCGCCGAAGTGCTCGAGGAAGTCCTCGCGAGCGAAGGGCTCACCACCGCCGACATCGACTGGCTGGTCCCGCACCAGGCCAATGCGCGCATCCTCGACGGCACGGCGAAGAAGCTCAACCTCTCGCCCGACAAGGTGATCAAGACCGTTGGCGAGCATGCCAACACCTCCGCGGCCTCGGTGCCGCTGGCGCTAGATCGCGCGGTCCGCGACGGCAGAATCACTCAGGGTGATCTCGTAGTACTCGAAGCGATGGGTGGCGGTTTCACTTGGGGCGCGGCGCTGCTGCGGGTCTGAATCCGTCCGATTGCATCCTTTATGCGTTCAATATTGGACGCAGCATTGCTTTTTCCCGAGTTTTTCATATCATTGGGTTGCTGCAGGCGCACGAAGGGGATGCTGACTTGATGCGCTCAACGGATACATTGACACGGGCCGAGATCGCCGACGCCATTCATCGCCGCCTTGGTTTGTCCCGGGCGGAGTCGCTGGCGATGGTCGAGGCCATTCTTCAACACATGGTCGGTGCCCTCACCGAAGGGGAGAACGTAAAGATCTCCGGCTTCGGTACGTTCCTTCTGCGGGACAAGGGCGAACGCGTCGGCCGCAACCCCAAGACGGGTGTCGAAGTGCCGATCACCCCGCGTCGGGTGATGACCTTCCGGGCAAGCCAAATGCTCAAGGACCGGATCTCCGATCTGCCAGGCTGAAATGCGGTTTGAAGTCACGCAATTGCGCGGGTTTTGACCGTGGTTCACTCGCTATCTGAGGATGGTCCCCGGCCAGTGATCTTTGCCGACGGCAAGGATGATAAAGCCTTGCGCACCATCGGCGAAGTCTCGCGGGCCTTGGGGCTGAAGCCGCATGTGCTGCGATACTGGGAAGAGCAGTTCCCGGCGCTGCGCCCGCTCAAGCGTAGCGGTTCACGGCGCTACTATCGTCCCGAAGATCTTGCTCTCATTGCCGAGATCGATCGCCTCGTGCATCGCGAGGGCTACACCCTGCGTGGTGCACGCAAGGCGCTGGAGGGGCGAGCGGCTGTTCGCGAGAAGGCCGTGCCTGTCGACCAGCGCGTCAACGCGAGTACCGATTCGGGTCTACATGATTCGCTCAAGTCGATTCGCAGTCGTCTTGAAAAAGCGCTTGAAGCCGATTGATCAATAGAAGTAATCGATCAGCATCTTTTTAAACTGCGCAATGTTGAATTTGTCAGCCGGCGTCGCCGGAGGCGTTCAGCGGGCGAAATCGGGACCGAGGTCCGGGTCGAGGTCGCGCGGGCGCACCAGGTGAGTGATGCGTGCGCATCCCTCGCGCAGGTCAGCCCAATGATCGATGTCCAGTTCCAGCACCGCGTAGGCGGCGGTAGGGAGCTTCTCCTCGACGATATCGCGCAGGGGCGAGGTGCCATCGTCTGGGACGAGGTCGAAGATGAGATCTTCGAGGCCCGGGTTGTGACCGACCATGATGATAGACCCGGCGTCGTCCGGTTGCTCGCGCAGAACGTCGATGAGGGTTGCCGAATTGGCGAGATAGATGCGCCGGTCCCAGGTGATGGGCGGTGTCTCGCCAGCTGCTTCGCAGGCCAGTTCAAGGGTCTGGGTCACGCGCACGGCGGGCGAGGCGAGGACGCGTTTCCAGCCCACGGCATTGTCGCGGATATGCAGCCCCATGACCGCCGCGCCCTTGCGACCGCGCGCGTTGAGCGGACGGTCGAAGTCGCGCAGGCGTGCATCGTTCCAGTCCGATTTGGCGTGACGGAAAATTCCCAGGATCTTCATTGGCGCGGGGTGTTCCCTGAATCGCTCCGGAGCAGCGCATCGCTCGTTCCGGCTCTGTTGTCGATCGCGTCCCCTGAAGCATGCCGGGCGACGCGCTGTAAAGCCTCGTCCAGCGAAATCCTGCTGACCGGCGTCCCTTCGGGAAAGGCGGTCAGCAGGCGTGAGGGGAAGGCGGATGAAAGCACGACGAAGTGGCCGCGATCGCCGCGACTGCGGATCAGGCGGCCAAAGGCTTGTGCCAGCCGCGCGCGAATGATGCTGTCATCGTAGGCAGAGCCGCCGCCAGCGCTGCGCCGGGCACGATGCAGGATGTTGGGGCGGGGCCAGGGGACCTGTTCCATCACCACCAGTCTGAGCGAATGTCCGGGCACGTCCACCCCGTCGCGCAGGGCATCGGTGCCCAGCAGCGATGCAGCGGGATCATCGCGGAAGATGTCGACGAGCGTGCCGGTGTCGATCGGGTCGACGTGCTGGGCATAGAGCGGCAGGCCGCCGCGTGCGAGCCGGTCGGCGATACGGCCATGCACCGCGCGCAGTCTGCGGATCGCGGTGAAAAGCCCGAGGACGCCCCCACGCGAAGCCTCGATCAGGCGGCCGTAGGCTGCGGCGAGAGCGGGTATGTCTCCGCGTGGCACGTCGTTGACGATCAGCACTTCGGCCTGCGACGCGTAGTCGAACGGGCTGGTCTGGAGCGAGAGACGCGGGTTGACGCCAATGTGCTCGACACCTGATCGGGCGACGGCACGATCCCAGTCCTCACCATCGCGCAAGGTGGCCGAAGTCATGACCACGCCATGCGCGGGTTCGAGGACCGTCTTGGCGAACGGCTTCATTGGATCGAGCCAGTGCCGGTAGATGCCGATGTCGAATTCACGAGCTTCCGAGCGGTCGACGGCGAGCCAGTCGACGAATTCCGGGTCCGCCGGTCCGCCGATGCGTTCTAGCAGGCTTTCCCATGCGGCGAGCATGTCGATCCGCCAGGTCAGCGAATGGCGTGCCCCTTCCATGCGGGCGCGGCCTTGTCCATCCAGCCAGTCGGGCCCGTCTTCGAGCAGCGCCTCGATGCGATGGCCGATGCGCACCAGCGGTGCGCGCAGTTCGGCGAGCGAGAGGCGCGCCTCCTGCGCGCCCTCCACGATCGGTCCGTCGAGGCCCGCTGCCTCTGTCTCGAGCCCGTAGCCCGCTTCCTGCCCGCCGCTTTCGTCGCGGGCGTAGACCGTTGCACGAACTTGCGCGAACAGCTCCTCGAGGGGCCCTGCAGGCGCGCCTTCGGCAATGCGCTGCATCCAGCCATCGCCGGGCAGGGCTTCGGCGGCGGCGACGGCTGCCGCGACGGCCTTGCCACCCGCCTCGTCGTAGCTCGCAAGGTCGGCGAGGCGGGCGGAGAGACCGCGCCGCCGCCCGCGCGAGGCCTTCTCGGGGCCGATGACCCAGCGACGCAGTTCGATTGTCTCGCTGCCCGAGAGCGCGGCGGAGAACGTGGAATCGGCAGCATCGAAGACGTGGTGGCCCTCGTCGAAAATGACCCGCGTCGGGCGCGAGGCCTGATCGCGTCCACGCGCAGCATTGATCATGACCAGCGCATGGTTGCCGATCACGAGGTCGGCACCGACGCTTGCCCGTGTCGCGCGCTCGATGAAGCATTTGCGGAAATGCGGGCAGCCAGCATAGACGCACTCGCCGCGCTGGTCTGTCAGCGCGGCGATACCGCGCTTGCGGAACAACGTACCCAGCCAGCCCGGCAGGTCGCCGCCGATCATGTCGCCATCCTGGCTATAGGCAGCCCAGCGCGCGACGAGCTGGGCAAGGATCGCCGCGCGCCCGCCGAAGCCGCCCTGTAGCGCGTCTTCCAAATTCAGCAGGCACAAGTAGTTCTCGCGGCCCTTGCGCACGACAACCGGCTGCGTACCGTCGGCGCGATAGTCTACCCAGTTGCGCCGGCTTTCCTGACGCAGCTGGCGCTGCAGCGCCTTGGTATATGTCGATACCCAGACGGTGCCGCCCGATTGTTCGGCCCATAGCGATGCGGGGGCGAGGTAGCCGAGCGTCTTGCCGATGCCGGTCCCGGCCTGGGCGAGCAGGACATGTGGCTGTCCGCTTGCCGTGCGCGGGGCGAAGGCATGGGCCGCCTCGACCGCATAGGATCTCTGGCCCGGCCTTGCTTCAGAACCGGACCCGGTCAGATCGGCGAGACGATCCAGCACCGCCTCGTCGGGCAATTCCAGTTGGCGTGGCTGCGGCATGTCGGCGCGTTCCTCCCATTCGGGCAGGCGCGAGAACAGCCAGCGTTCGGCGCGTTCGGGGCGCTTGATGCGTGGCTTGAGCAAGGGAGCCCATGGCCAGCGCAGGCGGACCATGGACTCGAGCGCGGTCCATGCACCCTCGCGCTGCGACCATTCTTCGGATTCGCACGTCGCCATGAGTGCCATGGCCGCGCGCTGGAGCAGCGCCGGGACCTGCGCTTCGTTTTCGGGCTCGGGCAGGTTGAGCGCATCGGCCAGCCCCTTGGGCGTGGGCACGACGAATTGCGCCGGGTGGACGAAGGCGTAGAGCTCGAGCAGGTCGAGCCCGGACAAGTCGGGATAGCCCAGGCGCGTTGCCAGCAGCGGGGCGTTGAGAATGAGATGCGGCGTGCCGGCGATGGCCATCATCGCCTCGCCCTTCGAGATCGCCCGGGTCGCGCCGCCTGCATCGATGAGCCAGGAACCGCCGTGGCTGGCGTGCAGGGCGGGTATCAGGCGGTCGGACATGGCACGCACTCTTAGGCCAGCGCTTGTGGCTTGCAACCGGTTGCGCCTCCTCTGTCCGCGTCAATTTTACACCCTGATACAATTTCAGGTCTTGTGCTTCCAACTACAAGATATATCTTAGAGCCATCATGAAGCATCGAAAGACTATTATGTATTACCAGAAAGGTAAGCGCGGCCAGCGATCTGGCGAGGGGCGGATGAGCCGTCACGGCAATTGCGAGGGGATTGAAACCTCTTGGCCAAAGGGGGAGCGCGAATCCGGCGGACGCCGGGGTAGGCAGCACGGCGGGGGCGCACGTTCCCCGTCTCGGGGAGGGCCGTATTTCGGCGATGACACTGGCGGGGGCTCAGGCTTCGGGCGTGGGGCTGGCCCGCGCGGCGGTGGTGGAAGAGGCGGCCACCGACGCAAGCGCGTGTTCGACCAAGGAGAGCTGCAGGTTCTGCTGCTCGCACTCCTCGCCGAAGCGCCGCGTCATGGGTACGATCTCATCCGAGAAATCGAGAGCCTGTCCGCAGGCGAATATGCCCCGAGCCCTGGCATCGTCTACCCGGCCCTCACTTACATGGAAGAGGCTGAACTGATCGCGGTCGAGCCGGATCAAACCGCGCGCAAGGCCTATGGCGTTACCGAGAAAGGCCGCGAACAGGTTGGCCGTGACGAGGCGAGGGCGGATGAGCTTAGGGGCCGCCTTCGCGCGCTCGCGCAACGGCGCGACCAGACCGACCCGGCACCGGTGCGTCGCGCCGTGCAAGCTCTGCGCACAGCCATTCACAACCGTCTATCTCAGGCTGAGGCCAACGAAGAACTCGTGTTCGCCATTGCCGATGCCCTGGATGAGGCGACCCGCAAGATCGAGAGGATCAAGCCACATGACGACTGAAACCGCTCATACAATCGCCGCATACGTGACGACCGCCAGTGGTGGGAAATATGTGCGCCAGCTGTGCAAGCACTGGAGCCACAAGCTTGAGGTCGAGGTCGAGGGCGATGCCGGCAAGGTCGTGTTTCCCGATGCGGTCACGACGATGAGCGCCGACGAGGCCGGCATTGCAATCGCCATTACCGGTCAAGAGCGTGAGAGTGTCGAACGCCTGACTGACGTCGTCGCCCGCCACATCGACCGCTTCGCTTTCCGCGAGGACCCGCTCACGTACGATTGGAAATGGCAGTAGAGCCTAGCATGGCCGTTCCACGATCCGCGCTCTGCCGGACTTTCAGAGCCCCAGCGCAGCGGGATCGAGAGGCGATCCCTGAGCCGCCATGCCTGCCATGAGGTTGCGCGCGGTCCGCTCGATATCAGGTCGCGCCGCTGCGGCTAGCAGTGCGTCAAGGGCAGGGCGGTCGTACCAGCGTCCCTTGGCCACGACCCCGCGCACGTGCCGGGTACAGCCGATCGCCTCGGAAGGGTCGCAGGCGAGAAGGACGATGTCGGCACGGCAGCCTGCACGCATGCAACCGCTGCGCTCTTTCTCGCCCAGTACCTTGGCTGCATTTGTGCTGCTGGCACGCAGCACGCGCATGGGGGACATGCCGCCTCGCGTCATGAGCGCAAATTCGTCGATCAGCGACTGGCCGGGGATATTCGAGAAAATGCCGGCATCGCTGCCCGTGACGAGAGTTACGCCAGCTTGATCGAGCAGCTGCGTGAAATGGCCTAGCCATGCATCCTTGGCCTCGTGACGGGCCGGGTCCTGCTTGGACCAGGTCTCGATGTAGGCGGTCTCGGTCTGCTGGGTGAGCGGGTTCAAGGTCTCGGTGCCGGGCCTTTTTGCGAAAGCCCCTTGTGAGCGGGCCATGCGCAACAGGTTGTGATGCGCGACGAGCGTTGGAGTGACGGGTGTGCCCGACCCCGCGATCCGTTCGGCCAGCGCTTTGGCCAGTGCCTCGTCGCGGTTTTCGGCAAGGCCGTGCCACAGGATGGATTCGACGTGTTCGATAGTCTCGAAGCGATCATCGAGGATTTCCTCGAAGGCGATAGCGAAGGGCTTCTCAAAGGGGACGCCCTCGGCACGAAAGCCTTCGGGGGTGTGTCCGGCGACAGCCATCTTGTGCTTGCGGGCTTCGGCCAAGGCTGCCTCGTAAGCCTCGCGCCGCAAGTTTGAATAGACCTTGATACGGGTATAGCCCGCGCTGGCCTGCGCGGCGACGGCTGCTCTTGCGTCGTTTGCGGTTTCGACCAGCTGGTGGTTGATTTGGGCATTGGCCCCCTGGCTGTTGAGGATCGGTCCGCTGGTCAGCAGACGCGGCCCGTCCAGCGTGCCGCTTTCGATCCGCTGCTGAAGGTCGAGGTGAAAGGGCATGCCAGACATGTTGCGCACTGTGGTGATGCCGTGGGCGAGGTATGCGCCGAGTTCGGCCTCGTCCCAGACATGCACGTGCATGTCCGCAAAGCCGGGCAGGGCCGTCAGGCCAGTGGCATCGATCTCGCGCGCGCCGGCAATTGCGGGCGACTCTCCTGATGGACCGGCGAAGACGATCTGGCCATCGGCGACAACGATCGTCGCATCCGTGACGGCGGTGCTTTTCTCGTCGGTGAGGTCGAGCATCCGGGCGTGATGGAGCACGAGCGGTTCGGCAGCATGTCCGGAAACGGCGCAGAGCCCGCCAACGAGGGCAATGCCAATGCCGGTAGAACGGCTAAGGCCGCGCGTCAGACCTGAAAACAATGTGGACGTGAAAACAGGCATGGAATCCCTCCCATGCCTGTCATCCTGCTTAGTGATCGCGTGCTGGGCAACCCCGTGACGCGAACTGTCGCATTTTCGGTCTGTCAGGCCGCGTTGGCGGCATTGGGCGCCTTCTCGAGCGGCAGCGGCTCCTTGAAGGTGTTGGTGACGTAAGGGAACGGGATCTCGATTTCCGCCTCGTCGAGCGCGGCCTTGACCGCGAAAACGACCTGGCTCTTGGTCAGGCGCAGGTCCTGCGCCACGGTATTGGTCCACCACTGGACGAGGAAGTCCACCGAGCTTGCGCCGAATTCCTGCGCGAAGACGACCGTGCCCTTGTCCTTGTCGAGTGCCTCGACCGTTGCCAGCGCCTTTTCGATAACGGCGCGGGCGTGGTCGAGATCGGTGTCGTAGGCGACACCGACGACGATCTCGTTACGGCGCAGCGGCTGGTCGGTGAGGATTTCCACCGGGTTCTTGAACAGCATCGAGTTGGGCATGACGGTCAGTTCGCCCGAGTACTGGCGCACGTGGGTCTCGCGAAGCGTGATGCGCTCGACCTTGCCGGCGATGCCGTTGCAATTGATGGCATCGCCGATGTTCATCTTGTCACGCAGCATGATGAGTACGCCGGCGAGAAAGTTCTCGAAGATGTCCTGGAACGCGAAGCCGACGGCCAGAGCGCCGACGCCGAGGCTGGCGAAGGCACCGGCGGGTGTGAAGCTCGGAATCGCGACGGTCAGCGCGATGAGGATGCCGAAGATCCACACGGCAAGGCGCGTCAAGGTCTCGAACAACTGGCGCAGGTCGGCACGCAGGTTTGCACGCTCGGTCACCCGTCCCAGTATCCTGAGCGCAACGCGCACCACTATCCAGGTGATGACCAGTACGATCAGCGCGACCGCCAGCGAGGGGAGAAGCTGGACAAATCCCTTGCCCATGCTCTCGATCTCGTTGCGCAGGGTCTCGATGTAATTCACGAAAAAAATGTCCTTCCGGTGCCTTTTGCACCTAACAATCGGCGTCGAACGCGGTTCCATGTGCGTTGCGACTTGCGAAATGGCGCAGATTCGCGGATGAGCGCGCCATGACTGAAAATGCCCTGATCGAAGCCGCCCGCGTGTCCAAGGCCTGGCCCTTCCAGGAAGCGCAGAAACTGCTCAAGCGCTACCCGAATGGCAAGGCCGCTGCAGACGGTTCTCCCGAACCGATCCTGTTCGAGACAGGCTATGGCCCCTCGGGCCTGCCGCATATCGGTACTTTTCAGGAGGTCCTGCGCACGACTCTCGTGCGCCGCGCCTACGAGGCGCTGGTCGGTGCGAAGCCGGGTGACGGTGCTACGCGTCTGGTTGCCTTCTCCGACGACATGGACGGCCTGCGCAAGGTTCCCGACAACGTGCCGCAGGCAGACCTGCTGCGTGCCAACCTCGGCAAGCCGCTCAGCCGCATTCCCGATCCCTTCGGCAAGTTCGAGAGCTTTGCCCACCACAACAACGCGATGCTGCGCGACTTCCTCGATCGCTTCGGGTTCGATTACGAATTCGTCTCGGCGACCGAGCGCTACAACGCGGGCCGGTTCGATGCGGCCCTCGCCAACGTGCTCGCCAACTATCAGGGCATCATGGACATCATGCTGCCCACGCTGCGCGAGGAGCGTCGCAAGACCTACTCGCCGGTGCTGCCGGTCTCCCCGACCAGCGGCGTGGTGCTGCAGGTGCCGGTCGAGGTCGTCGATGCGGCCAGCGGCATGATCCGCTTCACCGACGAGGACGGCTCGGTGGTCGAGCAGTCGGTCTTCGGCGGGCAGGCCAAGCTGCAGTGGAAGGTCGACTGGGCCATGCGCTGGGTCGATCTTGGCGTCGACTACGAGATGTGCGGCAAGGACCTCACCGATTCGGTGACTCAGTCCGGCAAAATCGCCAAGGTGCTCGGCGGACGCCGTCCGGAGGGCCTGATCTACGAGCTGTTCCTCGACGAGAACGGCGAGAAGATCTCCAAGTCCAAGGGCAATGGCCTGACCATCGAGCAGTGGCTGACTTACGGCACCGAGGAGTCACTGGGCTTCTACCTGTTCCGCGAACCCAAGAGCGCCAAGCAACTGCACATCGGCGTCATCCCCAAGGCAGTCGACGAGTACTGGCAGTTCTACGCAAACCTGCCCGGACAGGCGCTCGACAAGCAGCTGGGCAATCCGGTCTGGCATCTGCTGCGGGCCAATGGCGCAAGCGAGCAGGCCAACGCGCCGGTCCCGCCGGTGACCTTCGCGCTGCTGCTCAACCTCGTCGGTGTGCTCGGTGCCAGTGCCACGCGCGAACAGGTGTGGTCGTACCTGTCGAACTACGTCGATGATGCCAGCCCCGAGCAGCACCCCGCTCTCGATGCGATGGTGACTTGCGCGCTGGCCTACAACCGCGACTACATCGCGCCGACGCTCAAGCGCCGCGCGCCGGTGGACGGCGAGGTCGAGGCCCTGCGCGAGCTCGACGCCAAGCTCGCAGACGTGGCAAGCGATGCGCCCGCGGAAGACCTGCAGAACATCGTCTACGAAATCGGCAAGACCGAGGCCTATGGCTTCGCCTCGCTGCGCGACTGGTTCAAGGCGCTTTACGAGACGCTGCTCGGCTCCGCCCAGGGGCCGCGTATGGGCAGCTTCATCGCGCTTTACGGTGTCGCGGAAACCCGCGAACTGATCGCGGACGCGCTCGCGGACGCGTGATTTCGCCGGCTCTGGTTGAAGGAAAGCCCGCTGACGCGCGATGACGCGTCAGCGGGCTTTCGCCTTTGGTGTGGAGCGCGAAGGTACCGCCGTCGCTTCGGCGGCAATCCAGGCGTGCATCTTGTGGGAGAGCACATCGAGCGGCAGCGCGCCCGAACCGAGCACCTGCTGGTGGAAGGCGCGGATGTCGAAGCGCTCGCCGAGCCTTTCCTCCGCTTCGGCGCGCAGGCGCTGGATCGTGATCGCGCCCAGCTTGTATGAGAGCGCCTGTGCCGGCATCGCGATGTAGCGGTCCACTTCGCTGATGGCATCAAGCCGGCCCATGCCCGAGTTGGCGAGCATATAGGCGATCGCCCGGTCGCGCGACCAGCCCTGCGCATGCAATCCCGTATCCACCACCAGTCGCATCGCCCGCAGCATCTCGTCGTCGAGCGTGCCCCAGTGTTGCAGGGGATCGGCGTAGAGGCCCATGTCGTACCCCAGCGTCTCGGCATAGAGAGCCCATCCTTCGACGAAGGCGTTGTTGCCTTCGTAGCGTTGGAACGCGGGCAAGTGAGAATTCTCGCGCGCGAGGCTGATCTGGTAGTGATGCCCGGGGATGCCTTCGTGCAGATAGAGTGTGGTCGTACCCGAGAGGAAGCGGTGGGCCAGATCGTGCGTGTTGTAGAGGAAGACGCCGTGGGTACCGTCTTCGCTACCCGCTTCTGAATAGGAACCACCCGGCATGTATGGGGCGCTGAAAGCAGGATAGGCCGCGATATCCAGCGGCGTTTCGGGACGCTGGCTGAAGAAGCGAGGCGCCGCCTCGTCGACCTTCCGGGCGACCTCGGCAAAGCCGTTGGCGAGCTGGTCGGCGCTACTCGGATGAAAGCGGGGGTCCTCGCGGATCTGGTCGAAGAAGATCTCGAGCGGTGCGTCGCTGCCGAGTTCATGTGCGACCGCCATCATCTCGCCGCGGATCCGGGCGACCTCCGAGAGGCCGAGCGCATGAATGTCCGCAGCATCGAGATCGAGGGTGGTTTCGCGCCCGATGAGGTGGCGATAGAGACGTGCACCGCCCGGCAGGGCAGAGAGGCCTTCCTCGCGTCGGGCCCTGGGGAAATAATCATCGGCCAGGAAAGAGCGCAGGCGGCGATAGGTCGGCGCGATATCGGTCTTCACTGCCTGTGCATAAGCAAGTCGCAACTCCGTCCGACGGGCCTGGGAGATCGTTTCCGGGAACTGTTCGAGCGGGGCGAGGAAAGGCGTGTCGCCTTCGAGGTCAGCCAGGATCGCATCGATCTGGCCGATCATGTTGCTGATTGTAGAGCGCGGTTCGACGATTCCGGCGTCGAGCCCCTCGCGCAGGCGCGTCATCGCATTATCGATCATGCCGGGAAAAGTGCGGTAGAGCGCCAGCGTGCGTCGGTAGTCGGCTTCGCTGTCGTAGGCGAGGTTACCGCCCGGGGCCACGATAGAGGCGAACTCGACATGGAGGCCATGCGTATGATTGAACGGTCGCACACCGGTGAGCGCAAGCAAGTCCGGTTCCAGGGCTTCGAGCTGGCGCTCGGTGATCGTGCGATAGGCTGCAAGCGAGATTCGCATCTCGGGCGAAACGGCGCAGCGATCGATGCGGGTCAGGGCAGCGTGGCGCCTCTTGAGGGTGGCGAGGCGATCCCGGGCCAGTTCCTCTGTAAAGATTCTTGCGTAATCCGCCGAGGGGCCTGTTTCTCCGCGATAAAGCGCATCCAGCGGTGCGAGCGCGTCGTCCTCGACTTCGCCATGCGCGAACAGCGCAAGCAGCCGCGCATCCGTCTTTTGCCGCTCTGCCAAGTCCGGGTTGGGGCAATCCGGCAAAGGGCTGTCTGTCGCGAGCGCAATGCGTTCGAGCGGGGAAGGAGCAGCTGCTTGCGCCAGCGCATTGCTGGGCAACAGCGGCTGGCAAAGCGGGAGGAGCCCTGCAAGCAGGGCTGGCCGCATCCTGCGGCGATGGCGGAGGGGTATCATTGCCAGTCGTGAGACCTGAACCATTTCGTGACGACGTACTTTGCCCCGCGCAGGACCGGGCGGGCAGCGTGCATCGTGTAGGGGTTGGGACTACCGTCGGGCAAGGCATTGTTCCAGAGCAGGAGAGCGCCGGGACGAGGGTGCACGCTGAAGGCAATGCGCGTGAAGTCGGTGGTACCGCCTTCCTCGACCGCGTTGAGGTAGAGCATGGCCGTCCAGCTGCGCTGGCCGCCGCAGCGGCTTTCATGCTCCCAGTAGCCGGAACGGGTATCGAACCAGTCGCAGTGTTCCTCGAAATACTGGCCGCAATGATAGCGTTGACCCTGTGCGGTTTCGCTGCGCGAGGGGGCGATACCAGTCAACCCGCATAGCCGTGACTCAAGGCGGCGGACCTGCGCATCGTCCTGATCGATGTCACTCGAATAGCTGGTGCGATAGGCGGCATGGCGCGGCTCGTCCTCGAGCAGGCAAGAGGGGCTCGCGCAGTCGTCGATCAACCCGATCAGATGAGCGCAGGCCTGAAGGTCGCAGAACCCTTCGAGTACGTACAGCTCGATCCGCTCGTCCTCGAGACGGACAGCGCGTGGCTGCGTTGCCAGCCGTGCGCGCACTTGTGCGCCCAGCCTGGCCAGCACTTCTCGGTCGGGGTGTGCGCTCGACGTCATCCCCGACAGACTACAGTGAAGTACGCCTCGATCAATTCCCGTAATAATGCGGGTGCGATCGTCGCAGTAACGAAAAAAGGCCTCGTGCGTTATCCGCACGAGGCCTTGGTCCATTTGCCTGCGTCTATTACCAGAAGAAATCGTAGATCACGTCGACGACCTCACCCGAGTAAATGTTTACCAGCAGCACGTCGTCGTAATAGCGCACCCAGCGATAGGGACCGTAGACGGCTGGCAGGCGGTAGGACCATGGGTTGGAAATCCAGTAACGGCTGCCGTAGAACGAGGCACCGAGGAAGAACCCGATGTTCAGGCGGCGATACGAATAGTCTCGGTAAGGCGAATAGTAGCGCCCAAGGCGATAAGTCGAACGGTGGCGGTTGCGATAGCTGCGCCAGTCGTAGCGATTGTCACGGCGCCAGGAGCTGCGATCCCAGCGACGGCTGTCGCGATAGTCGCGCCGGTCGTTTCGAACATAACGGTCGTTCGAGCGCCGGTCGTTGCGCCAGGCATTGTTACGCTGGTCACGGCGGTCGTTGTCGTAGCGCCGATCGTTGTCTCTGCGCCGATCGTTGTCTCTGCGCCGATCATTGTCATAGCGGCGGTCGCGTCGATCATTATTGCGCCATGCACCGTCACGGGATCCACGCTCAGCCCTTTCATCGCGGCGCTGATCGCGTGTCACGCTCGTCGACGAGGGCATCGGGCGGGTGACGCCGTCGCGCCAGTCGCGCTGTTGGGTGGGGCGGGTTTCGCGGCGCTGCTCGCTGCGCGTGTTGCGCGCGCTCGGCTGAGGCCGGGTCACGCCATCGCGCCAGTCGGACTGCCGGGCCGAGCGTGTCGCGGACCGCGTCTCGCGGTTCTGCCGGGGCTGGCGCGTCTGCCGCTCTGCACGGTTGCTGCGCTGGGCAGTCGCACGCTCATTGCCGCGGTTGGAGCGATCCGCACCGCGTTCGGAGCCGCGACGGCTCTCGGATTGGCGCTGCTGCTCGGCGGCCATGGCGATTTCGGGAAGGACCATGCCCGCACTTGCGAGCAGCATCGCGGCCCAGGCACCAGTCGAAAATAGCTTTCTGGTCATCACTGTCGTACCCTTTTGTCTTGCGGGCCTCGTGTCACGGCGATGAACGACCATCGGCTGATTATCGTGCGTGGAGAAGCCTCTTAGCGTGACTTGGGTATAGACCAGCAGCCATGTCCTGAAGGTGAACTGGCAGGTTGCCGATTGTTCAGATTAAGTCGAAGAATCCTGAACGCCACTGTGCGCTGGTGTTATGAGTGGCAGCGCCGCTGCGCCGATGACCCTCATGTCATCGGCGCAGTGGCGTACACCTGTTGGCTTCAGCGCGTCAGCTTCTTGTAAGCGAGCGCGGTCGGACGATCCGCGGCATCGCCGAGGCGGCGGCGCTTGTCTTCCTCGTAAGCTTCGAAGTTGCCCTCGAACCACTCGACGTGGCTGTTGCCCTCGAAGGCGAGGATGTGAGTCGCGAGACGGTCGAGGAAGAAGCGGTCGTGGCTGATGACCACGGCGCAGCCCGCGAAGTTCTCGATCGCTTCCTCGAGCGCGCCGAGCGTTTCGACGTCGAGGTCGTTGGTCGGTTCGTCGAGCAGGAGGACGTTGCCACCCGCCTTGAGCATCTTGGCGAGGTGGACGCGGTTGCGTTCACCGCCCGAAAGCTTGCCGACGTTCTTCTGCTGGTCCTGGCCCTTGAAATTGAACGCACCGACGTAGGCGCGCGTCGACATGTCGTGGCCGTTGACCTTCATGTAGTCGAGCCCGTCGGAGATTTCCTCCCAGACGTTGTGCTTGTCGTCGAGGTGGTTGCGGTTCTGGTCGACGTAGCCGAGGTGCACCGTCTGGCCGATCTCGATCGAGCCGGTATCGGGCTGCTCCTGCCCGGTCAGCATCTTGAACAGCGTCGACTTACCCGCACCGTTGGGGCCGATGACGCCGACAATGCCGCCCGGCGGAAGGATGAACGAGAGGTCCTCGAACAGCAGTTTGTCGCCAAACGCCTTGGAGATTCCCTTGGCCTCGATGACCTTGCCGCCAAGGCGCTCGGGCACCTGGATGACGATCTGGGCCTTGCCGGGCGTGCGCTGGTCCTGCGCGTTCTGCAGTTCCTCGAACTTGCGGATACGGGCCTTGGACTTGGTCTGGCGACCCTTGACGCCCGCACGGATCCACTCGAGCTCGTCCTTGAGCGCCTTCTGGCGGCCCGAAGCCTCGCGGTCTTCCTGCTCGAGGCGCTTGGCCTTCTTCTCGAGGTAGGTCGAGTAGTTGCCCTCATACGGGAAGTACTTGCCGCGGTCGATCTCGAGGATCCAGCCGACCACGTTGTCGAGGAAGTAGCGGTCGTGGGTGATCATCAGCACCGCGCCGTGGTATTCCTTGAGGTGGTTTTCCAGCCAGTCGACGCTTTCAGCGTCGAGGTGGTTGGTGGGCTCGTCGAGCAGCAGGATGTCGGGCTTCTGGATCAGCAGGCGGGTCAGCGCGATGCGGCGCTTCTCACCGCCCGAAAGGCTGCCCACGTCCCAGTCTCCCGGCGGGCAGCGCAGGGCCTCCATCGCCACTTCGAGCTGGTTGTCGAGCGTCCAGCCGTCGACCGCGTCGATCTTGTCCTGCAGCGTGCCCATTTCCTCCATGAGCGCGTCGAAGTCGGTGTCGTCCTGCGGGTCGCCCATCTCCGCCGAGATGGCGTTGAACCGGTCGACCATGTCGGCGGTGTCGCGAGCCCCGTCCTTGACGTTCTCGAGCACGGTCTTGCTCTCGTCGAGCTGGGGTTCCTGCGGCAGGTAGCCGACGGTGATGTTCTCGCCGGGCCACGCCTCGCCGGTGATGTCCTTGTCGATGCCCGCCATGATCTTCATGAGCGTCGACTTACCCGCGCCGTTGGGACCGACGATGCCGATCTTGGCGCCCTGATAGAACTGCAGGTTGATGTTGGAGAGCACCGGCTTGGGTGCTCCGGGGAAGGTCTTGGTCATGTCCTTCATGACGAAGGCGTACTGGGCGGCCATTCGAGAAAATCCTTCGGAAGACTTGGGAGCTGTGTGAATTGGCGACCGCTCTACAGAGGGCGGGAGGGAGCCGCAAGATCATGCACGGTTGGAGGCCGCAGGTGTGACTGCTGCGAGGAGCTTGTTGGCAGTCTCACGCCAAGCGGCGCTATCTGGACGCAAGGGCCACAGCATAGGGCAAGGCAATCGTCGCGGTTGTTCGGCAAATTCGTCGCGTTGCGCGCCGTCGCGTATGGCACCGGGGCTCGGGCTCGTCGCGAACGGTCGCCGCGCAGCAGATCGATGCCGATTAGAATGACCCGCTGCGCGCTTTCCGAAGTGCACCACACCCGTGTTTCATTGTCTTTTGCGCCCCTATCGATTTTCGATGGCCCCTTGTTCGGCGGACTTGGCAGTGGGGGCCTCGAAGGATACCGATAGGGAATGACTATCTGGACCCGCTCCGCCGCGTTGCTCGCGGCCACCGCCATCCTTCCGTCCATTGTATCGTCCGTCTCGGCGACTCCGCAGGAAGGCGAAGGCGTCGCTTGGGAGATAACCGAGGGGCTCACGACCGAGATCGGTCCGCGTATCGCGGGTTCCGATGCCGAGCGTCGCGCGCGCGAGTGGGGGAAGGCGAAGCTAGAGGCGCTTGGTTTCAGTGGCGTGGCGATCGAACCGTTCAAGACCAGAGCCTGGACGCGCGGCCCGGAACATGCCCAGCTGCTTGCGCCTTATACGCAGCCGCTCGCGATCACCGCGCTGGGCTTTTCCGTGCCCACCCCGGATGCCGGGTTGAAGGCGCCGCTCGTCTATTTCGCGAGTCTCGATGAACTGCGTGCAGCGCCCGACGGTTCGTTGTCAGGGAAGGTCGCCTTCATCGACCACGCCATGCGGCGCGCACAGGATGGTTCGGGCTATGGGCCCTATGGCGATGTACGCCGGCGCGGACCCTCGCTCGCTTCCGGCAAGGGCGCAGCCGCGGTGGTCATTCGTTCGGCGGGTACCGACAGCCATCGCAACCCGCACACCGGCGTCACTGTCTTCGCAAAGGATGTGAAGCCGATTCCTGCCGGGGCAGTTTCCAATCCCGATGCCGACCTGATCGCGCGGGTCGCCAAGCGTGGGAAGGCGATGGAAATCGATCTGACCCTCTTGGGCAAACCCAACCCCGACGCGCCCTCTGGTAACGTGGTCGCAGATCTGCCCGGACGAGATCCTTCCTTGCCGATGATCCTGCTCGCCTGCCATCTCGACTCTTGGGACCTAGGTACCGGCGCGATCGACGACGCCTCGGGCTGCGGCATCATCACCGCCGCTGCGCTGGCAGCGCAGAAGGATGGTCGCACCTTGCGCACGATCCGGGTCCTTTGGTCGGGTAACGAGGAAATGGGCGTGGGCGGCGGTGGCGGCGGCCATTACGCCGCAATCCATGGCGGTGACAGGCACGCCGTTGCGATGGAAAGCGACTTCGGGGCGGACAAGGTCTGGCAGTTCAGGATGGATCTCGCTGCGGAAAACGAGCCGCTCGGCGCAAAGGTCGAGGCGGCGCTGTGGCCGATGGGCATTGTCTATCATGGCGGGGATGCGGAGGGCGGTGCCGACGTCGGCGCGATCATCGCCAAGCAGAATCTCGCCGTGATCGACCTGGGGCAGGACGGGACCCACTATTTCGATCTGCACCACACTCCCGATGACACTCTCGACAAGGTCGATCCGGCTGCCCTGCAGCAGAACGTCGAGGCCTGGACGGCGGTCCTCAAGGTCATCGCCAACGAACCTGGCACAATCGGCGCGGTCGCGAAGGACTGATCCGGGCTGCGGATGCGGGGTGGGCACTGAGCTGGTCCGCCCCGCAATCCGGTTCAGGTCATTCGATGGCTGCGATCTGTTCGGCCATCGACACCAGTTGGCGCGCCTGTTCGAGGTGTAGCAGCTCGGTCATCTTGCCATCGACCTTGATCGCGCCTTTGTTCTGATTTTCGGGCTGGGCGAAGGCAGCAATGATTGCATGGGCGCGTGCCAACTCTGCCTCGCCGGGGCTGAACACGTCATTGCAAGGTTTGATCTGTGCTGGGTGGATCAGGCTTTTGCCGTCGAAGCCGAACATAAGACCCTGCCGCGCTTCGCTCTCGAAGGCCGCGAGGTCGCGGAATTCGTTGCACACCCCGTCGAGTATGCTGATGTCGCCCAGTCGCGCTGCCGCAACGGCCATCGACAGAAACGGCAGGAATGGAGTCCGGCACGGCGTGAGCTGAGCGTGCATCTCCTTGGCGAGGTCGTTGGTGCCGAGGATCCAGAGCGAGAGGCGGGTCGTGCGGGCCATCTGCGCAATCTGTTCGAGATGGAAGACCGACGCGCAGGTCTCGATCATCGCCCAAAGCTGCATCTTCGCGTGCGCGCCCTCCAGCGCCGCTTCGTAGCGGGCGATGTCCTGAGCGTTCGATACCTTCGGGACGAGGATCGCGTCGACCTGCGAGCCTGCAAGGGCGGACAGATCGTCAGCGCCCCAAGGTGTGTCGATGCCATTGGCCCTGACTGCCAGTTCGCGGTGTCCGAAACCGCCTTCGGCTATTGCGCAAAGCGCAGCTTCGCGTGCTTCGGCCTTGCTTTCCGGCGCAACCGCATCCTCAAGATCGAGGATCACCACGTCGCAAGGCAAAGTGCGCGCCTTGGCAATTGCCCGGGCATTTGATGCCGGAAGGTAGAGGGCTGAACGGCGTGGGCGGCGCGGTGTACTCGCGGTCATGGCTTCCTCGTTTTGCTGCCGGTTCATTGCGGGCTGCGAGCGTTACGGTCAAGCCACTCTACTTCGCCTTGGCGGGCACTGCGCTGTCAGGTGCGGCTGGTGGAGGTGATTCGTGTTTCGACTGGCATGCGCTGGTTCTTGAAATAGGTTGGTCGTGGGGACCAAAGCTTGACGCTCTTCTGCGCATCTTTCGATTTTCCCAGATAAATCCTTATCATGAAATCCATTTCATGCCCTGTTCCGCGACGTTTGCATCCGCTCTCCTCATCAAAAAGTCCTAGTGCAAACGTTTTCCTGTGCTGCTAAACCAGTTCCAGCGATGCCGTTCCACCCCGGCATCAAGAACAAGCAAACTGCCAGTGCCTGCTCTCACTCTCTCTCCCATGGCACGGGCCTCCTTTGGGTCGCACCCACGCCCCGTCTCTTCGGTATCAACAGTACAAGGGACGGGGCGGCGCTTTCCCCGGAGCAGCGCTTGTCTTTCGGTCGAGCCTGGCCGGATTGGCTGGACACGGTGCCGGTCTCGCGCCACAGTGCCGACATGCGCAAATCCCTGATCTCGTTCGCTGCCCTCGGGCTGTTTCTCCTGCCCGGCGTTTCGCAGGCCGCACTGCCGGTCGGTGCCAAGGCACCGACGTTCGCGACCAAGGGGGCGAAGGCTGGTAAGGAAGTCTCTTTTGACTTGCGCAAGGCGCTCGCCCGAGGGCCGGTGGTGCTCTATTTCTATCCTAAGGCTTTCACGCAAGGCTGCACGCTCGAGGCGCATGCCTTTGCCGAGGCGACCGACGAGTTCGCATCGTACGGCGCAACCGTCATCGGGATGTCGGCGGACGATCTTCCCACGCTCAAGAAGTTCTCGACCGAGGAATGTCGTGACAAGTTCACCGTGGGCATCGCTTCGCCCAAGATCACCAAGGAATACGACGTAGGGCTCGATCACCCCAAGGCAGCGCCCGGGATGACGGCGCGCGTCAGCTACGTCATCGGGCAGGACGGCAAGATCGTGATGGTCCATTCCGATCTGGACTACCGAGAGCATGTGAGCAAGACGCTCGCGGCAGTGAGGAAGCTGGCGAAGTAGCGGCGCGCGGTCTTGGTCGCTCATGTCCGGAGTGGCTGGCTGCGCTCTCGCTTAGATGTCACGCCATATTCGGGCGGCTGCGCCTGAGGCTATCGGTCGGTCTTGATCGCCGGACCCTCGCGTCCGACGCGTCGCGGAATTTTCGGGCTCATATCGTCGTTGCTCGAGTCCCGCATGACCTTGAAGCAGTCCGAAACGAGGTTGGGGCAGGAGAGGGTGGCAGAAGCACCTTTCGGTGCCGCAGTGGGAGGTGCACTTCCCGCTGCTGTCCGGGTGTGATGAATGGTCATCCTGCCGCTGCGCTCGGCGATAGTCCTACGAAAAATGCAACTCGGCATTGGGCAGTCGAATTCAGGTGTATTGTCATCGCTGCGCAATTGGTCGTCCATTACGAAGCTTGTGTTCGATGCCGACGCTTGAAAACTGAAGTGCCGAATGGCAGCGGCTTGGGCGGCCAGTTCGACGTCGCTCTTGAATCCAACCCTCGATGAAGGGTAAGAGCGCGCCCTTTCCTGCATTGTGGCGGATCATGCCCGGTGCATCACAATCGTACCGGTGCTCGACGGCGAGCGCTTGGGTCGAACTTGGAGTTTTCCGCCATGCGTGCCGAGGGGCAGGCTCATATTGAGCGCATCGAAAAGGCACTCGCGCTGGTGCGCAAATCGCTCGACTGGGATCGTGCTCTGCGTCGATTCGACGAGTTGAACGCCCGCGTCGAGGATCCGACCCTCTGGGACAAGCCGAAGGAAGCCGAGGCCGTCATGCGTGAGCGCCGCCGGCTCGAAGCGTCGATCGGTGCGGTCAACGACATCACCGCCGAGATGAACGACGCAATCGAGTTCGTCGAGCTTGGCGAGATGGAGGACGATGCGGACACCATCGCCGAAGGTCTCTCGACGCTCGCCGCGCTGGCCGAACGTGCCGACCGCGACAAGATCCAAGCGCTGCTCGGCGGCGAGGCCGACGGCAATGATACCTATCTCGAAGTCCATGCGGGCGCGGGCGGTACCGAGAGCCAGGACTGGGCCGAAATGCTGCAGCGCATGTACACCCGCTGGGCCGAGCGCAAGGGTTTCAAGGTCGAGCTTGTCGAGTATCACTCGGGCGAAGCGGCTGGCATCAAGAGCTGCACTCTGCTGCTCAAGGGCGAGAATGCTTACGGCTGGGCCAAGACGGAGAGTGGTGTGCACCGCCTCGTGCGCATCAGCCCCTACGACAGTTCGGCGCGCCGCCACACCAGCTTCTCTTCGGTTTGGGTATACCCTGTCATCGACGATACCTTCGAGATCGACATCAATCCCGCCGATCTGAAGATCGATACCTACCGCGCCTCGGGTGCAGGCGGTCAGCACGTCAACACGACTGACTCTGCGGTGCGCATCACGCACCAGCCCTCGGGCATCGTCGTGGCAAGCCAGATCGATCGATCGCAGCACAAGAACCGCGAAATCGCGATGGGCATGCTCAAGTCGCGCCTCTTCGAGGAGGAGATGCGCAAGCGTGAGGAGGCTGCCAGCGCCGAGCACGCCAGCAAGAGCGATATCGGCTGGGGCCACCAGATTCGGTCCTACGTTCTGCAGCCCTATCAGCAGGTGAAGGACCTGCGCACCGGCGTCGTCTCGACTGCTCCGGACGACGTGCTGGACGGAGAACTTGACCCCTTCATGGCTGCTGCGCTCTCGCAGCGCGTCACCGGCGAAAAGGTCGAAGTCGAGGACGTCGACTGACAACCTTGCGCAGGTTTGGCCGATACTTCCGTTCAATGGTTTGCGTGGGCACCACGAGCCGGTTTGCGACCTGGCGGTCAGTCTGCCGGTTGCCTGGCAGGCGCTATCTTGGCGGGGTGATTGCAGCTGGCCTGGCTCTTTCGCTTGCGGGCTGCCAAGGGCCTGGCGATGCCGCTCAAAAGGCCGGTGGTGCGCGCGAGTTTCCCGAGGCGGACCGGCCGGTTTCACCCGGAGGGCTCGCCGCGTTTTCGACCGAGGTTGAGCGCGATTCCATGAACGAGGCCGAGGTCGTCATGAACCTCGCCGAGATCGAGCCGGGCATGACTGTTGCCGATATTGGTGCCGGTGCTGGCTACTACACGATCCGCCTCGCTCAGCGTGTCGGATCGAAGGGGCGGGTCCTAGCCGAGGATATCGACGCGACGGTCATCCGCGAGCTGGGCTTGCGTGTCGAACGCGAGCGGCTCGCCAACGTCTCGATCAAGCAGGGGACCTCCGACGACCCCAGCCTGCCCGAGAACAGCTTCGATCGCATATTCCTCGTTCACATGTATCACGAGGTTGCAGAGCCCTATGCATTCTTGTGGAACCTGCGACCAGCACTGCGTCAGGGTGGCAAGGTGATCGTCGTGGACGTCGACAGGGCGAGCGATGCGCATGGCCTTCCACCGGAGCTACTTTTCTGTGAATTTGCTGCGCTGGGCTTTCGCTTGAGCGAATTTGTCCGTAAGGCCGAGCTTCAGGGCTACTATGCCCAGTTCGAAGCTGTCGGCGGCCGACCCGGCCCCGCAGAGATTGTCCCATGCCGCCTGTCCGGCGAAACCGGGCAGAAATGAGGCAGGCGGGGAATTTCGGGCTGAAATTTCGCAAAGGTCGGCGTAGGTAGGATCTCGCGAAGGCATCATGCCGGGATCACCCGCCTAGGGGGAAAGACAAAGGTTAAGATGGGTTTCAAAGGTCTAAAGCCGATTGTTTATGCAGGCCGTGAGGTCTGGCCGCTGATCGAGGGTGGCAAGGGCGTTTCGGCGACCAACCACATGAGTTCGGGTGCCTGGGCTGCGGCTGGCGGTATCGGTACCGTCAGTGCCGTCAATGCCGACAGTTACGATGCCGAGGGCAAGATCGTCCCGCAGGTCTACAACGCTCTTACCCGCAAGGAGCGCCACGAGGAACTGATCCGCTACGCCATTGATGGCGGCGTCGAACAGGTCCGCCGTGCGCACGAAATTTCGGGCGGCAAGGGTGCGATCAACATCAACGTCCTGTGGGAAATGGGCGGCGCGCAACCGGTCCTCGAGGGTATCCTCGAGCAGACCGCAGGGCTTGTCACCGGTGTGACCTGCGGTGCGGGCATGCCCTACAAGCTGTCCGAGATCGCCGCGCGCCACAACGTGCACTATCTCCCGATCGTGAGTTCGGGCCGAGCATTCCGTGCACTCTGGAAACGCGCCTACAACAAGGTTCCCGAGTTGCTGGGAGCGGTGGTCTACGAGGACCCCTGGCTGGCCGGTGGCCATAATGGGCTTTCGAACGCTGAAGACCCGCTCAAGCCCGAGGATCCCTATCCGCGCGTCAAGGCGCTGCGCGATGTCATGCGCAAGGAGGGTATCTCCGACGACGTGCCGATCGTGATGGCCGGCGGCGTATGGTATCTGCGCGACTGGGATAACTGGATCGACAATCCCGAACTCGGCTCGATCGCCTTCCAGTACGGCACCCGCCCGTTGT
The DNA here is from genome assembly GCF_015865035.1 of Novosphingobium aureum. GTDB lineage: Bacteria > Pseudomonadota > Alphaproteobacteria > Sphingomonadales > Sphingomonadaceae > Novosphingobium > Novosphingobium aureum. Next base: position 2,382,592 of record NZ_JADZGI010000001.1, on the reverse strand, counting down.
TGACCAAGGAGAGCCCCATTCCGCAAGGCTGGAAGGACGCGCTGCGCGATCTCGAACCGGGCGACGTGCTGCTCCACCGCTTTTCGCCGACTGGCTTCTATTCCTCGGCGGTACGCAATCCGTTCCTGCGCAGTCTGGAAGCACGCTCGGAGCGGCAGATCCCGTATTCGAAGGTCGAGGCTGGCGAGCACACGGTCAAGCTTGACGTCGGCGTCAAGGGCAAGAACTTCTGGGTTACGCCGCGCGACCTCGAGCGGGCCCGCGGATGGTCGGCCGAAGGTTACACCGATGGCCTGCGTACGCCTGACGACACGATCGTTTTCGTCGGCCCAGCCGAGCGTGACGAGATCCGTCAGGACCAGGCCGATTGCATGGGCTGCCTGTCGCACTGTGGCTTTTCTTCGTGGAAGGACCACGATGATTACACCACCGGCCGACTTGCCGATCCGCGCAGCTTCTGCATCCAGAAGACCCTGCAGGACATCGCTCATGGCGGCCCGGTCGAGGAAAACCTCATGTTCGCGGGCCATGCAGCCTACAACTTCAAGACCGACCCCTTCTATTCGAACGGCTACACGCCGAGCGTGAAGGAACTGGTCGAGCGGATCCTGACCGGCGATTGACCGCGTTCGGCCGTATCGTCGGAAACAGCGAAAAGGGCGCCGGGCTACATGGCTTGCGCCCTTTTTTCGCGTTTACTGCATACCGCGCCGCTTGTGCCTGGGACGCGTGCCGACGTATCGTTCAGGACAAGTCAGGGATGACTTGATCCGGCGGGCGATGGCCGTCGACCCAGAACCGGATATTGGCGATGATACGGTGTCCGGCTGTTGCACGACCCTCTTCGGTTGCGCTGCCGAGATGGGGCAGGGCGACAAGGTTGGGGGCAGCCAGTAGCTCGGGGGAAACGTTTGGCTCGCTGGAATATACGTCGAGGCCGGCGCTGCCGAGCCGACCGCTCTGCAGGGCCTCGATGAGAGCAGTTTCGTCTATCAGCGGGCCGCGGCCCGTGTTCACTAGACACGCTCCCGGCTTCATCAGTGCTAGCTTGCGTTCGTTTACGAGGTGGCGCGTCGCCGGGGTCAGCGGGCAGTGCAGGCTGAGCACGTCAGCCTCGGCGAAGAGGGTGTCGAGATCGCCTTCGTAGCGCGCATTGACCATGTTTTCGATCGAACCGGGCAGCCGATTGCGGTTGTGGTAACGGATATCCATGCCGAAGGCGCGGGCGCGATGCGCAACGGCCTGTCCGATGCGGCCCATGCCGACCAGTCCGAGCGTCTTGCCGGCAAGCGAATTGCCCAGCAGGTTGGTAGGGCTCCAGCCTTCCCAGTTGCCTTGCGCGAGCACCTGCGCGCCGCGACCCAGCTTGCGCATTGCCATGATGATCAAGGCGATGGTGATGTCGGCTGTGTCGTCGGTGAAGACCCCGGGCGTATTGGTCACGATCACGCCCCGGCGGCGGGCCGCGACGATATCGATATGCTCGGTTCCTGCTCCGAAATTGGCGATCATGCCCAGCCTGTCGCCAGCCTGTTCGATCAGCGCTGCGTCGATCCGGTCGGTAACGGTCGGTACGATGACGTCGCAGTTGCGCATTGCTGCGGCCAGGGCGTCTCGGTCCATGGCCTCGTCATTCGTATTGAACGTGACATCGAACAGCTCCGCCATGCGTTCCTCGACGCGGTGATCGAGCTTGCGCGTCACAATGACGCGCGGGCGCGAAGGTGGAGGCGAGGAGGCGGACAGATCGGAGACCACTGGCATCGTGATCGTGAGCTATCGCCGTCCACAGTCACGCGGTCAAGAAGCCTTGAAGCAGCTCGCGATCAGGCGGTAGATAAGGGCCATGACGCTTCGTTGTTTTTCTACTGCGGCGCTTGCTGCGCTTGCGCTGGGCTTGAGTGGCCTGAGCTTCGGCAGCATGAGCGCACCTGCTCATGCCGAGGATGACAATGGCGTGCCGTATTGGGCTTCGATCGACGCCGAAGTCGCCAATATGCGCGTGGGTCCGGGCAACAGTTTCCGGATCGAATGGGTTTACAGGCGCATGCACCTGCCGGTGAAGGTCGTCCGCCGCGAAGGGCCCTGGCGCCAGATCGAGGACCCTGATGGAACGCGCGGTTGGATGCGCGACCTGCTGTTGTCGCGCCAGCGCGGCGCAATCGTGCGAGCCGGGGAACTGGTTGAAATGCATGCCGAAGGAAACAGTGGCTCTGCCTTGTTGTGGCAGGTTGAGCCGGGTGTCGTCGGGTTGCTTGGTGAATGCGAAGCCGGTTGGTGCAGTTTCGATGTCGAAGGGCATCGCGGCTTCGTTCGCGAGGATGCGATCTGGGGGGCGGGTGCGCCCTGATCGATAGCCTGGTGATCGGGCTCGTTGTTCAAGATGAGGCTGAGAAAAAGAAACCCCCGCTGACAACAGCGGGGGTTTCTTTTTGTTACCTTGAGGGCTGGTGCCCAGGTCGGGGCGTACTCAGGCCATTTCGACCGCAATCGCAGTGGCTTCGCCGCCGCCGATGCACAGGCTGGCAATGCCCTTCTTGAGGCCCTTGGCCTTGAGTGCGTTGAGCAGCGTCACGATAATGCGCGTACCCGAGGCTCCGATCGGGTGGCCCAGTGCGGTCGCGCCGCCGTGGATATTGACCTTGTCATGGGTAATGCCGAGGTCCTTGATCGCGAACATGGCAACGCACGCGAAGGCTTCGTTGATCTCGAACAGGTCGACCTCGTCGAGCGACCAGCCGATCTTCTTTGCGAGCTTCTCGATGGCCCCAACGGGCGCTGTGGTGAACTGCGAGGGCTCCTGCGCGTGGGCCTCGACCCCGATGACGGTGGCGAGAGCGGTGTAACCCTTGGCATCGGCGACACTCTTGCGGGTAAGGACCATCGCGGCCGCGCCGTCCGAGATCGAACTCGAGGATGCTGCGGTGATCGTGCCGTCCTTGGCGAAGGCTGCGCGCAAGGTCGGAATCTTGTCGGGGCGACCCTTGGGCGGTTGTTCGTCGGTATCGACGACGAGTTCGCCCTTCCGGCTTTTCACGGTCACCGGCACGACCTCGTCGGCGAAGGCACCGGATTCGATCGCGGCATTGGCGCGGCGCAGTGACTCGATCGAATAGGCATCCTGCATCTCACGGGTCAGCTGGTATTCGTCGGCAGTGACCTGCGCGAAAGATCCCATGGCTGAGCCGTCATAGGCATCTTCGAGTCCGTCGAGGAACATGTGATCATAGAGGGTATCATGCCCGGCACGCGCGCCCGAACGGTGCTTCTTGGTGAGGTAAGGGGCATTGGTCATCGACTCCATGCCACCTGCAATGACGACGTCGATCGAGCCGGATGCGAGGGCCTCCGAGCCCATGATCACCGTCTGCATGCCCGAGCCGCATACCTTGTTGACAGTGGTCGCCTGGACGGATTTGGGCAGCCCGGCCTTGAGTGCGGCCTGGCGGGCAGGGGCCTGCCCTAGTCCGGCGGGCAGGACGCAGCCCATGTAGATGCGTTCGACATCATCGCCGGCAACGCCCGCCCTTTCCACCGCAGCCTTAACGGCGGTCGCTCCGAGTTCCGTTGCATCGACATCGGCAAAAGCGCCCTGAAGGCCGCCCATAGGGGTTCGCGCATAGGACAGGATTACAATCGGGTCGGAAGGCGAAATCTGGGACATGGCCAAGGCCTTTCTTTGCTGTTTCGTTGCTCACGGGGATAATGCTGCGCTGCGGTATTTGCAATGACATGCTCGGTCTGCCGACGCTGACCTCGTCCCGGTTTCCGGTGCTTATTGCTTCCCGTTATGGCGAAATGAAGTCCGTTGCGCCGATATCGCGCGTGCGCTTCGTGTTTCCCTTGTCATCCCTAGTCGTGGAAGCTGCGCGCTAAGTTGCTAATCACTATCATTAGCGTATGATCGTGATTGGGGCAGCGGATTTCGACTCGCCTCACGTCGTTCGCTGACGGTGGTTACCCAGCCGAGTGGAGGATCGAGGGAGCGTTCCCATAATGCGCTTGAATTTAATGCACCCGCGGGACTGTTGATCAGCGAAAATACGTAGTTTTGTTGCATTGCAAGGAAGATGGGCGGATTAATGCGTCCGGACACCTTGCGATGCCCGATGGGCTGGCCTAAGGACGCGCCCAACGACCGGACGCCGCTCGTGGCTAGAGTCCGGCAATCGTCCCCGGTAAGAGGCCAGAGACCATTGACTGATCTGTCGCAATATCTGCCGATTTTGATTTTCCTGGTGATCGCGATCGCCTTGTCCTCGGTGATCGTGTTCCTGCCTATGGCAGTGGCGCGCCTCACGGGAACGCATCGGCCTGACGCCGACAAGTTGAGCGAGTACGAGTGCGGCTTCCCCGCCTTCGAAGACCCGCGCAGCCAGTTCGACGTGCGCTTCTATCTCGTCGCGATCCTGTTCATCATCTTCGACCTCGAAGCTGCGTTCCTGTTTCCCTGGGCCGTGTCGCTCGACATGACCGGCTGGGCAGGCTGGACGACCATGATGGTATTCCTCGGCGAACTGGCCATCGGCCTCGCCTATGCATGGAAGAAGGGAGCTCTGGACTGGGAATGAGCACTCTCGTGAACTCCTCCGGCCAACCGCTTGCTCCGGCGCAGGGTACCTCGGTAACCGCTCCCGACCAAGCGTTCTTCAACGACCTCAATCAGGAAGTGTCCGACAAGGGCTTCCTCGTCACCTCGACCGAGGAACTGTTCCAGTGGGCCCGTACCGGCTCGCTGTGGTGGATGACCTTCGGTCTTGCGTGCTGCGCGGTCGAGATGATCCACGTGAACATGCCGCGTTACGACATGGAGCGCTTCGGCGCTGCGCCGCGCGCCTCGCCGCGCCAGTCGGACGTGATGATCGTCGCGGGCACGCTTTGCAACAAGATGGCTCCAGCGCTGCGCAAGGTCTATGACCAGATGTCGGAGCCCAAGTACGTCATCTCGATGGGCTCGTGCGCCAATGGTGGTGGCTATTACCACTACAGCTACAGCGTCGTGCGCGGCTGTGACCGCATCGTGCCGGTCGACATCTACGTTCCGGGCTGCCCTCCGACCGCGGAGGCGCTGCTCTATGGCGTGATGCAGCTGCAGCGCAAGATCCGCCGCGTCGGCACCGTCGAGCGTTGAGGAGCGAACAGACAATGACCGTTCTTCATTCCGCCCCGCGCTTCGCCACGAATGACGGTGTCATCGAGGCTGTGAACGCGACGCTCGGTTCGCGCCTTGTCGGCGCCGTCGATCAGCACGGCGAGATCGTCCTCACGGTTGCTCGTGACGAACTCGCGGAGGCCTTGCGTCTGCTGCGCGATGAGCACGAATACCAGCAGCTCATGGAAATCGCCGGTGTCGACTACCCGCAGCGCGCCGAGCGCTTCGAGGTTGTCTACATGCTGCTTTCGGTCACGCGTAACCATCGCCTGCTGGTGAAGGTGCACGCCGCCGAGAACACGCCGGTGCCGACCGTTACCACGCTGTGGCCCAACGCGGGCTGGCTCGAGCGCGAGGTCTTCGATCTCTACGGCGTGATCTTCGCAGGCAACAACGACCTGCGTCGCATTCTGACCGACTACGGCTTCGAGGGGCATCCGTTCCGCAAGGACTTTCCGCTCACGGGCTATGTCGAGCTGCGCTATTCCGAGGAAGACAAGCGCGTCGTCTACGAGCCGGTCAAGCTGGCTCAGGACTTCCGCAGCTTCGATTTCATGAGTCCCTGGGAAGGCGCCGAGTACGTGCTTCCCGGTGACGAGAAGGCTGACGCTCCGGCTGTGCCTCCGGTTGCCGAGAAGAAGACCACCGAGTCCGCCAAGGACACGGGGGCCGATGCCAAGGCGGATGCCAAGGCAGCCGACAAGGAGTCCGCGCCGGCACCTGCAACGGACGAAAAGGACAGGGGGGACAAGGCATGAGCCTCCAGCTCGAACAGTCGCCCACCACCGGCGACGACGTCATCACCAACTACACGATCAACTTCGGCCCGCAGCACCCTGCGGCCCACGGTGTGCTTCGCATGGTGATGGAACTCGATGGCGAAATCATCGAGCGCATCGATCCGCACGTCGGCCTGCTGCATCGCGGCACCGAGAAGCTGATCGAGAACAAGACCTACACGCAGGCGCTGCCTTACTTCGATCGCCTCGACTACTGCTCGCCGCTGGCGATGGAGTACAGCTACGTTCTGGCGATCGAGAAGTTGCTCAACCTCGAGGTTCCGCTTCGCGCCCAGTACCTTCGCGTGCTGTTCGCCGAGCTGACCCGCATCTGCAACCACATGCTCAACATCGGCAGCCACGTCATGGACGTGGGCGCGATGACGCCGAACCTGTGGCTGTTCGAGATCCGCGAGGACTGCCTCAATTTCTTCGAGCGCGCATCTGGCGCCCGCATGCACTCGGCCTGGTTCCGCCCCGGCGGCGTTCATCAGGATGTGCCGCTCAAGCTGCTGACCGATATCGCCGATTGGCTCGACACGCGTCTTCCGACGCTGTTTGAGGACGCGATGAGCCTCGTCGTCGACAACCGCATCTTCAAGCAGCGCAACGTCGACATCGCGGTTACCAGCAAGGAAGACTCGCTCGCCTGGGGTTTTTCCGGCCCGATGATCCGTGCTGCGGGCATTGCCTGGGACATCCGCAAGGCGCAGCCTTACGACGTCTACGACCGCATGGACTTCGAGATTCCGGTCGGTACCGCCTCGGATTGCTACGACCGGTTCATGGTCCGCGTCGAGGAAGTGCGTCAGTCGGCCAGGATCATGAAGCGGTGTCTGGCCGAAATGCCCGAAGGCCCTGTCATGACCGCCGACCGCAAGGTCGGTCCGCCCAAGCGCGCCGAGATGAAGAGCTCGATGGAATCGCTGATCCATCACTTCAAGCTCTACACCGAGGGCTATCATGTGCCCGCCGGTGAGGTCTACGTCGCGACCGAAAGCCCCAAGGGTGAGTTCGGCGTATATCTGGTGTCGGACGGTTCGAACAAGCCGTACCGCTGCAAGATCCGGCCGACCGCGTTTTCGCACCTTCAGGCGATGGACTTCATGTCCAAGGGCCACATGTTGCCTGACGCGACCGCCATCCTTGGCGCGATCGACGTCGTGTTCGGGGAGTGCGACCGGTGAGCAAGCTCGAAACTGCGAAGGCCATGATCGCGGCCTATAACGCACAAGATGTGGACACTTACGTCTCCTACATGACGGAAGGTGCCTGTGAGGCCAACTATCGCGGTGCAGTTGTGCGCGAAGGCAAGGAAGGAACGCGCAGCGGTCTTGCTGCCGCTTTCGCCAAATGGCCGCAGAACAATGCCGAGATCGTCCACGCGCAGGAAAGCGACAACTTCGTCGTTTTCCGCGAGCACGTCACGCGCGGTCCCGCTTCCGATGGCTCGGAGCTGGTCGAACCGTTCGACGTCATCGTGGTCTATAGCTTCGAGGGCGAGCTGTGCTCGCGGGTGGAGTTCATTCGATGAAGCTTGATACGGTCAAGATGATCCGCGTGTGGGCGGCCCTTACCGGGCTGTTCCTCGTTGGTCTGTACTTCGGGGTCCTGTCGATGGGCTACCAGCCTTCGCCGCTGGTGGCGATGCTGGCAACCGCGATCGGTGGCTTCGAGATTTTCTTTTTCGGCCAGGACGAATGGCTGAAGCGCAGGGGTAAGCATGGCTGACCGCTATATCGAACCCGACACGCCCGAACTGCGGGCTCGTTGGGGCAACTTCGCGTGGACCGCGCAGAACGCCGAAAAGGCGAAGGAAGTGCTTTCGCGCTATCCGGAAGGGCGTCAGCGCTCGGCCGTGATGCCGCTGCTCGATCTGGCCCAGCGTCAGGTCGGTGCGGAGGAGAACACGCAAGGCTGGCTTCCCATTCCGGTAATGGAATATGTGGCCGACTACCTCGACATGCCGATCATTCGCGTCGTCGAGGTCGCGACCTTCTACACGATGTACAACATCGCGCCGATCGGCCGGTTCCACGTGCAGGTCTGCGGTACGACGCCCTGCATGCTGCGCGGGTCGGATGACATCATCTCTGCATGCCAGAAGCGCGGGATGAAGAAGGGCCACACGACCGAGGACGGCCTCTGGTCGTTCACCGAGGTCGAGTGCATGGGCAATTGCGCCTCTGCGCCAATGGTTCAAATCAACGACGATAACTACGAGGACCTCACCCCGGAGCGCCTCGACAAGGTCCTCGATGCGCTGGCCGCTGGCGAGACGCCCAAGGCCGGCACGCAGGAGCCGGGTCGTCACACCGTCGAGCCTTCGGGCGGCGTTACTTCGCTCACCGCGATGGTCGGCGAGAACCACGATTACCGGGGGGAGTGGTAAGCCATGGCACTGCTCGACAAGGATCGCATCTTCACGAACCTCTACGGCTTCCAGCCGTGGAACCTGAAGGAAGCGCAGGCGCGCGGCGCCTGGGACAATACCAAGGACATCCTCGCCAAGGGCAAGGAATCCATCATCGAGGAAATGAAGGCTTCGGGTCTTCGCGGACGCGGTGGTGCGGGCTTCCCGACCGGCCTCAAGTGGTCGTTCATGCCCAAGGAGCCGCCCAAGGATGCGGCTGGTAACCCCAAGCCCAGCTTCCTGGTCATCAACGCCGACGAATCCGAGCCCGGTTCGTGCAAGGATCGCGAGATCATGCGCCACGATCCGCACCTCCTGTTCGAGGGGGCGCTGGTCGCCGGTTTCGCGATGGGCGCGCGGGCTGCCTACATCTACATCCGCGGTGAGTACATCCGTGAGGCCGAAGTCCTCTTCGCTGCGCGTGAAGAAGCTTACGCCGCTGGCCTGCTCGGCAAGAACGCCTGCGGCTCGGGCTACGACTTCGACGTCTTCGTCCACCGCGGCGCGGGCGCCTACATCTGCGGTGAAGAAACCGCGATGATCGAGAGCCTCGAGGGCAAGAAGGGCCAGCCGCGCCTCAAGCCCCCGTTCCCGGCAGGTGCTGGCCTCTACGGCTGCCCGACCACGGTGAACAACGTGGAATCGATCGCAGTTGCGCCGACGATCATGCGTCGCGGAGCCTCGTGGTTCTCCTCCTTCGGGCGCGAGAACAACAAGGGCACCAAGCTCTTCCAGATTTCGGGCCACGTCGAGAAGCCCTGCGTGGTCGAGGAAGAGATGTCGATCTCGTTCCGCGAACTGATCGAGAAGCACTGTGGTGGCATCACCGGTGGCTGGGACAACCTGCTTGCGGTGATCCCGGGTGGTTCTTCGGTTCCACTGGTTCCGGCTGCCGACATCATCGACTGCCCGATGGACTACGACGGGCTCAAGGCCGTCGGTTCGGGTCTTGGTACCGCGGCGATCATCGTCATGGACAAGTCGACCGACATCGTGCGCGCCATCAGCCGCATCTCGTACTTCTACAAGCACGAGAGCTGCGGCCAGTGCACGCCGTGCCGCGAAGGCACGGGCTGGATGTGGCGCGTCATGGAGCGTCTGCGGACCGGCGACGCCGCGCCCGAGGAAATCGACATGCTGTTCCAGGTGACCAAGCAGGTCGAGGGCCACACCATCTGTGCTCTTGGTGACGCTGCTGCGTGGCCGATCCAGGGCCTGATCCGTCACTTCCGCCCAGAGCTGGAACGCCGGATCGCCGAGAACATGCCGGAGGCTGCTGAGTAATGCCCAAGGTCAAAGTAGACGGCGTAGAACTCGAGGTTCCACAGGGCGCGACCGTCCTGCAGGCCTGCGAACTCGCCGGCAAGGAAATCCCGCGCTTTTGCTATCACGAGCGCCTGAGCATCGCCGGCAACTGCCGCATGTGCCTGGTCGAGGTGAAGCCCGGACCGCCCAAGCCGCAGGCATCCTGCGCGCTTCCCGCTGCCGAAGGCCAGGAGATCCGCACGGACTCCGAGATGGTCAAGAAGGCGCGCGAGGGCGTGATGGAGTTTCTCCTGATCAACCACCCGCTCGATTGCCCGATCTGCGACCAGGGCGGCGAGTGCGACCTGCAGGATCAGTCGATGGCCTATGGCCGCGGCGCGACACGGTACCACGAGCACAAGCGCGCGGTGACGGAGAAAAACATGGGTCCGCTCATCAAGACGCAGATGACGCGCTGCATCCACTGCACCCGCTGCGTGCGCTTCTCCGAGGAGATCGCGGGCGTCGACGAGATCGGCGCGCTCTATCGCGGCGAGAACATGCAGATCACGACCTATCTCGAGAAGGCTGCCAAGCACGAGATGTCGGCCAACGTGATCGACCTGTGCCCGGTCGGCGCGCTGACTTCGCGTCCTTACGCTTTCGAAGCGCGTCCCTGGGAGCTCAAGAAAACGCTCTCGATCGACGTCTCCGATGCGACCGGTGCGAACATCCGTATCGATAGTCGTGGCCGCGAAGTCCTTCGTGCGCTCCCGCGCATCAACGATGACGTCAACGAGGAATGGATTTCGGACAAGGCGCGCTATCAGGTCGATGGCCTGACCAAGCGCCGCCTCGACAAGCCCTTCCTGCGCAAGGACGGCAAGCTGGTTGCGGTGAGCTGGGCCGAGGCCTTCTCCGCGATTGCCTCGCTCAACCCGGGTAATTCGATCGCGGCAGTCGCAGGCGACCTCGTCGACTGCGAGACCATGTTCGCGACGAAGCAACTGCTCGGCGCACTCGGTTCGCAGCTCCTCGAAGGTCGTCAGACCGGGATGGATTACGATTGCTCGAGCCTCGCGGCGGTCAATTTCAACTCGACCTTCGCCGGCATCGAGACCGCAGATGCGATCCTGATCGTCGGCAGCCAGGTCCGCTGGGAAGCGCCGCTCGTGAACGTCCGTCTGCGCAAGGCGGTCAAGCGCGGTGCCAAGGTCTTCCTGATCGGGCCTGAGTGGGAAACCACGTTCGGGGGCGAGTTCATCGGCGACGACCTCTCGACCATCGGCAACCTCCCGCAGCATGTCTGGGATGCTCTGCAGGGTGCCAAGCGCCCGGCTGTCATCGTCGGCGGGGCAGGGCTGGGCCGCGGTGGCCTTGAGGCATCGCTCTCGGTCGCCAGCCAGCTCAACCTGGTGCGTACGCTCGAGGACGGCACTGCCTGGAACGGCTTCAACGTCCTGCACATGTCGGCAAGCCGCATGGGCGGTCTTATGCTGGGCTATGCGCAGAAGGGCGGCATTACCGACCTCGTTGAAGCAGCGCCCAAGGTCGTCCTTTCGCTCGGTGCCGACGAGGTGGACTATACGAAGTTCGCAGGCTCGATGGTGGTCTACATCGGCCATCACGGTGACAAGGGCGCACATGCGGCCGACGTCATCCTGCCGGCGGCTGCCTACACCGAGAAGAGCGGGACCTACGTCAACACCGAGGGCAGGGTGCAGTTCGCCGACAAGGCGGTCTTCGCGCCCGGTGATGCCCGTGAGGACTGGACGATCCTGCGCGCGATGGCGGATGCTTTCGGTGTGTCGGTCGGCTTCGACAGCTTCGATGAACTGCGCGCCGCAATGGTCGCTGCAGTTCCTGCACTTGGCATCGAGGGGCTTGCTGACTACGGAACGGCTCTGCCTGCCGGAGGCGGTTCCGCTAACGGCCAGATCGCCTATCCGATCAAGGACCTCTACATGACCAACCCGATCGCGCGTGCCAGCGCCGTGATGCAGGACTGCTCGGCTGAGCTGCTCCACGGGGAAGAGATCGCGGAGGCCGCGGAATGACCGCTTTCTTCCAGTCCCTCGGGATGTCTTACGAGTGGGCGTGGTTCGTTTCGACGATCTGCGGCATCCTGCTCATTGCCCTGCCGCTGATGCTGGCAGTCGCGATGATCATCTACGTCGACCGCAAGATCTGGGCGGCCATGGCGCTGCGTCGTGGTCCGAACGTCGTCGGTCCCTTCGGTCTGCTGCAGAGCTTCGCCGACGGACTGAAGGTCTTCCTTCAGGAAACGATCATTCCTTCGGCCGCGAACAAGGGCATCTTCCTGATCGCGCCTGTGGTGACCTTCACGGTGGCTCTGATGGCCTGGGCTGTGATCCCGTTCAATTCGGGTGCGATCCTGGCCGATATCAACCTTGGGCTACTCTACGTTCTGGCGATCAGTTCGCTCGGCGTCTACGGCACGATCATGGCTGGCTGGGCTTCGAATTCGAAGTACCCGTTCTTCTCGGCCATGCGCGCCTCGGCACAGATGATCTCGTATGAAGTCTCGATCGGCTTCATCCTGATCTGCGTGGTGCTCTGGGCCGGCTCGTTCAACATGAACGACATCGTGCACGCGCAGCAGGGCCACGTCTTAGGCATCTTCAACGGCTTCGTGTTCAACCCGCTGCTGTTCCCGATGTGGGTGATGTTCCTCATCTCCTCGCTCGCGGAAACCCAGCGCGCGCCGTTCGACCTGACCGAAGCGGAATCCGAGCTCGTTGCCGGTTACCAGACCGAATATTCGTCGATGGCTTTCGCCGCCTACTGGCTGGGTGAATATGCCAACGTGCTGCTGATGTGCGCGCTCAATGCGACGCTGTTCTTCGGTGGCTGGCTCCCGCCGCTCGACATTCCGGTCCTGTACCTTGTCCCGGGCTTCATCTGGTTCCTGCTCAAGGTCTTCTTCTTCTTCTTCGTCTTCTCCTGGGTGAAGGCGACCGTCCCGCGCTATCGCTACGACCAGCTGATGCGTCTTGGCTGGAAGGTCTTCCTGCCGACGTCGCTGCTCTTCGTGGTTGTCGTTTCGGGCTACCTGATGCTGACGAGGTATTCCTGATGAGCGTCGCTCAACTCGTAAAATCCTTCACACTCTACGAGTTCGTGAAGGCGCATGCCCTGACCTTGAAGTACTTCTTCAAGCCCAAGGCGACGATCAACTATCCCTATGAGAAGAATCCGCTATCGCCCCGCTTCCGCGGCGAGCACGCGCTTCGCCGTTATCCCAACGGCGAGGAGCGCTGCATCGCGTGCAAGTTGTGCGAGGCGATCTGCCCGGCACAGGCGATCACGATCGAGGCCGCGCCGCGTGCCGACGGCTCGCGCCGTACCACGCGCTACGACATCGACATGACGAAGTGCATCTACTGCGGCTTCTGCCAGGAAGCCTGCCCGGTGGACGCGATCGTTGAGGGGCCGAACTTCGAGTACGCGACCGAAACGCGCGAGGAACTGCTCTATGACAAGGCCAAGCTACTGGCAAACGGGGACAAGTGGGAGCGTGCTATCGCCGCGAACCTTGAAGCCGATGCGCCGTATCGCTAGGGGGCGCGCCCAAGGGGACAGGCTTTCATGATTCACGTTTTTGCCTTTTATCTCTTCGCGGTGATGACCGTGGCTTCTGGTGCGATCACGATTCTTTCGCGCAACCCGGTCCACTCGGTCCTCTGGCTGATCCTGGCGTTTTTCAACGCTGCTGGCCTGATGGTTCTCACCGGTGCAGAGTTCATCGCCCTGCTGCTCGTCATCGTTTACGTCGGTGCCGTCGCGGTCCTTTTCCTCTTTGTCGTCATGATGCTCGACATCGACTTCGCCGAACTGCGGGCGGGCTTCGTTCGCTATTTCCCGTTCGGTGCATTGGTCGCGCTGGTGTTGCTGGCCGAGATCGTCCTTGGTGTCGGCGCCTACCACGCAGGTGGCATCGAACTGGGTTCGCCCGACGGTTCGGCTGCGGCTCCTGCCGGTGCCAGCAACATCGAAGCCATCGGCGGGCTGCTCTACAGCCGCTACCTGTTCCTCTTCGAGGCTGCCGGTATCGTACTGCTCGTCTCCATGATCGGTGCGATCGTCCTGACCCATCGCCAGCGTGGCGGTGTACGTGGCCAGTCGATCTCCAAGCAGAACGCGCGCCGTCCGGAAGAGGCAACCGTCAACGTCAAGCCTGAAGTGGGCAAGGGGGTTACGCTGTGATCGGCGTCGAACACTATGTCGTGGTGAGCTCGATCCTTTTCGTGCTCGGCGTCCTCGGCATCTTCATCAACCGCAAGAATGTGATCGTCATCCTGATGTCGATCGAACTGATCCTGCTTGCGGTGAACATCAATCTCGTCGCGTTCAGCTCCTATCTCGGCGATCTGACTGGTCAGATCTTCGCGATGTTCGTGCTGACCGTGGCTGCCGGTGAAGCCGCCGTCGGTCTCGCGATCCTCGTTATCTACTTCCGTGGCCGCGGCTCCATCGCCGTCGACGACGTCAACCGGATGAAGGGATAAGGCCTTGCACCCGATCCTGATCATCGTATTCCTGCCGCTCCTGGCAGCGATCGTCACCGGCCTTGGCAACAAGGACCTTGGCGCCATGCCCGCCAAGGTCATCACGACCCTTGGTCTGTTCATCTCTGCCGCGCTGTCCTGGATGGTGTTCCTGCCTTATCTCGCAGGCACCGCAGAGGCCGAAGTCGTTCCGGTTCTCAAGTGGGTTGCCTCCGGTGCCTTCACTTTCGACTGGACGCTGCGCGTCGACACACTGACCGCCATCATGCTGGTCGTTGTGACTTCGGTTTCCTCGCTCGTGCACCTCTATTCGTGGGGGTACATGGACGACGAACCGGACAAGCCGCGCTTCTTCGCCTACCTGTCGCTCTTCACCTTCATGATGCTCATGCTGGTGACAGCAGACAACCTGGTCCAGATGTTCTTCGGTTGGGAAGGCGTGGGCCTCGCCTCTTACCTTCTCATCGGTTTCTACCTGCGCAAGCCTTCGGCAGGGGCCGCGGCGATCAAGGCCTTCGTGGTCAACCGCGTCGGTGATCTCGGCTTCATGATGGGTATCTTCGCGACGTTCCTGGTGTTCGGCACGGTCTCGATCCCGGCAATTCTCGAAGCGGTGCCCGGCATGGCCGGCTCGACCATCGGCTTCCTTGGCATGCGCCTCGACACGATGACCGTGATCACGCTGCTGCTGTTCGTGGGTGCCATGGGCAAGTCCGCTCAACTCGGACTGCACACCTGGCTTCCCGACGCAATGGAGGGCCCGACCCCGGTTTCGGCCCTGATCCACGCGGCGACCATGGTTACCGCCGGTGTCTTCATGTGCTGCCGCCTGTCGCCGATGTTCGCTGCCAGCGAGACGACAATGACGGTGATCACCTTCGTGGGTGCGGCCACCTGCTTCTTCGCGGCCACCGTTGGCTGCACACAGTGGGACATCAAGCGCGTGATCGCGTACTCGACCTGTTCGCAGCTCGGCTACATGTTCTTCGCGATCGGTGTCGGCGCTTTCGGCTCGGCCATGTTCCACCTGTTCACGCACGCCTTCTTCAAGGCCCTGCTGTTCCTCTGCGCCGGTTCGGTCATCCATGCGATGCACCACGAGCAGGACATGCGCTTCTACGGCGACTTGCGTAAGAAGATCCCGGTTACGTTCTGGGCGATGACGGCGGGCACGCTTGCTATCACGGGTGTCGGTCTTGAAGGCATCGGCTTTGCAGGCTTCTATTCGAAGGACTCGATCATCGAGGCTGCTTATGCGAGCGGTTCGTCGATGGGCCTGTTCGCCTACTGGATGGGTATCGCCGCTGCGCTGATGACGAGCTTCTACTCGTGGCGCCTGGTCTTCCTGACCTTCTTCGGCAAGCCGCGCTGGGCCGCTTCGGAGCACATCCAGCACGCCGTGCATGACGCGCACGGTCACGACGCACATGGCCACGACGACCATGCGCATCACGCTGATCACGGCGACGGCACGGGCGGGTATCACCCGCACGAAAGCCCGGCCGTGATGACCGTGCCACTGATTGTCCTGACGCTCGGTGCGATCTTCGCAGGTGCCGTGTTCCAGCACTATTTCGTCAGCGAAGGCACGGGCGAATTCTGGAAGGGTGGTCTCGTCTTCCACGAGCATCTGATCCACGCGATGCACGGCGTTCCCACTCTGGTGAAGTTCAGCCCGTTCATCGTCATGCTGATTGGCCTGGTCATCGCCTGGTACGGCTACATCAAGAATACCTCGTTCCCGTCCAAGGTCGTTCAGCAGATCGGCCCGGTCTACACCTTCGTGTACCGCAAGTGGATGTTCGACGAGCTCTACAACATCCTGTTCGTCAAGGGCGCTTTCGCCTTCGGCAAGGCCTTCTGGAAGGTCCTCGACATCGGGATTATCGACCGGTTCGGACCGGACGGCGCGGCCTGGGTCGTCGCCAAGGGTTCGACTTACGCGCAGAAGGTCCAGTCGGGCTACCTGTACAGCTACGCTCTTGTCATGCTGCTGGGCCTTGTCGGCGCCATCAGCTGGGTGATCGCGGGATAAGATGATGAGTGGTTTTCCGATCCTCAGCCTGATGCTCCTGGTGCCGCTAGCGGCGGCACTGGTGTGTCTCTTCCTTGATGCGAAGGCGGCGCGAATGCTCGCGCTCGCCGCCACGCTGGTCGATCTTGTCCTCGGCGTGGTGCTCTGGATGAATTACGACGTGGGTGGCTCCCAGTGGCAGTTCCAGGAGAGCCATGCGATCTTCGCCGGCTTCAAGTATGCCCTGGGTATCGACGGCATCGCGCTCCTGCTGATCATGCTGTCCGTCTTCCTTATGCCGATCTGCATCGGCGCTAGCTGGAAGTCGGTCGAGAAGCGCGTCGGTGAGTACATGGCCGCGTTCCTGCTGGTTGAAACGCTCATGATCGGCGTTTTTGCGGCGCAGGACCTGTTCCTGTTCTACATCTTCTTCGAGGCCGGCCTGATCCCGATGTATCTGATCATCGGTATCTGGGGTGGTGCGGACCGTATCTACGCTTCGTACAAGTTCTTCCTCTACACTCTGCTCGGCTCGGTGCTGATGCTGATCGCGATGCTGTGGATGGTGAACACCTCGGGTACCACCGACATCCCGACGTTGATGGCCTACGATTTCGATCCGCAGGTCCAGACCTGGCTGTGGCTGGCCTTCTTCGCGAGCTTTGCAGTGAAGATGCCGATGTGGCCGGTCCACACCTGGCTGCCGGCCGCCCACGTTCAGGCGCCGACCGCCGGTTCGGTGATCCTTGCCGGCGTGTTGCTGAAGATGGGTGGCTACGGCTTCATCCGCTTCTCGCTGCCGATGTTCCCGGAAGCCTCGGCCTACTTCGCGCCGCTGATCTGGGGGCTTTCGATGGCCGCCGTCGTGATTACCTCTTTGATCGCACTGGTCCAGTCGGACATGAAGAAGCTGATTGCCTACTCTTCGGTTGCCCACATGGCGATCGTCACCGTCGGCCTCTTCGCCTTCAACGTGCAGGGTCTCGAAGGCTCGATGATGGTCATGCTCAGCCACGGCCTCGTGTCGGGCGCGCTGTTCCTGTGCGTCGGCATCATCTACGACCGCCTGCATACCCGTGAGATCGACCGCTACGGCGCTCTTGCGATCAACATGCCGCGTTACGCGCTGTTCTTTCTGCTCTTCACGATGGCCTCGATCGGCCTTCCGGGCACCAGCGGTTTCGTCGGCGAGTTCCTGAGCCTCGCGGGCATTTACCAGGTATCGAGCTGGGCGGCGCTGATCTGCACCACCGGTATCATTCTGGGTGCTGCCTACATGCTCTACCTTTATCGCCGGGTGGTCTTTGGCCCCCAGAAAAACGCCGATGCCGCCGCCATGCCGGACCTCGACGCCCGCGAGATCATCATGGTTCTCGCACTCGGTCTCTCGGTCCTGTGGATGGGCGTCTACCCTGAGAGCTTCCTTGCTCCGATGCGCGCTGACATCGCCGCGCTCGATGCCCGGATCGCCCGTGCGGCGCCGGAGGGTGACGCAAAGCCGACGGCAGGCAATCCTAAGCCTGCGCACGAAGAAGTCTCTGCGCATGGGGGGGCACACTGATGGACTGGTCGCAGTCGCTGCGCCTGATCGCGCCTGAAGAAACTCTGAGCATTGCGGGCCTCGTCCTGCTTCTCGTCGCCGCCTGGGGCGGGGACAAGGCGAGCCGCCTGATCTCGATCCTCGCCGTCGCCGCGCTAGTCGCGGCCATGGCCCTCGTCGCTCCTGCCCTTTGCGGCGGGGCGATGGGGCCGGACACCTCGGCCTTCTTCGGTCAGATCCATGCCGATGCCTTCTCGAGCTACGCCCGCATCCTGATTTACGGCGCTGCCGCAGTCTCGCTGGTTGTTGCCCCGGCCTACTTCGAGCGCTTCAACTCGATGCGCGGCGAATATCCGGTGCTGGTGATCTTCGCCGCGCTGGGCATGGGCATGATGGTTTCGGCGGGTGATCTGCTGACGCTTTATGTCGGTCTCGAGATGAACTCGCTTGCCTCCTACGTTCTTGCTGCCGTGCTGCGTAACGATGGGCGTTCGGCTGAGGCTGGCCTCAAGTACTTCGTGCTTGGCGCGCTCGCCTCGGGCATCCTGCTCTTCGGCATGAGCCTTACCTACGGCTTCACCGGAACGACCTCGTTCGCTGGCATCGATGCCGCGCTGTCCGGGGGCCTGTCCAACGGGGCGCTGTTCGGCATCGTGTTCATGCTCGCGGGGCTCGCCTTCAAGATCAGCGCCGTGCCGTTCCACATGTGGACGCCCGACGTCTATGAGGGCGCTCCGACGCCGGTCACCACCTTCTTCGCGACCGCGCCGAAGGTGGCTGCGATGGGCCTGATGATGCGCGTCCTGTTCGATGCATTCGGCAGCCAAGTCGCCGCATGGCAGCAGATCGTGGTGTTCATCGCGCTGGCCTCGATCGTGGTTGGTGCGCTGGGTGCGATCGGCCAGACCAACATCAAGCGTCTGATGGCCTACTCCTCGATCAACAACGTTGGCTTCATCCTCATCGGTCTTGCGGCAGCGACGCCGGCGGGTGGTGCGGGCATGCTGGTCTATCTCGCGATCTACGTGATGACTTCGCTGGCTGGCTTCGCCGCGATCCTTTCGCTCAAGGATGCTGACGGCAACTACGTTGAGGAAATCGCCAAGCTGGGTGGCCTTTCGCGCACCAAGCCGGGTCTCGCGCTGGCACTCGCCATCGTGATGTTCAGCCTTGCCGGTATCCCGCCTCTGTTCGGTTTCTGGGGCAAGTTCGTGGTCTTCCAGGCCGCGGTTCAGGCGGACATGATCGCCCTTGCCGCAATCGGCATTGCGGCATCGGTCATCGGCGCATTCTACTACCTCAAGGTCGTCAAGGTGATGTACTTCGACGAGGCGACCGATGTGGTTCAGGGCGAAAGCGATGTCTGGCACAAGCTGATCCTCGTGGTCACCTGCCTGTTCATCTCGCCCTTTGGCTATCTGCTTTCGGGCTGGCTCGGTAAGCATGCCGAGACGGCGATGACCGCGCTGCTCGCGACGCTTTGATCGACTACGTAGCACAGACCGGGTCGACTAACGCCGACCTGGTCGCCCGGCTCTCCGGTGGGGAATACCTGCCGGAGGGCTATTGGCTTGTCGCCGACCGCCAGATTGCGGGCAAGGGGCGCCTCGGGCGCTCGTGGAGCGACGGCGGTGGCAACTTCATGGGCTCCTCACTTATCCAGCGAGGGCCCGGCGATCCGCCACCGGCGAGCCTTGCACTTGTCGCCGGCCTTGCCGTTCACGAGGCGATCGAAGGCGTGTTCGAAAGCGGTGATAGCGTCGCTTGCGCTCGCCCCATTCTCAAATGGCCGAATGACGTCCTGCTTGATGGGGGCAAACTCGCAGGTATCCTGCTAGAAATGGTAGGCAATGCAGTCGTGGTCGGGATCGGCGTGAATATTGTCGCCGCGCCATCGCTGGAAGGGCGCAAGGTCGTTTCCTTGGCGGACTATGGTTTGAGCATTTGCCGCGATTCCTTCGCCGAACGTCTTGCCGACTGTCTCGACGCCGAGATCAGTCGCTGGCGACTGGGCGGCCTTGCTCCCATTATGCGCCGCTGGCAGACTGCAGCGCACTCTGAGGGCACTGCTCTGACGGTCCATCCACCGGGCGAAGCACCGCTAAACGGGAGCTTTGGTGGGTTGACCGCCGATGGCAATCTGCTGCTTCGGCTCGCGGATGGCGCACAGCGTGTGATCCATGCCGGTGATGTTTTCCTCAAGGATTGAGCTCGGTTCAGAAAGGCCCAGAGATGCTGCTCGCAATCGATGCCGGAAATACGAACGTTGTCTTTGCGCTGTTCGAAGGGCGCACCATCCGGGGGCGTTGGCGCATTGCTACCGACCCGCGGCGTACGGGTGACGAGTACGCTGTCTGGCTGATGCAGCTGCTCTCGATCCGCGGGATCGATCGGGGCGAGATCGACACCATCATCATCTCGACTGTGGTTCCGCGGGCGCTGCACAATCTAGAAATCCTGTGCCGTCACTATTTCAACGTTGAGCCGCTCGTTGCTGGTGTCGGCAAGGCCGACTATGCGATCGACATCGACGTCGATCAGCCGCGATCGCTGGGCGCGGATCGCGCCGTCAATGCGATTGCTGCCCATGCCAGCCATCCCGGCGACCTCATCGTCGTGGACTTCGGCACAGCAACCACATTCGACGTGATAGACTTCAACGGTGCCTACAAAGGCGGGATCATCTCTCCTGGCATCAACCTCTCGCTCGATGCTCTGGTCGGCAACACAGCCAAACTCCCGCGGATCGCCATCGAAGTCCCGCGATCAAGCTCGGTTATCGGTCGAAACACCGAGGATCAGATGCTGATCGGCGTTTTCTGGGGTTACGTGGCGATGATGGAAGGTCTAATCGCACGGATGAGGGCCGAGATAGGCCGCCCGGCCAAGGTCATTGCGACCGGCGGGCTTGCTGTCCTGTTCGACAAGGCCAGCGACATTTTCGACGTCGTCGAAGCAGACCTCACACTCGAAGGTCTGGCAATTCTGGCTGAAAGGGCCGTTACAAAGTGATCCCCGGTAAGGAACTCGTCTTCTGCGCACTTGGTGGCTCGGGGGAGATTGGCATGAACGTCAATCTCTACGGCTGCCATGGCAAGTGGCTGATGGTCGATCTTGGCATGACCTTCGGCATGAACGAGTATCCGGGTGTCGACCTCGTCTTCGCTGATCTGGAATTCATCGAGAACGAGCGCGAGAACCTGCTCGGGATTGTCCTGACTCACGCGCACGAGGACCACATCGGCGCGGTTCCCTACTTCGCGCAGGATCTGGGGGTTCCGATCTACGCGACGCCGTTCACCGCGAAGCTGGTTGCTGCCAAGCTGGAAGAGGCTGGCATCCTGGATGAGGTCGAGCTGATCGTCGTCGACGATCTCGAGCGCTTCGAAATCGGGCCTTTCGGCTTGCGCTACGTGCCGCTGGCGCACTCGATCGCCGAGGGCAACGCGGTGCTGATCGAGACGCCTTACGGGCGTATTTTCCATACCGGCGACTGGAAGATCGACGAGGCACCCCAGATCGGCGTCCCTGCGACCGCTGAAGAACTTACCGCAATCGGTGACGAGGGCGTGCTCGCTCTGGTGTGCGATTCGACTAATGTATTCAACCCCAAGGCGTCCGGTTCGGAAGGCGAGGTCTTCGAGGGGCTGCTTGCCGAAGTATCGCGCCACGAAGGGCGACGTGTGCTCGTTACCACTTTCGCTTCCAACGTCGCGCGGCTGCAGACGCTGGGCGAGGTTGCGCGGCGCACCGGACGCAGCCTGTGCGTTGCCGGACGTTCGCTCGACCGGATCATCTCGGTCGCTAAATCCTGTGGCTACCTCAAGGACATGCCCGAGATCGTCGAGATCGATGCGGCTATGGACCTGCCCCGCGACGACGTTCTGATCGTCGCCACCGGCGGACAGGGCGAGGCGCGCGCCGCGCTGGCGCGCATCGCCGAGGGTTCACACCCGATCAAGCTCGAGAAGGGTGACGTCGTTTTGTTCTCGAGTCGTCAGATTCCTGGCAACGAAATCCCCATCGGACGCATCCAGAACCGCCTCGCCGAGGCCGGGATCGAGGTCGTAACCGATCGCCAGAGCATGATCCACGTTTCGGGCCATCCTGGGCGCCCTGAACTTGAGGCGCTTTATGGCTGGATCCGCCCCGAAATTCTGATGCCGGTTCATGGCGAGATTCGCCACATGAAGGAGCAGGCCAGGTTCGGGCGTTCCTGCGGGATTCCCAAGGCGGTCTACCAGAAGAACGGTGATCTGGTGCGTCTCGCGCCGGGAACACCGGGCAAGTTCGGTGAAGTCCGGTCGGGACGGCTCTTGCTTGATGGCGACATCATCACGCCAGCGGATGGCGAGGCGATGGCGATGCGTCGGCGCTTGTCCTTCAATGGCGTGGTATCCGTTGCTGTCGGAGCTAAGGGCAAGGTCAAGTTGTCGGCGGTCGGATTGCCTCTCGACGAAGACTATGACGCGTTCGTTGCCGAGGCCGAGGAAGACGTCGTGCAGGCCCTGAAGCGCTTGCGTGGCGCTGATCAGGCTGCGCGATACGAGGCGGTCCGGCTTGCTGCGCGCCGTGCAGCGACACGCTGGTCTGGCAAGAAGCCGCAGACGCAGGTACTGCTGCTCGACGAATAGGGCAAGGGAGTCGGGTACGTGCAGTGGACATCGATGATCGCGATTTACGGGCTCTTTTGGGTCCTGAGCGCGTTCCTCGTTTTGCCGATAGGGTTGCGTACGCCCGATCAGCTTCCCGGGCACGAAGTCGAAACCGGGCACGCGGATTCGGCTCCGGTAAACTTCAGGCCGAGGCTCGTCGCCTTGCGTGCAACGGTCCTCGCCGCGGCGCTAAGCGCCTTGTTCTACCTCAATTGGACCAATGGCTGGGTCACCCGCGGGGATCTCAATTTCTTCGGAGATCCGCCCGTCGAGGATTTGGGCTATTGAGGCGCTAACGCGGCACGCAGGCTCGGGTGTATTCATCCGCTAGGGACCTCACCAGCTCGGCGGCGGGCATGGCGCGGGCAAGCGGCGCGCCCTGACCTGCCCAGTGTGCACCATAAGTGTGATCGCCGTGGGCTCGTGCCGCGTTGTGAACCGCTTTCGCAGCATCGTAGGCGATCGGGTAATCGGGAATATCGCGAGGTTCTACGGCCGTGTAGGGCGGCTGCGTGAAGCGGCCTGGCAGGGCTCTTGCCGGCCGTCCCGAAATCACTGCGGTCAGCCTGGTCTGCGCACTCCCGGGGCCAAGCAGGTTGGCGCGATAGGCCTCGTCAGCCGCTGACTCTGGGCAGGCGATGAAAGCCGTTCCCAACTGTGCGGCAACAGCGCCAAGAATGCGTGCTGCAGCGATACCCGTGCCATCCATGATGGCACCGGCTGCGACAACGGGCAGGTCAATCGTACGTGTGAGAAGCCGGGTGAGAGCGAAAGTCCCAAGGCCGTGATCTTCGGCTGCCGGATCGAATACGCCGCGATGGCCTCCTGCCTCGATGCCCTGGGCGACGATCACGTCGATGCCCGCTCTTTGCAGGGCTTGTGCTTCCGTCGGACTTGTCGCGCTCGCCAGGAGAAGGATACCGCGTTCGCGCAGCGCACGCACAATCCCCTCTGCTGGTACGCCGAAATGGAAGCTGACGATGGCAGGAGCTACCTCAAGAACCAAGGCTTGCATCGCCTCGTCCTCGTTGAAGCTGGTGTAGATTTCACGCAGGCCATCGGGCGGGGATGCGCCGTATTGGGTGAAGGCAGGGGACAAGCGCTCGATCCAGCGTCGCTCACGAGCTGGATCGGTAGTGGCTGGCTGGTGCACAAAGAAATTCAGATTGAAGGCCTTGGCTGTACGGGCACGCAGTTCCTCGACCATCGCACGCGCGACATTCGGCGAACTCGCGCCCAGTCCAAGCGAACCAATCGCACCGGCATTGCATACTTCAGCAGCAAGCCAGGGCGTTGTGACGCCGGCCATGGGTGCCTGCAGCAGCGGCACTTTCAGGTCATATTTCTCGAATGGTGACACGTCTGGCTCCAGGCCGTCTCGAGCTTAACTGCGCAGGCGTTCGATCCCCTGCGCGAGGACAACGTAAAGCTTACCCATGTCAGAAGAGAGCAGGGTCACACCCAGAGCATCGCCGTCGCGCGTCGAAAGGACCTGGCGCAGCATCGATTCGAAGTCGTGGATATAGCGACTGACATGCTCGCGGAAGGCATCGTCGCGCTCGTAGACCTGCTGGATCGCCCGGGCTTCCGAACTGTCGATGAGACTGACTGCACGGCGGGTGAAGATGCCGCGATCGCCTCGCAGATAAGCCGCCCAGGCAGTATCGGTCACATCGGTAGACAGCGCGCGGGCAATATCGATGGAACTCGAATTCAGCGATTCGGTGATGAGGGCCACACGTCGGGCGAAGTCATTGTCGACGCGTTCCTCGGCTCGCTCGCGTGCATCGTCGAGACGGGCCTCGAGGCTTTCGACGAGATCACCGATCTTGGTGACTTCCTCGCGCAATTGGGCAGCTGCCTCGTTGCTGACGCCAGAGGCATAGGAGACGGCCTGCTCGAGCTGACCCGAAATCTCGGCGACCTTCCCGCGCATGGCCTTTTCGATCGCGGCGCCGCTTTCTTCTGCAAGTGTATCGGCGACCCTTCCGATCCTCGCGGGCGCTTCGGTCTCGATGGTCGCAATCGCTTCTGCAAGTGTGCCACGCAGCGTCGCAATTGCTCCGCCGAGTTCCTCGCGGGCCTTGCCGCCGCTGCTCTCGATCGCAGCGTCGATCTCCTCAAGGGTGGAGGCGAGAGCGGCGAAGTTCTCAGTCTGGCGTATGCCGCGATCGGCGATATCGGTCTGAGCCTGCGTTATGCGCTCGAGCATCGTACCGAGCTCCTGGCTTGAACCGCCAAGCGAGCCGGCAAGAGCATCGCCGCCTTGGTTTGCCCGTTCGACCTGTTCGAGTAGGCTGGCGATGCCCGTTTCGAGGCGGGTGATGCGGTCCTGGCTGACGGCAATCGCTTCGGGAAGGGCAGAATGCGCCTGCTTGGCGCTTGCTTGCAGCAGGTCGAGCAGGCGCAGGCTGTCACCCGTCAGTTTCTCGACGTCACCGTCTGTCGCGGCGAGTGAGGCACGCGTAGCGGTGAGATTGTCGGTGAGGCTGCCGAGCGCGTTGAGCAGGCGATCCTGCGCGTCGCCGCTCTGTGTCACGATCGAGCGCAGACGCGCGTCGAACTGCTCGAGCTGGCCGGTAACCGAGCGGGCTCGTTCCGCCACTTCCTCGACCTGGTGGCGATGGCGTTCGAAACGCTCGGCAATCGAATCGTCGAGTTCGCCGAGCATGCCCGAGACACGTGCAACGGCATGGCGCTCCTGTTCGGCCATGCGGGTCTGGCGCTCCTGCAAGTCGCGCGCGAAGTGTTCGAGTTGCTCGTCGATGGTCGCCTGCGACGCTTCGGCTTCGGCGGCAATGGTCGCGATGCTCGACGAAAAAGCACTTGTTGCCTCGTTCTGAGCAGTGGCGATACGCTGGCCCGTGCCGTGTGCTTCGCTTTCGAAGGCCGCAAGGCGCTCTGCAAGGTTGGCGAGTGCGGCGTCGTAGTCGGCGATGATGCGTTCGCGTGTGCTGACCTGTTCGTCGCCAAGGCTGGAGAGTGCTGTACGCAAAGCATGCGAAACGATTTCGCTCTCGTCACGCAGCGCGGCGAGGCGCGTGCGCAACGAGGTGAGGCTGTTCGCCTCGTCGGTGTCGAGCTGGCTGCGGGTCTGCTCTATCTCGTCGCGCAAAGCCGCGGCGCGGTTGCGAATCGACGAGAGGGCTTCGATCTCGTGCTTTTCAAGCTCGGTGCGGAACTGAGCTCCGCTCTCTGCCAGCGCAGTGAAGCGCTGTGAGGCGAGCACTTCCATGTCCTTGCACTGACCCGCGAACTGGGCGAGGGCGGCATCGACCGCGCCGCGCATGTTTTCGACCTGACGCTCGCTTGCGGAGCCAAAATCGTTTAGCCGGTGAAATCCGGCGATCATCTCTTCCAGCTGGACATGGGCAGTACGCCCGGCATTGGCGATGTTGTTGGTCACGTCCTTGGCCGAACTGGCGATGACGGGAAGCTGCCCGCGCAATTTCTCCATGTTCTCTAGCGCGGCACTGCTGACCGAACCAATTGTATCGACGCGTTGACCATTGTCGTCGATCAGCTCGCGCAGACGTTCGGCGTTCTGCGAAAGGCGTTCACTTGCAATCCGGCCCAGGGCTTCGAGGTCGCGGCCTTGTGCGGTGATGAATTCGCGGGCGAGGCTGAGTTCGCCGTTCACGTTGGCGAGGCGCCGCTCGAGCCGGGCTGATTCGACAGACAGACTGCGAGCGACGTCGCCGAAGCGCTTGCCTTCGCGGGCGCTGTGGCGAAGCGCCAGCAGCCAGCCCAGGGCTATGAGGACGAGTGGGACGCACCACTGGCTCACCAGCGCGGGAATGGCGGCCATGGCGGGCCCGGCCGACAGCACCGGCCATTGCGATGCGATGAAAAACGCGCTCCATCCCAATGCTGCGATAACCGCGATGACGGGGATGATCCAGCCGCGCGGAGCGGACGTGGCCGATGCGTCCTCGAATTCATCACCTGCGCAGTCCGCAGTCTGCTGTGTCCAGGCTTCGTCCCAGGTTTCGCCATCCCCTGCGGCGTCCGCTTCGCGCAGGTCTGCGCGCACAGCCTTGCCCTCTGACTGGTTTGCGCCCGGTGCCGGGCTGCCATCGTCCTCGCCGGAGCTGAACGAGATGATCCTGCTATCGCCTGCCATGGTGCGACGATACCATGACCTAGTCGGCAGGAAACCCCGGATTAGCAGTTACGGCGTCAAGCTTGGGGATATGGCTTATGAAGCGGGAGCTTTCGAGGCGACTCTGGCCGCTGCGGCAGGGGGAGACCCGTTGCTGCTTTCAGAACTGCGCGTTGCCTACGCAGCCAGTGTGGCGCGGCAGATTGACTTGCTTGACCGGGCGCGATGTGATGGCAACTGGATCGTGAGTGCGCAGCGGCTCAAGGGGCTGGCTGCCAGTTTCGACGCTGGTGAACTGCTTGTGCTAGCGGAGGCAGCGCTTGAGTGTGCCCCGGGCGATCCAGCGATTGTGCGGCGCCTCTATCTCTACCACGCCTGCCTTTTCTGACCTGTCGTACAGGTCCGAAGCTGCGGCTGAGCGCAAAGAGCACTCTGCAGTTGGAAGCCGAACAGGCCAAACCGCGGAGTTGCTTGAGTTGTCTTCCGGTTTTTGTCGTGTGGACAGGGCGCTAAGCTTGGCACCGACTGCGACGCGACGTAAAACGACGCTCGTCCGGTGGAGTGAGACAACTGCGCATTGCCCTGCTTTCCATGATGGAGCCCGCTGTCTCGGGTCAGCCGAGCCCGCGCGCCTTCCTGCGCGTGGCGGGGGCAAGCATCGCACGTCATCAACTCGGCATAGCGCTCGCTCTCGATTGCCAGCGCATCGTGTGCCTTGCACGCGATATGTCGCCCGACATGATCGCGTTTCAGCATGCCTGCGAACAGGCGGGGCGGCAGTTCAATCTGGTGACTGCAGCGAGCCAGCTTTCGGGCCTTATCACTGCAAACGACGAAATCTTCCTGTTTTCCGATGGACTTTTTGCCGATCAGGAAGGCGCGGCGCGTCTCCTCGATAGCGCGCGCGGGCAGGTGCTGGTCCAGCCGATCGAGGGCGCGCAGGCCGCGGGGTTCGAACGCATCGACATCAACCGTGCTTCCGCAGGCCTGGCCCGTCTTCCGGGCGAACTCGTTGAGCGGTTGCGCGAGTTGCCGGCGGACTACGACACCGTTTCGGCGCTGGTGCGCATCGCGCTGCAGTCGGGGCTGCTGATGACCGAGGTGCCATCGCACTTGCGCAGTCCTTCCTCCTGGCGTCTCGTCCACAACGAGCACGAAGCGCTGGAAATCGAGGGTGAATGGCTTCGCACGAACACCCAGTCGAATGGGACCGGACTGGTTGGTCAGGCGATCGGGCGCTGGGCCGCGCTCACTTTCGGTGCCTCACTGCTTCATGCGGGGAATGCCAGCAATGTGCTGAGCATCTCGATTCTCGTCGACTGCATCGCCGCGTTCCTGCTGGGCTGGCTGGGTTTGGCTTGGGCAGGTTTTCTCTGCGCTGGGGCGGGAGCGGTGATGGTCGACATGCACCGCAGGTTGCGTGCAGCCGAACGACGTTCGCTTGGCGAGAGCAAGCCCGCAGTCGCGCGGGCAGATGTGCTGGGCTGGCTTCTCGACGCAGTATTGGCAGGCCTTTGCCTATGGGCCACGCCGCGCCTCCAGCACGAGGACCTGCTTTCCTGGATCTTTGCGCCTGCCATGTTGTTTCTGCTTCTTAATCTGCTGGTTCGGCAGATTGACGTACGTCATGCAAGCTGGCTTGAAGACCGCGTCCTCCTGTCGGTCCTCCTTGCAGGGGCGGTGCTGTTCGGTCAGGTTGATGGTCTCGTCCAGTTCGCGGGGCTGGGGTTGGTGGGGCTCGCGTTGCTGATGCCAAGGCGGTGTCGAAGCTAACGCGGATTTAACCGTAGGCGGGTTAGGCGGGGGGCGATGATCAACCAAGCTGTCCATTGCACGGCAAGCCATGCGGTCGAAGGCGTTCTGCGCGACGAACTTTCGCGTGGCGATGTCAGCGCTCATACGGTGCTGCCCGTCTTGCGCCACCTCGTCTCGGGGCAAAGCAATTCTGTCTTCAGCGACGAGATACTGGCCAGAGTACGCGGGATGCTCGAAGACCTTGCGGTCTCTCTGCTCGGCGAGCTGGCCAAAACCTCGACTTCGGGCACCGACGGGCCCGTGCTGGCCGATGACATATCGACGCTGCGTGCCAGCCTGATGGACAATGCACTGCTGCTCGGCCACCTTCATGCGCTGGCACTCGAATGGCAATTGACCGAACGCTTGCAGGCGCGGCTTTCCATCGACCCGGTCGTGACACCTCTGCTCCAGAAGTTGATTGCCTCACCGGATGGTGACTTGCAGGATCTTGCAATGCGCCTGCTTGCCGCTCAGGCGCGCTGGTGCCAGGCGCAGCGGCGAATGAGGCTGCCTTTATCCGAGCTTCCGGCAGAGTTGCTCCATATCGCCTTGATGACGCTCAAGGCCCACGCGGGTGCAACGGGCCTGCCGCTTGAGCGGGTGGTTGTCGCCGAGACCCGGATCCGGGATCGTTACGACGAGGGTGCAGGCAGGCTCGGTCTGGCCGCGCAGCTCATTCTGGGGCTGGGCGGCAGCGCCGAAACGGCGCTCTCGGTCAGTCGCGCAGGCTTGTGTCTGTTCCTCAGCGCGCTCGCGCATTTTTCCTCGCAGGAGCGAGACGCCATGGTCGCGGCGACACACGAGAACCAGCTGGCTAGGCTGGCTCTATCGCTACGTGCGGCAGGTCTTCGGCCAAGGGCTGTCGAGGAGGAGTTTCAGGCTTTCCACCCCGACATCCTCCTGCCAGATGGCTTCGAGACTGTTACGCCAGATGGCGCTGCGGCAATGCTCTTCTCGGGGCAGCACGGGGCCTGATGCGCGAAGACGGTACGATAATCGCACGCGCCATCAGTGATGACGCGGACCGCCTGGTCAGCGCCGATGAGCCGCTCGCCGGACTGCAACTGCGGTGCGGTGGTGAATTGCCTGGCACCATAGCCGTGCCCGAACTGCTCGAGATCGTGCGCAAGGCCCGGCGCTATCGCTTCCGTCTGGCACGAGCGGTCAGTGCCCAGGACGGCGATGAACTTGTGACTGCCTGGATTGAGGCGGTTCCTGACGAGAGTAGCAAGGGCTGCGAGATTCGCGTGCGCAACTGGCGTACGGCGCCGGTTCCAGCTGAGGACAGCGCGCGCTCGGACCAGCGACGCACGATGACCGACCGGCACCTTGCCGAGCTTTCGGCGCGGCTCGATGCCAACCAGAGGCTGCTGACGGTGGTCAGCGACAGCCCCGAATTGCGCGAGGTCTGCAAGGCGATGGAAAGCGCTATCGGCCGCCCCTGGACTGATATTCTCCCGCCCGAAAACGTTACACACGAGCAGCCGCTGCACTGGCGCCTGTTGGATGGCACACGTGTGCTGGTCGCGGGTTCGCTGCGGCCTTGGCATGTGCGCCTGATTCCGGCGATGCAGCCCGGTTTCGACCCGGTCGGCTTCGAACTCCTGCTGATCTCCGAGAAGGCGCCGGCACCGGCTCCGACGTCCTCGGTATCTGGTAGCGCTCGACAGCGACGCAGTCTGGTTGGGCAGGAACTGGCACCGGTGCTCAAGCAGCCGATCTCGCGGATCATCGCCAATGCCGAGACGATCCGCACGCGTCTCGCCGGGCCGTTGCCTGACGCCTATGCCGATTATGCGAGCGAGATATCCAATGCAGGCAAGCTGCTGCTAGACCTGCTCGATGACCTGGCCGATCTTGAAGTTGTCGAGGCCGGAGACTTCGCGACGGCACCGGATCCGATCGATCTCGCCGAGGTGGCGCGTCAGGCGGCGGGAATCCTCAACGTCCGTGCGCGTGAGAAGGGCATATTCCTCAGCGCTCCAGGGCCTGTGGAATCGCTGCCTGCGATTGCAGAATTTCGCCGAGTGTTGCAGGTCCTGCTCAACCTGATCGGTAATGCGATCCGCTATTCCCCCGAAGGCTCGACTGTGAGCCTGAAGCTCGAAAGCGATGGAGCGCGCGCAAGGGTCGTTGTTGCAGATGAAGGTCCGGGCCTTTCTGTCGAGCAACAGATGCGCGTATTCGAAAAGTTCGAGCGGCTTGGACGCAAGGATGATGGTGGCTCGGGTCTGGGCCTGTTCATTTCGCGCCGCCTGGCCCGAGCGATGGGCGGAAACCTGACGGTAGAAAGCGAGCCCGGCAAAGGCGCAAGTTTCGTGCTGGAAGTGCCTGCGGACACCAGTTCTGCCTGAGTATTGTCGCTTCCGGTCTCGTGCGAAAATCCTGCGAGCAGACTCCAGCTTGATTGGCAAAGAAAAAGGGAGCCTCCGCTTTTGGCGAAGGCTCCTTTTTCTTCAATCAGGCTCAGGCTCAGCGCTGGCCGACGGGCACGTAGTCGCGCTGGGTCGGGCCGGTGTAGAGCTGGCGCGGACGGCCGATGCGCTGGCCGGGATCCGAGATCATTTCGTTCCACTGCGCGACCCAGCCCACGGTGCGGGCGAGAGCGAACAGCGCGGTGAACATCGAGGTCGGGAAGCCGATCGCCGACAGGATGATGCCCGAGTAGAAGTCGACGTTCGGGAAGAGCTTCTTCTCGACGAAGTACGGATCGTTGAGGGCGATCTCCTCGAGGCGCAGGGCGGTCTCGAACAGCGGATCGGTAACCTTGAGCGCGTCGAACACCTCGCGAACGGTCGACTGCATGACCGTCGCACGCGGATCGTAGTTCTTGTAGACGCGGTGACCGAAGCCCATCAGGCGGAACGGATCGTTCTTGTCCTTGGCGCGCTCGATGTAGTGCGGAATGCGATCGGGGGTGCCGATCTCCTTGAGCATGTTGAGCGCAGCTTCGTTGGCGCCGCCATGCGCAGGGCCCCAGAGGCAGGCGATGCCGGCCGCGATGCACGCGAAGGGATTGGCACCCGACGAACCGGCGAGACGCACGGTCGAGGTCGACGCGTTCTGCTCGTGGTCGGCGTGGAGGATGAAGATGCGGTCCATCGCCTTTTCGACAGCCGGGACGACCTCGTATTCCTCGGCGGGAACGCCGAAGGTCATGCGCAGGAAGTTGCCGGTGTAGCTAAGGTTGTTGTCCGGATAGACGAAGGGCTGACCGACAGCATACTTGTATGCCATCGCCGCGATCGTCGGCATCTTGGCGATCAGGCGGTGCGAGCTGATCTTGCGGTGCTCGGGATCAGAGATGTCGGTCGAGTCGTGGTAGAATGCCGAAAGGGCACCGACCACGCCGCACATGATCGCCATCGGGTGGGCGTCGCGACGGAAGCCCTGGTAGAACGTGCGAAGCTGCTCGTGCAGCATCGTGTGGCGGCTGATAGTGAACTCGAAGTTGTCGAGTTCGGCCTTGTTGGGCAGTTCGCCGTTGAGGAGCAGATAGCTCACTTCCATGAACGAGGACTGCTCGGCCAGCTGCCCGATCGGGTAGCCGCGGTGAAGCAGTACGCCTTCGCCGCCGTCGATGTAGGTCAGCGCCGATTCGCAGCTCGCCGTCGAGGTGAAGCCGGGGTCGAAGGTGAACTTACCGGTCTGGCCGTAGAGCTTGCGGATATCGATGACGTCCGGACCGACGCTGCCCTTGAGGACAGGATAGTCGAATTCTGCGCCACCGGCGTTCAGTTTAGCCTGATCACCCACCTGTTATAACTCCTTATGCTTGGGACCCGGCCGGGGCCTGGGCCTGCGCGCCGATGCGCGCGAGGCTCTCTTCCCGACCGAGAAGTACCAGTACGTCGAAAATCCCCGGCGATGTCGTCTGACCCGTCAGGGCTGCCCGCAATGGTTGCGCGAGCTTGCCGAGGCCCAATCCAAGGTCCCCGGCCATTGCCTTCAGGGCGGTCTCCAGTGCCTCGAGGGTCCAGTCGGACTCCCCGGACAGGCGCTCGTGGATCGCGGCAAGGCGCCCCCGCGCCTCGTCGGTCAGGAGAGCCTGTGCCTTCTCGGTCATCTCGAGAGGGCGGGTGGCGAACAGGAAGACAGCGCCTTCTGCAAGTTCATTAAGATCCTTTGCGCGGACCTTGAGAACGGGCATAGCCTGCGTGAGCAGGTCCATGTCCGGATTTTCGTAGCCGTGCCCGGCGAGACGCGGGGCTACAAGCTGCGCAAGGCGCGCATCGTCGGCCTCACGAATATAATGTGCGTTGAGGTTCTGCAGCTTTGCGATGTCGAAGCGCGAGGCGCCCTTGTTGACATTGACGATGTCGAACCACTCGACCGCCTGATCGCGCGAGATGATCTCTTCGTCGCCGTGACCCCATCCGAGGCGAAGCAGGTAATTGAAGACTGCCTCGGGCAGCAGGCCCATGTCGTCGCGGTAGGCATCGACGCCCAGGGCACCGTGACGCTTCGAGAGCTTGGCGCCGTCGGCGCCGTGGATCAGCGGGATATGGGCGTATTCGGGATCTGGCCAGCCGCCCTCGATCGCGTCCATGGCACGCAGGATGACGAGCTGACGGAAGGCATTGTTGATGTGATCATCGCCGCGGATGACGTGGGTAACGCCCATGTCGCGGTCATCGACCACGACTGCAAGCATGTACGTCGGCGTGCCATCGGAGCGCAGGATGATGAAGTCGTCGAGTTCACTGTTCTGGACGGTGATCGAGCCCTGAACGCGGTCCTCGATCGTCGTCTCGCCCTCACGCGGGGCCTTGATACGCACGACATAGGGGGCATCTTCGGGCCAGGATGCGGAATCTGCGTCGCGCCATTCGCTGTCGATGCGGAATGCGCGGCGTTCTTCTTGAGCCTTCTTGCGACGCTCGGCCAGTTCCTCGCTCGTGAGGTAGCAGCGATAGGCGTGGCCGGCTTCCAGAAGCTGGCCAGCTACGTCAGCGTGGCGCTGCGAGCGTGAGAACTGGAACACCGGCTCTTCGTCACCATCGAGGCCGAGCCAGGACAGGCCGTCGAAGATCGCGTCGATAGCGGCATCCGTCGAGCGGGCGCGGTCGGTGTCTTCGATGCGAAGCAGGTACTTGCCGCCATTACGGCGCGCATAGAGCCAGTTGAACAGGGCGGTGCGGGCCCCGCCAATATGAAGGAAACCGGTCGGCGAGGGAGCGAAGCGGGTAACGACGGGCCTCTTTTCCGTCGATTGTCCCGTTGCACTTCCACTTGCCATTATATCTACCTTCCTGTCCTATTCCCGGGATGGCGAGCCAAGTCGCAGTCCCTGGTGTGAGCGTTGCTCCGGTCGGTTCCGGGGGCGCTGCACTGCGGCATCGGCCATGGAACAGCAAGAGCAACTTGTCGAGGGTTTTGGCCGCCCTCGACCGATTTCTTTCGCGATCCGGCTATGATCGAGGGCCTTGGCTGGTCGTGGCCTTCGGCGCCGGGATCGCGGCGTGGTTTGCCCTGCCTTCGCAGGTGCACTGGATCGGTTTCTGCACGGGGTGCATCGCGTTGAGCCTGGGGGGCAGACTCTTTCGGCGCCCATGTGGTGAGTATCACTATACCGCGCAAGCCCTTTTTTGGATTCCTTTGCTGCTCGCAGCGGGTTGCGCCTGTGTCTGGCTGCGATCCGATTTCGTTGGCGCGGCACCTCTAGAGAGGCCGCAATACGGGGTATTCAAGGGACGTGTCCTTCAAGTCGAGACGCAGCCTGCGCAGGGCCGGTCCCGCCTCCTTGTCGCCATCCGAAATCGCGACGGAAGAGCCTTCAAGGTACGCCTCAACCTGCCGAGCTCCGTATCGCCATCGAGGTTGCGCGGCGAAGCTCTTGAGATGTCCGATAGACCTGAGCTGCGCGGCAGTCTCGTGCGTTTCAGGGCGCGCTTGATGCCGCCTGCGCAACCCATGGTTCCTGGCGCCTATGATTTCGCCCGAACCGCCTGGTTCGCAGGCCTCGCGGCCAGCGGAACGGTGATCGGCGATATCGAAATCGTCGAGCCGGGTCTCGGCACTACCTGGCGGCTCGATGGTGCGCGTGCGTGGCTAGTCGCCCAGGTCCGCGGCCATCTTGACCCGGAGGAAGCAGGCATAGGCGCTGCGCTGGTGGCGGGAGAGCGCGGCGGGATCGCTGAAGGTGATGTCGATGCGATGCGCGATTCGGGTTTGGCTCATCTCTTGGCGATCAGCGGGCTGCACGTCTCCGCGATCATCGGCTGTGTCTACTTGCTCGCGATGCGCGGCTTCGCCTTGTTTCCTGCAGTTGCCTTGCGTTGGCGGGTGCCGCTCGTGGCGGCGGCAGTGTCAGCGCTGGCGGGGATTGCTTATACCGTTCTGACAGGAGGGCAGGTGCCTACCATCAGGGCCTGCCTAGCGGCGTTGCTGGTCCTTCTGGCGATCACGATGGGCCGTGAGGCGCTGTCGATGCGCATGATCGCTGTCGTGGCCTTTGCGATCCTGCTGGTGTGGCCCGAGACGCTGATGGGGCCCAGTTTCCAGATGAGCTTCGGTGCGGTGCTCGCTCTCGTCGCGCTCGTCGGCTCGGGGCCGATCCGCAATTTCCTCACGGCGCGAGACGAAGGTTGGGTGTTCAAAGCGTTGAGGGGACTCGTTCTTCTCGCGCTGACCGGCTTCGTAATCGAGCTGGTGCTGATGCCGGTCGGGCTGTTCCACTTTCATCGTGCTGGACTGTACGGGATGCTTGCCAATCTCATCGCGATCCCGCTCACGACATTCGTGATCATGCCGGCGTTGGCGCTGGCACTCGCGGCTGACCTTTTCGATCTCGGTGCGCCGTTCTGGTGGCTTGCTGGTACTGCGATCGAGCTCCTGCTTTCGCTTGCGCACTGGACGGCCTCCCGGCCTTCGGCAGTCATCACCAGTCTGGCGATGCCAGGCTGGAACTATGCTTTGTTCGTGATCGGGGGGGGTGGGTGGCCTTGTGGAGCTCCAGAGTGCGCTTCCTCGGGCTCGTTCCGATCGTTGTCGCAGCTTGTGTTTCCTCTATGCTCGAACCTGCGGACCTTATGATCACAGGCGATGGCAGGCAGATCTCCTTGGCGCACGGGAGTGGCGAGGAACGCGCAATCTATCTGCTGCGCGAGACTCGCAGTGATTACGTTACGGATATTCTCGAAGAAATTAGCGGATTGCCGGTGGCACAGGCGCCGATCAGCATGTTGTCGCGAGCCCGTTGCAGTAGCGACTTCTGCACGATTGACTGGAGAGAGGGCGGAGTCGAGCGAAGTCTGCTCGTTTCACGCGGGCGCGAACTCGTGCCCGAGCGCGCGCTGGCGGCGGCATGCGACAACGTCGATATCGTTGTCTCGGATCGCTGGCTTCCTCGCTCGTGCCAGCCGCGCTGGCTCAAGGCGGACCGGGGCCTGCTTTCGCGCAGCGGCGGACTGGCGATCGATCTCGCTCGCGGAACCGTGCGGAGCGTGGCCGATGGGCAGGACGATCACGGCTGGACATTACCCGCCAGCCAGAGGCGCTAAGAGATACTAATCCAAGCTGCCTGCCAGCTCGCCGTTACACCATCGAGGGGCGCCACCACGAGACGGGCTACTTGCCCTTCTTGGAAACAAAACCTGCCCACCGGACCGGCAAAACACGTGCGATATGTCCGCCCAGCGGTGAGGGCCTTCGGCCGAACGTGGACGTCAGTGATAGCGGCGCAGCAGTCCGGCGAGCTTGCCCTGCACCTCGACCTCGTCGGCACCATAGATCTGCGGCTCGTAAGCGGCATTGGCGGGATCGAGACGGACCATGCCGTTCTCGCGGCGCAGGTACTTGAGCGTGGCTTCTTCGCCGCGCACGAGCGCGACGACGATTTCCCCATCCCGGGCCGAACTGGTGCGCTTCACCAGCGCGAAATCTCCGTCGAGGATGCCGGCATCGACCATCGAATCGCCCGAAACTTCAAGAGCGTAATGTTCGCCAGTGCCGAGCAATGCTGCCGGGACGGGCAGGCTGGACTGGCCCTCGAGCGCCTCGATCGGAACGCCTGCGGCAATGCGTCCGTGGAGCGGCAGTTCGATCACGCCCGCAGCCGGCTCGGGCCTGGCGGGGGTACGGGCGCTGTCGATCGACACGACGTTGTCGCCCGCATTCTTCGCCGCGACATCGGCGGGGCTCGCAGCGCCTTCGTCGGCGCGGCGCAGGACCTCGAGCGCGCGGGCACGATTAGGCAGGCGGCGGATGAAGCCGCGTTCCTCGAGCGCCGAGATCAGGCGGTGCACGCCCGATTTCGACTTGAGGTCGAGCGCTTCCTTCATTTCCTCGAAACTGGGCGAGATGCCGCTTTCGTCCAGCCTTACCTGGATGAACCGGAGCAATTCATGCTGCTTGCGCGTCAACATCTCGTTCGCCTCTTTCCCTTGGTCCTGCCGGCGTGAGCCGGAACATCGAACGGGTCATGTTCCAATCGTGAACAATGAGAGAACAATTAAGCAACAAAATTCCGTGCGTCAAGCGGCTCAGCCATTTTGGAGCTGGTAGATCGATACCGGTTCTCCGGCAGCCAGCGCAGGCGTGTGGGCTGGACGGTCGATCAGGGCATTGCTCGCAGCCATTGCAGCCAGAGCGCCGCTGTCCTGCAGTACCACCGGGCTCACGCTCTCGCCGTCCCAATGTGCGCGCAGGAACTCGCGCCGCGCGCCGGTCGCGGGCACGTCGGCACCGAGCCGCGTAGTGATCGCGGTGGCCATCGGCTGTGCGGCTCCCAGCAGGCGGCGCAGCAGCGGGAGAACGAAATGGAAGGCGGTGACCATGCTCGAGGCCGGGTTGCCCGGCAGCCCGACGATGACCTGTGGCCTGCCATTGGCGCGGCGGCGCGTGGCGACGAGCAGCGGCTTGCCCGGCTTGATCGCGATGCGCCAGAAATCGAGCTGCGCGCCCCAGGCCTCCAGGGCCGGGCGCACGAGATCGTGGTCGCCGACCGAGGCGCCGCCACTGGTGACGATGACCTCGGCGTCGCCCGCAGCGTCGAATGCGCCGATAAGGGCGTCCATGGTGTCGACGACGGGGCCGATGCGGCGCGTCTCGGCGGTAAGGCCGCGCATCATCGCGGCGAGCATCAGGCCGTTGCTGGCGGGAACCTGATGGAGCGGACATACCTCGGGATCGCGCGCGAGTTCGTCGCCGCTGTCGATGATCGTGACCGTCGGGCGACGGTGGACGGGCAGGTGCTTGTGGCCCGCGGTCATGGCGAGCGCGATCTGCGCAGGTCCGATGGCGATGCCTGCAGGGAGAACCTGTGTCCCTTCGGCGAAATCCATGCCGCAGTGGCGCACGTGGCGCGAGACCGGGGCAGGGGCACTGCCTTCGAGGTGGATTGCGTCGCCCTCGCGCGCAATGTCCTCTTGCAGGACGACCGCGCTGGCGCCTGCGGGAAGCAGCGCGCCGGTCGAGATGCGCACCGCCTCGCCATCGCCGATGGTCCCGGTATGGGGATGCCCGGCAGCGCTCTCCCCGATCACCGTCCAGCGCGGATCGGCGGGGATCGAGGCGACGGCGTAGCCGTCCATGGCAGAGACGTCGGCGGCGGGCTGGGTGCGGCGGGCGAGGAGGGGCTGGGCGAGATAGCGCCCGAGTGCGCCTTCGAGATCGACGTGTTCGACGCGGAGCGGCTCGACGAGCGCAAGCAGGCGCGACTGCGCGACTTCGAGCGGGATCGGCGGCAGCGGGGGATGCGCCATGGTCAGATCCACCCTTGCGCCTTCCAGTGGCCGGACTTGCCGCCCAGCTTCTCGATGAGCCGGATGCCCGAGATGACCATGCCCTTGTCGAGCGCCTTGGCCATGTCGTAGATCGTCACCAGCGCGATCGAGACCGCGGTGATCGCCTCCATCTCGATGCCGGTCTTCCCGGTGATCGAGGCGGTCGCGGTGGCGCGGATCGAGCCAGCGAATTCGCCCTCGTCCTCGAAGCTGAAGTCGATGTTGACCGCATCGAGCGCGAGCGGATGGCACATCGGCACGAGGTCGCCGGTTTTCTTGGCGGCCATGATCCCGGCGATGCGGGCGGTGCCCAGCACGTCGCCCTTGGGCGCATTGCCCGCGCGTACCGCGGCCAGCGCCTCGTCGGACATCGTTATCACGCCCGAGGCGACCGCGACGCGGCGGGTATCGGGCTTGGCGCCGACATCGACCATGCGCGCGGTGCCCTCGGCATCGATATGGCTGAGCGATCCGGTCATCTGGGGTCCTTCATGGCGGGCAAGTTGACACAGTTGACACGGTTCAGGGGAAAAGGATTTGCGCCCCTCCGTTGCCCCGCGCCGGGGACGACCGCGCGGCGGCGGCCCTGATGGTCGATCTGCCGGAAAAGTCTCGTCATTCCCTCAGCGTGACAGAAACGGGCGATGTAGGACAGCGGTTTCACGACTTGGGCGGGAGCCTGCTGTTCCTTTGCAAAGTGCCTAAGGTGTGTCCCTTAGTGTATTGCTTTATAGGGATTTTAGTTCCCCTTTAGCAGTCTGCGCGTGGCCGCCTCGACGTCGGCGTGGCGCATCAGGCTCTCGCCGACGAGGAAGGTGCGCGCGCAAGGGGCGAGGCGTTCGAGATCGGCGTGGCTGTTGATCCCGCTCTCGCTCACCAGCAGCGTGCCTTCGGGGGCCAGCGGTGCAAGTCGTTCGGTCGTGCCGATATCGGTGACAAAGCGCTTGAGGTCGCGATTGTTGACGCCAATAAGCCTTGATTTCAAACGACTTGCTCGCTCCATCTCAAGCTCGTTGTGAACTTCGACGAGGCAGTCGAGGCCGTACTGGTGCGCAGCGGCCTCGAGTTCGGCCATGAGCGTGTCGTCGAGCGCGGCGACGATGATCAGGATCGCATCGGCGCCGATCGAGCGGGCCTCGGCAACCTGCCAGGGATTGATCATGAAGTCCTTGCGGATCACCGGCAGCGAAACGGCGGCGCGGGCAGCGACGAGATAGTCCTCGTGCCCTTGGAAGTAGGACGCGTCGGTCAGGATCGAGAGACAGGCCGCGCCGCCCTTTTCGTAGGCCACGGCGTGGTCGGCGGGGCGGAAGTCGGGACGGATCAGGCCCTTCGACGGCGAGGCCTTCTTGATCTCGGCAATGAGCGCATAGCCGGTCTCAGCACGCGCGCGCAGCGCCGCTTCGAAACCGCGCGGGGCTTCCTGCGCGGCGGCGCGCGCCTCGAGTGCGTCGAGCGAGGTCGCGGCCTTGCGGGCGTCGACTTCGCCGCGCTTGGTCTGGCAGATTTCGGTGAGCTTGTCTGACATGGTTCGTTCCCGGTCAGGCCTTGGTGGCCGCGATCCAGCAGTTGAGCAGGGCATTGGCGAGACCCTTGTCGATGGCCTCGGCGGCCTCCTCGAGCCCTTCGGACCAGCTTGTGGCCTCACCGGCGACCATCAGTGCGGCGGCGGCGTTGAGCAGCACCGCATCGCGGTAAGGGCCTTCCTCGCCCTGGAGCAGGCGGCGAAGGGCTTGCGCGTTGTATTCGGGGTCGCCGCCGCGGATCGCCTCGACCGGAGCGCTGGCTAGGCCCAGTTCGGCTGCCGAGATGCGCTTCATGGCGACCGAGGTCCCGCGCACTTCGGCGACTTCGTTGCCGCCGGCAAGGCTGAGCTCGTCGAGCCCCTCGTCGCCCGAAATCACCATCGCGTGATCGGTGCCGAGCCGGGCGAGAGCCTCGGCATAGATCGGCACGTAGGCGGGCCGTGCGATGCCGACGAGCTGGCGCGTGACATTGGCGGGGTTCGCCAGCGGGCCCATCAGGTTGAAGATCGTGCGCCGGGCGATAGCCTTGCGGATCGGCATGATCCGGCCCATCGCCGGGTGGTGCTTGGCGGCAAAGAGGAAGCCGATGCCGATCTCGCGCAGGGTCGTCTCGGCGGTCAGGGCGGCGCGGTCGAGATCGAGGCCGAGCGCCTCGAGCGTGTCGGCGGCGCCTGCCTTGGAGCTGGCGGCGCGGTTGCCGTGCTTGGCGACCGGGACGTCGCAGGCCGCGACGACGAGGCTGACCGCGGTCGAGACGTTGAGCGTGTGGTGCCCGTCGCCGCCGGTACCGCATACGTCGATGGCGTTGGCGGGGGCTTCGACCGGGATCATGCGCGCGCGCATCGCGCGGGCCGCACCGGCAATCTCGCTGGCAGTCTCGCCGCGTTCGGAGAGCGCGACGAGGAAGGTCTTTACCGTCTCGTCGTCGATCTTGCCGTCGAGGATCGCACCGAAGGCGGCTTCGGCCTCGTCCTCGGCGATCGTGCCGAGCGGATCGGGGAGCAGCGCGGCTGTGCTCATGCGACCAGCCTCTCGGGCATCCGGGGCTCGATCCCGCACAGGCGCAGGAAGTTCGCGAGCATCGCGTGGCCGTGCTCGGTGGCGATGGATTCGGGGTGGAACTGCACGCCGTGGATCGGCAGGCTCTCGTGCGCGAAGCCCATCACGTGGCCGTCCTCGGAGCGGCAGTTGACGTGCAGGCAGGCCGGGATGTCCTCGACGATCAGCGAGTGGTAGCGGGTCGCGGTGAAGGGCGAGGGGAGCCCTGCGAAGACGCCGGTGCCGTCGTGAGTCATGGTCGAGGTCTTGCCGTGCATCAGCCCG
Organism: Novosphingobium aureum; assembly: GCF_015865035.1. GTDB lineage: Bacteria > Pseudomonadota > Alphaproteobacteria > Sphingomonadales > Sphingomonadaceae > Novosphingobium > Novosphingobium aureum. The sequence continues at coordinate 2,341,792 of NZ_JADZGI010000001.1, read as the reverse complement.
CCGCGCACAACCTTGCCGCCGAAGTACTGGCCGATCGACTGGTGCCCGAGGCACACGCCGAGCAGCGGGATGCCACTTTCCGCCGCCGCGCCGACGAGATCGAGGCTGACGCCCGCCTCGGTGGGGGTGCAGGGGCCGGGCGATACGAGGAAGCCCTTCGCGCCGGTGGCCAGCGCCTCCTCGGCGGTGAGCTTGTCGTTGCGAACGACCTTAACCTCCGCGCCAAGTTCCATCACGTAGTGGACGAGGTTCCAGGTGAAGCTGTCGTAGTTGTCGATGACCAGGATCATGGGGCTTCCTTTCGCGGTGCCGCCTTCGCGCGTTTCTCGACGACGATCAAGGGGCCGAGCGGCGGTCCCCCGTCGACGCGGCCATGTTCGGGGTCCCACAGGCTCGAGACCGAGCCGTCGAGGAAAAGCGCGTTGTCGCACTTGAGACCGTCGCGGAAATAGCGCGCGAGCTTGCCGAACGAGACGGGCTCGTCGCTGATGACGAAGTGTGCGGCGCCCGTGCGATCGATGCCCACGCCGTTGCGCAGCTTGCGCGAGGCGCCGTCCTCGGCGATCTGCGGGTGCAGCTGGCCGTCGATCACCAGCATCGGGCCCGACTGGGTGCCGAAGTCGGGGCGCTCCTCGACGCTGGCGGCGAATTCCGTGCTGGTGCGCACGTGCCAGTGTTCGCCCGCATCGCCGTAGAACACGCCGTTGGGCTTCATATGGAAGTTGCCCGGGCCCTCGTTGGTGTTGAGGGTGTGCAGCCGCTCGCCTTCCTCGACGTAGTAGCCGATGGGCTGACCGGATGCGTCGAACATGCCGCCGTTGACCGCGAAGGCCACGGCGGGCTTGTCGGGCGAGCGGTTGACCGCGAGTTCGCTCATCGTGCGATAGGGCGCACCGCCCTTCGGGCCGAGCACCATGTGCACCGAGTTGCGCCCGGGCACGGCGATGCAATGGGTGAAGACCGCGTCCTCGAACTGCGCGCTCTCGCAAGGCGGCGGGGGCGGGGCCTCGGCGCTCTCGTCGGACGAGCAGGAGGCAAGAAGGGCGAGGAGCGGTGCTGCCGGGAGAATGCCTGGCCTCAGCGCTGCCTTCACTGCCCGAAGCCCGGTTCCCCGGCGACGCGGATGGCCTCGCGCGCGGCGGCGAAGAGGGCGCCGGACTTGTGCAGGCACTCGTTCTGTTCCGAGGTAGGGTCGCTGTCCATCACGATCCCGGCACCCGCCTGGACGTGGAGCACGCCGTCCTTGAGCACGCCGGTGCGCAGCACGATGCACGAATCGACCGAGCCGTCGGGCGAGAAGTAGCCGACGCCGCCTGCATAGGCACCGCGCGTCTCGGGTTCGAGCTCGGCGATGATCTGGCAGGCGCGTACCTTGGGGGCGCCCGAGACGGTGCCCGCCGGAAAGCCCGCGAAGACCGCGTCGATGGCGTCGTGCGTCAGCGTGTCGAGCCGCCCGACCACGTTCGAGACGATGTGCATGACGTGGCTGTAGCGCTCGATGGTGTAGCTGTCGGTGACCTCGACGGTGCCGGGCGCGGCAACCCGGCCGACGTCGTTGCGCCCGAGATCGAGCAGCATGAGATGCTCGGCGCGCTCCTTGGGATCGTCGAGCAGGCTGATCTCGTTGGCCTTGTCCTCCTGCGCGGTCTTGCCGCGCGGGCGCGTCCCGGCGATCGGGCGGATGGTGACCTCGCCCTCGCGCACGCGGACCAGGATCTCGGGGCTCGAGCCGATCACCGCGAAGCCGGGCAGGTCGAGGAAATAGAGGAAGGGCGAGGGGTTCACGCGGCGCAGCGCGCGGTAAAGCGCGAGCGGGGGCAGCGGGAACTCGCAGGTAAAGCGCTGGGCGAGCACGACCTGGAAGATGTCGCCCGCCTCGATGTACTGCTTGGCGCGATCGACCATGGCCTCGTATTCGCCGGGCGCCATCACCGCGGTCTGGACCGGTTCGGGCAGGTCGGCGAGGAGCGGGGTCGCGGGTACCGGCGCGGTGAGCTTGCGCAGCGTCTCGTCGATGCGATCGTGAGCGGTCTCGAGCGCGCGGGCGGGATCGAGACCGCCGTCCTCGGGCCAGATCGGCGCGATGCAGAACAGCTCGTCGCCGAGGCTGTCGAACACCAGCAGCACCGAGGGGCGCACGAAGAGCATGTCGGGCAGGTCGAGTTCGCTTTGCGGCGCGCGCGGCAGCTTCTCGACGAGGCCGATGGTCTCGTAGCCGAAGTAGCCGACCACGCAGGCGAGCGCTGCAGGCAGTTCCTCGGGCACGTCGATGCGGCACGATTCGACGAGCGCGCGCAGCTCGCCGAGGCTGTCGTGGCCCAGGTCCTCGAAGGCCTCGCGGTCGTTCTTCCAGCGACGGTTGATCGCGCAGGTCTCGGCCCCGGCGCGGAACACGAGGTCGGGGTCGAGCCCGATCAGCGAGTAGCGCCCGCGCGTGTCGCCGCCCTCGACCGATTCGAGGATGAAGTCCCCGCGCCCGTCCTCGAACAGCTTGAGCGCGGCGCCCACCGGCGTCTCGGTATCGGCGACCAGCTTGCGCCAGGCGAGGGCGGGCATGCCTGCCGAGAGCTTGGCGAGGGTCTCCTCGCGGTCGGTCTCACGTCCCTTGCGCTGCATGCTGGTCATCACTCGTCGCTTTGCTGGTAGATTGTCGTTGCCCCGCCTCCAGCGCTCGTGCGCGCTGGCGGCAGGGGCGTCATGGCGGCGTTCAGGAGCCGGCGGGAGCGGCGCCCGCGAGCTGATCGCGTACCGACTTGATCACGGCCTCGTTCTTCTTGACCGTGGCTTCCTTGACGATCGCGTCGTTGAGCGCCTGCGCATAGGCATTGCCCAGCGCGCCGCCCAGTTCCTTGCGGGCGTTCTCGACCATCTCGTCGGATTCGACCTTGCCGGGCTCGATGTCCTTGAGCTGGACCACGAACCAGCCGCGCTCGTCGGCGGCCGACTGCACCTTCACGCTGCCCTCGGACATGTGGAACATGAGCGAGACGGGCGGCGGGACCTGGCGGCCCGACTGCAGCGCGCGGGTCAGCGTCGCGCGCGACATGCCGACCTGCTCGACCGGGGGCAGGCGCTTGCCGACTTCGGACATGGCCTTCTCGAGCGTCGCGCCCTTGGCCATCGCCGCCTGCATCTTGATCGCGGCGGCCTTGGCGGCCTTCGAGCCCTCGTCGAAGACCCAGGCGCGCTTGACGTCGTCTTCGATCTCCTTGAGCGGCGCGGGCGCCGAGGCCTGGATCTCGGTGACGTCGTAGATCACGAAGGGGCGGTTGGCCGAGAAGTCCTCGCCCTGGCCCATCTGCGCGAGCTGCGGCTGTTCCTGCTGCATCTTGAACACGGTCTTGAGCAGCGGGTTGAGCCCCGCGTCGATGGTCTCGTCCGGCTTCTGGTAGACCTGCCCGCCAGCGGTGATCGGCGCGGTGGTCTTGACCTCGAGGCCCAGTGCCTTGGCGACCTCGGGCAGGCTGGTGCCGCCCGAGAACTGGTCCTCGATGTTTTCGAGGCGCTCGGCGAAGGCCTTGCGGCGCTTGGTCGCGGCGACTTCCTCGACGAGCTCCTCACGCACGTCCGCGAGCTGGCGCGCGGCCTGCTTGTTCTCTTCGACGACGCGGATCACGTGCCAGCCGAGCGCCGACTTGCGCGGGGTGGCGAGCTTGCCGACCGGAGCGGCGAAGACGGCGTCGGCGACGTCCTTGGAGAACTGGGTTGCGAGGTCCGAGCGGCTGAAGAACTCGAGCTGGGCGGCGGACAGGCCCTTGTCCTTTGCGGCGGTCTCGAGGGTCTTGCCGCCCTCGACCGCGGCGACGATGGCCTTAGCCTCGGCCTCGGCGGGGACGATCACCTGGGTGATCTTGCGTTCGTCCTTGGCAGCGTAACGGGCCGCGTTGGCCTTGAACTGCTCGGCGATCTCGGCGTCGGTCGGGGCTGCGGGAGCGGGCATCTCGTCCATCGAGAACGTCGCATAGCGCAGCACGCGGCGCTCGGGGCGGATGAAGCGATCGGTGTTGGCCTTGTAGAAGGCTGCGATGGTCTTGTCGTCGGGTTCCTTCTCGGGCGCGAAGAGCAGCGAGGGAAGCGCCGCGACCGAACCGGTGCGGGTCTCGTTGAGCAGTGTGGCATAGCGCTTGGCCATGAAGCGCGGCATCACCGCACCCATCTGCGCCGGGGTGACGAGCTGCTGGGCGACGAGGCCCTGCGCGATGTCGGCACGAAGCGCCTTCTCCGAGAGGCCCTGCTGTGCGAGCGCCTGGCGGAAGGTATCCTGGTCGAACTTGCCGTCGACGCCTTCGAACGCCGGGATCTGCGCGATCTCGCTGTCGACGAGGCGATCGCCCGCCACAATCGCGTGCTTCTGGCCAAAGGCGTAGAACGCGGTGCGCCCGATCAGGTCCTCGAGAATGTTCTCGACACCGCCCTGCGCGATCAGCTGCTTCATCGTCGCGTTCGGGTTCTGCTGCTGCACGCGGGTCAGCGCCGAGCTGGCGCTGCGCGAGAGCTCGGTGGCCTCGATGTCCTCGCCATCGACGCTGGCGACCGCATTGCCTCCGGTGATCCCGCCCGGGCCCTGGATGCCGGCGATGTCGCCGCTCGCAAAGGCGAGGGCGATGAGCACGAGAACGCCGATCGCCACCGCGGCGCCGACCTTGGACTTGATGAAGGATCTGAAGAACGTGAGCATGAATGTCGGCCGATCAGTGCATTGTCTGTGACAGCGCCGCGGGCACGGGGCCCGAAGACGTATTGGGAAACGGTGGCAGGCTTTAGGGAGCCTTTGGCGCTCCTGCAATGCCGACTCGCAACCTTCTGGGCAAATTCGAGGGGGCTGACCCGCAGTGGGTGGCGCGTGATGGCATCGTGGCTGGCATGTTCATCGCATGTTTATCGACAGGGCCGAAATTTCGCGTGCCGCCCGAGGGCTGCGGTGCCACGATGGTGCAGTGCGGTACTTTTATCGTCTCGACACCGGCGCGGGTTTTGACAAATCTGTGGCTGGTGCCCTAGCAGCGCGCCGTTACAGTGGTCCGGCGATTCTCTTCCCTTGCGGAAGACCGGGATCGTACGGGCCTGGCTCTGATCAAAGGTAAGACATGGCTGGACTGCCTTACATCGTCGGCAACTGGAAGATGAACGGTACGCGCGCGATGCTCAACGAGGTGCGCGCGATAGACCGCGCCGCTGCACGCTTTCCCAAGGTGCAGGTCGCGGTCGCACCGCCGGCGACCCTGATCTACCGCACGCGCGACGCGGCGGAGATCATCGGGGTGGGCGGACAGGACTGCCACCCCCTCGAGAACGGCGCCTTCACCGGCGATATCTCGGCCCCCATGCTCAAGGATGCGGGCGCGGACTTCACGATCGTCGGCCACTCCGAGCGGCGTTCGATCCACGGTGAGAGCGACGCCGACGTCAAGGCCAAGGCAGAGGCTGCGTTCGCTGCGGGCCTCGCCGTCATCCTGTGCGTCGGCGAGACCGAAGCCGAGCGCGATGCCGGCAATGCCGAGACGGTCGTCTCGGGTCAGCTCGACGGTTCCTGTCCGCTTGCGGAAGGTGCCGTCGAGAAGCTCTCGGTCGCTTACGAGCCGGTCTGGGCGATCGGCACCGGCCGCGTTCCCTCGACCGACGACGTCAAGGCGATGCATGCCGCGATCCGCGCCAAGCTCGTCGCGATCTACGGTGAGGCGGGCGCTGGCGTGCGCATCCTCTACGGTGGCTCGGTCAAGGCCGACAATGCCGCCGAACTGCTTTCGGTGCCCGAGGTGGGCGGCGCGCTCGTCGGCGGCGCCAGTCTGACCGCGGAAAGCTTCCTCGGCATCGTCGGCGCTGCGGCTTCGCTCGCAGCGGACTGATTTTTCAAGGTGCGCCCGGCACTTGGTTGCCGTGGCGCAGCTTCGCTACCTGTTCTTGCGGATGCAGGGCGCAGTAGCGGGACGTTTGCCCCGAGCGGACGGGTTGCGCTCGGGCGCAGTTGCGCTTATCTGCGCCGCTTGTGTTGCGGGGCCACCGGGTTCCTAAGAAGGCTGAGACAAGAGAATGTTCGTTTTCCTTACCGTCGTTCAGGCACTGGTCGCAGCCGCGCTGGTCGGTGTGATCCTGATGCAGAAGTCTGAAGGCGGTGGCCTCGGTACCGGTGGCGGCAACCCTTCGGGCCTGATGTCGGCACGCGGCGCGGCTGACTTCATGACCCGCGCGACGAGCGTGCTCGCGGTTCTCTTCGTGGTGCTCAGCATCGTGCTCGCGGCCATGGCGGTCGACACCAATTCGGCCGGCGACATCGACACTTCGCTCGAGCGCAACACTGCGCCCGCAGCCTCGCCTGCTCCGGCAGACCCGCTCGCGGGCAGCGCAGGGCAGGGCGACGAGCCCGCGCCGGCAGGCGATGCGCCCGCAAACGATCCGCTTTCGGGATCGGGCGCGCAGTAACGAGATTCGGCGCTCGCGCCCGGCCGGCAGGCCAGGAGCGCGCAGGCCTACAGCAACCTAGCCGAAATGCCGTCTGGCGCAGTCAGGCGGCATTTCATTGATTTTGACCTGTGGATTGAGGCACGGGGCGCTTGCCCTTGTGTCACCATGCAATTTAAGGCCCAGATCCCATGGCGCGGCATATTTTCATCACCGGCGGCGTGGTCTCCTCGCTCGGCAAGGGTCTCATGGCAGCGAGCCTCGCGGCTCTGCTCCAGGCCCGGGGCTTCAGGGTCCGCATCCGCAAGTTCGACCCCTATCTCAACGTCGACCCGGGCACGATGAGCCCCTACCAGCACGGTGAGGTCTACGTCACCGACGATGGTGCGGAGACCGATCTCGACCTCGGGCACTACGAGCGCTTCACCGGCGTCTCGGCGCACCAGAGCGACAACATCACCTCGGGCCGCATCTACCGCGACATCATCGCCAAGGAACGCCGCGGCGACTACCTCGGCGCGACCGTGCAGGTCATTCCGCACGTCACCGACGCGATCAAGGACTTCGCCCAGACCGACACCGACGACCTTGATTTCGTGCTTTGCGAGATCGGCGGCACGATCGGCGACATCGAGGGTCTGCCGTTCCTCGAGGCGCTGCGCCAGCTGCGCAACGAACTGGGCCGCGAGAACACCTGCTTCGTGCACGTGACGCTCGTGCCCTACATCGCGGCTGCCGGCGAGCTCAAGACCAAGCCCACGCAGCACTCGGTGCGCGAGATGACCGGCCTTGGCATCCAGCCCGACATCCTGCTGTGCCGCTGCGAGCACGAGCTGCCCGAGAGCGAGCGCGCCAAGATCGCGCTGTTCTGCAACGTGCGCCGCGAGGCCGTGATCCCCGCGCTCGACGCGCCCAGCATCTATTCGGTGCCGCTGCAGTACCACAAGGAAGGCCTCGACGCCGCGGTCCTGCACCACTTCGGCCTGGCCTCGCCCGCGCCCGACCTGACGCGTTGGAACACCATCACCGAGCGCTTCGGGAACCCCGAGGGCGAAGTGACGATCGGCGTCGTCGGCAAGTACGTCGGCCTGCCCGATGCCTACAAGTCGCTCAACGAGGCGCTCGTCCACGGCGGCATCGCCAACCGGGTCAAGGTCAAGATCCGCTGGATCGACGCCGAGATCTTCGAGAAGGAAGACAGCGAGATCGCCGCCGCGCTCGAGCCGATGCACGGCATTCTCGTGCCCGGCGGCTTCGGCGAGCGCGGGACCGAGGGCAAGATCGCCTCGGTGCGCTTCGCGCGCGAACGCAAGGTTCCCTATTTCGGCATCTGTCTTGGCATGCAGATGGCCTGCATCGAGGCCGCGCGCGCGGCCGGTGTCGAGAAGGCCAGCTCGACCGAGTTCGGCGCGACCGAAGAGCCGGTTGTCGGCATCATCACCGAGTGGATGTCGAAGGACGGCCTCCAGAAGCGTGCCGAAGGCGGCGATCTTGGCGGCACGATGCGTCTGGGCGCCTACCCGGCGGTGCTGTCGGGCAACAGCCAGGCCTCGACCATCTATGGCGGCGCAACCGAGATTTCCGAGCGTCACCGTCACCGCTACGAGGTCAACGCGGCCTATCGCGAGCAGCTCGAATCGAACGGCCTGATCTTCTCGGGCATGTCGCCCGACGGTCTGCTGCCCGAGATCGTCGAGCGTCCGGATCATCCCTTCTTCGTCGGCGTGCAGTTCCACCCCGAGTACAAGTCGCGGCCCTTCGATCCGCACCCGCTGTTCTCGGGCTTCATCGCCGCAGCGCTACGCCACTCGCGCCTCGTCTGAGGCCGCGCCAGAGGTGGCTGGAGACGACAAGGGAGGGCGCAGGCTCGGGGTCGGCATCGTCGGCAACGGCATGGCGACCCGGGTGTTCCACGCTCCCTACATCGCTGCCTGTGATGCACTAGAGCTGCGCGCCGTGGTCGCGCGCAGCGAGGGGGCGCAACCGCCGCTGCCGGGTGTCGCTCTGGTGCGCGATGCTGGAGCTCTCTTCGCCGATCCCGCGATCGATCTCGTCGTCATCGCGACGCCGAGCGCGAGCCATGCCGCGCTCGCTACGCGTGCGCTCGAGGCCGGCAAGCACGTGGTGGTCGAAAAGCCCTTCGCGCTGGATATTGCCGAGACCCGCGCGCTGATTGCGCTGGCGCACGAGCGCGCCCGCGTGCTCACCGCCTTCCACAACCGTCGCCGCGATGCCGATTTTCTCGGTGTGCGCGCCGCGATCGAGGAAGGCCGGATCGGCCGCGTCGTCCACTTCGAATCGCACTTCGACCGTTTCCGCCCGCAAGTGCGCGAGCGCTGGCGCGAGGACGGCAGTGCCGGTTCGGGGATCTGGTACGATCTCGGTCCGCATCTCGTCGATCAGGCGCTGGTGTTGTTCGGTGCGCCCGAGAGCGTCGATGCCGACATCGCCGCGCTGCGCGATGGCGGCCGGGCGTCCGACTGGGCGCACGTCGTCCTGCGCTATCCGCAGATGCGCGTGGTCCTGCACGCAGGCATGTGCGTAGCGGGCGGAGAGCCGCGCTTTCGCGTCCACGGGACCGGCGGCAGTCTCGTCAAGTTCGGGCTCGATCCGCAGGAAGGCCAGTCGGTCGCGGGCTTACGTCCCGGCGCGAGCGACTGGGGCCTCGATACCGAACCGCTTCACCTCCATGCCGGAGAGGGTGAGCACCGCGAGATCGCGCTGCCGCGCGGCTCGCAGGAGCATTTCTACGCGCAGGTCGCGCAGGCGTGCCTTGGCGAGGCACAGCCAGCCGTCGCGACCCGCGAAATCGAACTGGTCCAGGCGGTGATCGAGGCCGCCATGCTCTCCAGTGCGGAGGGCCGCAGGGTCACGCTCGACGAGGTGCTCGGGGCCTGATCGCGGCCTAGAGCGTCGCGCGGCAGCAGTTCCTGCCTTCGCGCTTCGCCTGGTAGAGCGGCACATCGGCGCATGCGAGCCAGTCGCGCGGGGTGTCGATGCCATCCGCGATCCCCGAGATGCCGAAGCTCGCGGTCACGCTGAGCGTGCGTTCAGGCCCGATCGCGATCGGGTTGGCCGCGATCGCTTCGCGGTAGCGGTCTGCCGCGAGCATCGCCTCCGCGCTGTCGGTTTCGGGCAGCAGCATTGCGAATTCCTCGCCGCCGAGCCGCCCGACCACGTCGCTGGGGCGGCGCACCTCGTTGAGCAGCGCGACGATGCCCGAGAGCACGAGGTCGCCGACCGGGTGGCCGTGGGTATCGTTGACCGCCTTGAAGTGGTCGACGTCGATCAGCACCAGCGAGGCGGGCGTGCCGTAGCGGCGATGGCGCTCGATTTCCTGCTCGAGCCTGTCGGTAAAGGCGCGGCGGCTATGGGCGCGGGTCAGTTCGTCGTACTGCGCGGCCCTACGCAGTTCCATCTCGTTGATCACGATCTGTGCGAAGTTGCCGAGCAGTGAAATCTCCGCCTCCGAGAACGTGCGTGGCTCGGTATCGATCACACACAGCGCACCGAGGTTGTAGCCGTCGGGGCTGCGCAAGGGGATGCCGAGATAGCTGCGGATGCCGGGTTCGCCGGTGACCAGCGGGTTCTCGGCGAAGCGCGGGTCGAGCCGGGCATCGGGAATGATGAAGGCCTCGTCCTGCCGGATCGCATGGGTGCAGAATGAGATGTCGCGCGGGGTTTCGTGGGCACGGATGCCGCCGCGGGCCTTGAACCACTGGCGATGCTCGTCGAGCAGCGAGACCGCGGCCATCGGCACACGCAGCACTGACTGAACGAGCGCGATGACATTCTCGAAGGCCGGTTCGGGATCGCTGTCGAGCACCGCGAGGCGATGCAGCGCGGCGAGCCGCGCCGGCTCGTCATCGACAATGGTCGGGAAACTCATAGGCTTGTGCGACTCCGCATTCGTCCTGCGCTTAGCAGCGTCTTTGCGCGCAAGGGCAAGGCGTTCAGAATTATGTAGAAGTGCGCATAAATCCGGCGGGTTGCCGGAACAAACGATAACCTGTGCGTCACAAGTGATAAAAAGGGCGGCCCGCTTGCACGGACCGCCCGGTCGTTCTCATCGATGCCAGCGTCATGGCTGGCTGGACATGTCTCTCAGCGCTCAGGCGGCGGCGGAGTCCTTGTCCTCGTCCTTAGCGTTCTCGATCACGGTCAGCGTGTTGCCGCCGATGGCGATCTTCTTGGGCTTCATCGCCTCGGGCACTTCGCGCACGAGGTCGATCACCAGAAGGCCGTCGGCAAGGTCCGCGCCGTCGACGCGCACATAGTCGGCCAGCTCGAAGCGGCGCTCGAACCCGCGCTGGGCGATGCCCATGTGCAGGAACTCGGCCTCGCCGTGCTCGTCGGGCTTGTTGCCGCGCACGGTGAGCAGGTTGGCCTGTGCGGTGATGTCGATGTCGGCGGGCTTGAAGCCGGCGACCGCAAGCGTGATGCGGTAGGCATCGTCGCCACGACGTTCGATGTTGAAGGGCGGATACTTGTCGCCGGAATTAACCCGCGCCTGGCTCTCGAGCATGTCGAAGAGGCGGTCGAAGCCGACCATGGAGCGGCGATAGGGCGAAAAGTCGATACGGTTCATGACAAAAATCCTCCAATGAGCAATCTTCGTTGATGGAGGCCCGGTCCATCCGGCACCTCGTTGCGAACCATCCCCGTTCGGGCCATGGTTCGCAGATCAAGATATGCCCGTTCACCCCAGTTTCAAGAGGGATACGGCACAAGCACGCTCAGGGGCTTGGCCCCGGTTTGCATGACAGGAGCTTCCTCCCATATAGGCCGGAGCAAGCAGGCCCCGAGCGGGCCCCGAACGAAAGGAAACGAGACGCATGAGCCAGCCGAAGGTCGAGATCTATTCCAAGTGGGGTTGCCCGTATTGCGTGGCGGCCAAGGCCCTGTTCGACGGCAAGGGCATCGCTTACGAAGAATACGACGTGACCATGGGCGGTCCCAAGCGCACCGAGATGGAAGAGCGTGTGCCCGGTTCGCGCACGGTTCCCCAGATCCTGATTGCCGACAAGGCCTATGGCGGCTTCGACGACGTCAACGCGCTCGAGCGCGCGGGCAAGCTCGATCCGCTGCTCGGTCTCTGAGGCGATGGGTGAGGGCGTGATGGGCGCTGGAGGCCGGGGTGCGCTGCTGCAGATGACCAGCGGGATAGATCCCGAGGTCAATGCCCGCGACATCGTCTCGGCCATGGCCCGGGCGAAGGCGCAAGGCGCGCGCATGCTGTTCACGCCCGAGATGTGCGGGTTGCTCGACCGCAAGCGCGAGCGCGCCGCCCCGCTCATCCGCAGCGAGGCCGATGACCCGGTGCTGGCAGCCGTGCGCGAAGCCGCCGCGCGCGAGGGGATCTGGGTTCACCTAGGCTCGCTCGCGATCCGTCCCGAGGATGGCGACGGGCGCTTCGCCAACCGCGCCTTCGTCATCGACGATACCGGCGCAATCGTGGCGCGCTACGACAAGATGCACATGTTCGACGTCGAACTGGCGAGCGGCGAGACCTGGCGCGAATCCAGCGCATATGCGCCCGGCGACGAGGTTGTGGCGCTCGATACGCCACTCGGGCGGCTCGGCCTCGCGATCTGCTACGACATCCGCTTTCCCGCGCTTTTCGAGGCGCTGGGGCGCGAGAAATGCGACCTGATCGCGATCCCCGCCGCCTTCACCGTCCCCACCGGACAGGCGCACTGGCACCTCCTGCAGCAGGCGCGCGCAGTCGAGGCGAGCGCCTATGTCGTCGCCGCGGCGCAGGCAGGCGAGCATGCCGACGGGCGCCAGACCTTCGGGCATTCGCTGGTCGTGGATCCCTGGGGTGAGCTGGTGCTCGACGTGGGCGAGGCGGGGGCTGCAACCGGCACGCTCGCATTCTTCGAGATCGACCCGGCCCGCATTGCCGAGGTGCGCGGGCAGCTTCCCAGTCTTGCCAACCGGCGAGCGATCGCGGATTAGGCGCGCGATGATCGTCTACGACCTGCAGTGCCAAGCCGGCGCCCACCGCTTCGAGGGCTGGTTCAAGTCCTCGGACGACTTTGCGCGCCAGTGCGAGCGCGGGCTCGTGACCTGCCCTCATTGCGGCTCCGGCGAAGTCGGCAAGGCGCTGCAGGCCCCGCGCCTTGCGCGCAAGGGCAACCAGCGCAGCGAGAGCCGCACGCCCTCGCGCGAGCAGGCACCGCCAGAGCAGCGTGAAGCGACCCCGCCATCGGCGCCGCAGCCGCGTGCATCCGCCGGCAAGTCTGCGGTCGCGGGCGGCGCGCTTCCACCCGAAGCGATCGAGGCCTTCACGCGCCTCGCCAGGGCGCAGGTCGAGGCGCTCAAGTCATCGCGCAACGTCGGCAAGGACTTCGTCGAGACCGCGCGCGCCATGCACTACGGCAAACGCGAGGCCGAGGCGATCCACGGCGAGGCAAGCCTGCGCGACGCGCACGAGCTGATCGAGGAGGGCGTCGCTGTCGTCCCGCTGCCCTTCGCGACCACCACCCCGGACAAGGCGAACTGAACGCTGCACGCCTGCTACGGCGTGGATTGCCAAGCGCCCCCCGCGCCGCTAGGGACCGCATCGAGTGCGCCCGTAGCTCAGCCGGATAGAGCACCAGATTCCTAATCTGGGGGCCATGGGTTCGAATCCCGTCGGGCGCACCACGAAACCCCCGGTTTTCTGACAGTTTCCATGCTTTTTCGGTTTAACCGCTAGGGCATTGAAGGGCGTTTGTGCGCCTTGAGCGGCACACAGTGCGAGCTCAAGCGTGAGCACGGCGACCGCATCGCTCCAGGTCGGGGCCCAGTGGGCCTTGGAAACATGGCCGGGCGAGGCATAGCCCTGTGGCCCCATCAACAGAGCCCAGGCGCGGGGCTGCTTGTGCAAGGCCGCGACCTGGGGGTGTACCCACGCAATGGCTGATGAGCGCGACGACTTCTGCGCTCGGGGAAGTCTCGGTGACGTGCCGAGGCCAGCGAATGCGAGCGGAAGAGGTCAACAAGGTCGCCCGGAGCGCCTGTCGGAAAGGTCGTGCCGAAAGCCTTGTTGGCAAAGCGCGCGGCTACGCCCTTAAGGAAGATCAGGCGCGCAGCACGGGCGGGCGGGCCTGCGCGATCCAGGCGCTGGCCTGCTCGTAGGCGTGCCCCAGTTGCAGGACGGCCAGGTCGGCGTTGCGCGGGCCGATCAGCTGGATGCCGATGGGAAGCTTCCCCGCGCCGCCGAAACCTGCCGGAATGGCGAGGACCGGCAGGGCGGCCATGGTGGCGGGCAGGGTGACTTCCATCCAGCGGTGGTAGGAATCCATGCGCCGTCCGGCGATCTCGTGGGGCCAGTGCTGCTCGACATCGAAGGGGAAGACCTGCGCGGTCGGGAGCGCGAGGAAATCATGGCGGGTGAACGCCTCCTGGAACGCCTTGGCAATGCGGGTGCGGCCTTCGCTTGCAGCGACCAGCTGCGGGGCGGTCTGGCGCTTGTAGCCTTCGACTTCCCAGATCGCCTCGGGCTTCATCAGGCGGCGCGTTTCGGGATCGTCGTAGAAGCCCTGAAGGTCGGCGCCTACCGACCAGTGGCGCAGCGTGACGGCGGTCTGCCACATCGCTTCGGCGCCTTCGGACAAGCTCGCCTCGCCCACCTCCATGCCCAGGGATGCGAAGGCACCCAGCGCCTTCTCGCAGGTCTCCAGCACGCCCGCTTCCATGGGCAGGGCTCCGCCCAGATCGCCCAGCCATCCGATGCGCGCGCCCTTCCATTCGCGTGCGAGCGGCTGTGCGAAGAGAGCCGGATCGTCGTCCTGCGCGAAAGGCGCGCGCGGATCGGGGCCGGACTGGACCGACATCAGCAACGCCACGTCCTCGACATGGCGGCCCATCGGACCTGACGTCGCGAAGTTCTGCCAGAACAGGTCGGTGTTGGGGAGCGAGGGAACCCGGCCCCAGGACGGGCGGAAGCCGAACACGTTGTTCCATCCGGCCGGGTTGCGCAGCGATCCGCCGAAGTCGCTGCCATCGGCCAGCGGCACCATGCGCAGCGCCAGCGCCACCGAGCCGCCCCCGGTGCTGCCTCCGGCGGACTTGCGCGGATCGTAGGCGTTGCGCGTGATCCCGAAGACAGGATTGTAGGAATGCGAGCCCAGCGCGAATTCGGGCACGTTGCTCTTGCCCACGAAGATCGCTCCGGCTGCGCGCATGCGGGCGACGACTAGCGAATCTGCGTCGGGAATGTTGTCCTTCAGGATCGGCGAGCCTTGCGTGCTGGCGATGCCGCGGGTGGAGGCGGTGTCCTTTACCGCGTGAGGGAAGCCATGGAGAGGTCCGTGAAAGCGGCCCTTGGCTGCGTCCTCGTCCAGCCGGCGGGCCTGGACGAGCGCGGCATCGCCATCGATGCGCGAGACGAGGGCGTTGAAGCGGGGGTTGAGCGCATCGACGTGCTCGAGGTGCGCGGACATAAGCTCGCGTGCCGAAAGATCCTTGCTGCGCAGGGCCTTGGCGAGCGAGACCGCGCTCATGTCGAGGATGTCATTCACAGGCGCATTCTCCCTGGAGGCGGCCAGCGCGGCCGGGGCGGTGAGGGCAGAGCCTAAGGCGGGGACCAGCGCGGCGGAGCGGGTCAGCACGTCGCGTCGGCGCAGGCCCGCAGGGGTGGTTGCTTGTGTCATGCCGAAGTCTCCTTGTCACAGGGGTACAGGGTCACAGGTGCGCATCGAACCAGGCGAGCACGCGCTCCTGGATGTCGCGTTGATGATCGGCGCCGCCGATCCGGTGCGGCTCGCCCGGATAGGTGACCATGCTGGCCGGCTTTCCGAGCAGGCGCAGGCCGCGATAGAAGGCCAGCCCTTGCGAAAGGGGGACGCGCGCATCCTCTTCGCCATGGAGGACCAGTACCGGCACCTCGACCTTGCCGAGCGCGCGCAAGGGGGCGGACCGGTCCATCCGGGCGATCGCTTCGGGCGGAAGGCCGAAATAGGCCGTCACGAAGTCGGGCGTGTCGGTGGCGAGCGCGAGCGTTAGCGGATCGGTGGGCGCCGCGCCGATCACCGCGGTGCGAAAGCGGCGGTCGTGCGTGACGGCCCAGGCCGAGAGGAAGCCGCCGTAGCTCCAGCCTCCGATGCCCAGACGTGCCGGATCGGCGATGCCGCGCGCCACCAGCATGTCCACGCCGTCGGTCAGGTCCTGATAGTCCTGCGTGCCCCATCCTGAGATAACCCCGCGCGCATAGGCGTTGCCCTGACCTGCCGAACCGCGCGGATTGGGCAGGAGGACCGCATAGCCGTGGCTGGCAAGAAGCTGCGCCCAGTCGATCCAGCTTCCCTGCCAGGCCGTGGCCCAGGCTTCGTGCGGGCCACCATGCGCGAGGACGACCGTCTTGCGCGGGCTGCCGGGCACGTGGTCCGGGGGGAGCACCAGCACGCCATAGATCGTCTGCCCGTCACGCTGGCTGGTCCATTGCACTTCCTCGACGGTGCCGAGCGCAATCCCGTGGACCTGGGGGTTGAGATCGGTGAGCGCGGTGAGCCTGGCGTCCCCGTGTATCCAGATGTCGGCAGGACGCTGGGGCGCACTCGCTGCAAGGGCAATCTGGCCGTCCGTCGCCACCGAGAAGTCCGTGATGCGTCCTTCAAAGGGCAGGAACGGGCTGGCCCGTCCGGTCCTGGCGTCGATGCGGACGATCTGCTGGCGGGTATGAACGACGGCCCGGGCGAGGAGCGTGTCGGTCTCGCCCGACCATACGATCTGCCGGATCGTGCCGTCGAGATCGGCACCGACCTTGCGCACTTTGCCCGAGGCGACGTCGGCGACGAAGGCGTCGATTCCAATGGTCCCTTGGGCGGGTGCGGTGAAGGCGACTTTGCGGCTGTCCGGTGACCAGCTCGCTCCGCTATAGGCGCTCTCGCGCAGGATGCGCAGGCTCGCGCCGCTGGCAACGTCCAGCACGCGCAGTTCGGAATGGTAGAAACGGTCGTTGAGGCCCGAGGTCGCGGCCGCGCGAACCGCGATGCGCGTCCCATCGGGCGACCAGCTGACATCGGACAGGGTGCGTCCCTTGACCGCGATGCGGCGCATGGCGCGCGAGGCCAGGTCCTGGATCCACAGGTCGACCGGGACGCCCGGTGTATCGACCTCCTGGATCGGGTGGGCGGTGTCCTCGCGCGGTGCGCGCGCCAGCACCGCGAGGCTCTGGCCGTCCGGGGCCCAGGCAAAGCTGCGCACGCCATCTGCGAAGCGCGTGACGGGGCGCGGGGCCTCGCGGCCGGGGCGCACGATCCAGATCTGGCGCGTGGCGGTGCCGGTCGCATCGTCAGGTGCCTTGCGGTTCGAGAGATAGGCGATGGCCGTGCCATCGGGCGACCAGCGCGGGCTCCCCTCCTTCCAGGTGCCCTGCGTCAGGCGCACCGGGGGCGAGGCGCGGTCGCGCGCCGCGATCCAGATTTCCGAACGCTCCGGCGCGCCCGTCGCCAGGCGGGGCTGGGTGACGTAGAGAACCAGCGTGCCATCGGGCGCTATCTGCGGGTCGTGGACCCCGGTCAGGCCCATGATGTCGTTCGGTGTGATGCGGCGTTCGACCTGCCCTATCGGTGCGAGGGCGGCCGTGTCGTGAGGTGCGGCGGTCTGGCCGGAGGTGGCAAAGCCGAGACTGGCGGCCAATGCGCCTGCCAGCAGAATCGGCCGGAGTTGCGCGGTTGCCGCGCGCGAAAGGTCCTTCACCTGCGATGCCCTCTTGCGATTTACGGGATGTTCAAGGCGCGGAAAAAAGGACTGCGGGGCAGATACGCGTGCCCCGCAGTCCGGTCGGGACCCGATCAGAACTCGAGGCGGGCGCCGATCGTCATGTACCGACCGATCACGTCGTAGTACGGCGTGAAGGTGGAGTAGATCGGCGGATCCTTGTCGAACAGGTTGGCGACGTTGCCGTAGATTTCCAGCGACTTGCCGCCGGCAACCGCGACCTTCTGGCTGAGGTTGAGGTCGAAATACATGAAGGCGGCGTAGTCGTTGTTGGTCAGCGTGGGACGCGTGCGGTCCCAGTACCCGGCCGAAATGAACCGCCCGCGCACAAGGCCACTGAACCCGTCGCTGGCATAGCCGACCGAGAGGTTGGCGCGCAGGCGCGGTGTGCCGTCGCTGAAGGCATAGCCCTGCGTACCGACGTACTCGATCTTGGTGATGTCATCGTCGCGGGTGAAGCTGTTCACCCAGGTCCCGATGAGCCGCACGTCGATCCGGCCGTTCGCCGAATTGTTGAGCGGCAGGCTATAGGCCACCTCGGCGTCGATCCCGTCGGTCTTGAACTGCGCGAGGTTGACCTGCGAGGACGTGATGCTGGTGATCCGGCCCGCGCTGTCACGGTTGATGTAGCCGCACAGGTTGGTGTTGCCCGCCTCGCAGCGGTCGACGATGTTCTGTCCGCCCAGCGTCGAGATGACATCGTTGATCGCGATGTTGAAGTAGTCGATCGAGGCGGTCAGGCCGGGAAGGGGCGCCATCGTCAGGCCCGCCGTCCAGGTGTTCGCCAGCTCGGGCTGCAGCTGCGGGTTGCCGCCGCCGTAGATCAGCGTGCTGGTGGTCCCGGCATCGGGATTGCGCGGATCGACGATGCCGCCGTAGCTCATCGTCGGGGTGGTGTAGAGCTCGGTAAGATTGGGCGCGCGGATGTCGCGCGAACGGGTCACGCGGCCGATGACGCCCGGAAAGAACTCGTTGGTCAGCCCCAGCTTCCAGGACCAGATCGTGCCGCTCGTGCTGTAGTCGGAGGCGCGCACCGCGCCGTTCAGCTGCAGCTTGCGCAGCAGCGGGGTGTCGTGGACGAGCGGCAGGACGACTTCGGCGAAGGCTTCCTTCACGTTGTAACTGCCCGAAAAGCCGCTGAAGTTGAAGGTGCGGAAGGCGCCGGCCGCGTCCATCTCGCCGATGTCGGCGCGGGTGGAAAGACGGCGACCCTCGACGCCCACGGCAATCGAGACGGGGCCTGCGGGCAGGTCCACCGGCTCGCCGCGCAGCGAGGCGCCATAGGTGTCGAGCTTGTCGAGCCCGTTGAAACGCGGAGTTCCGGTCGTGTAGTCGATGGCAGCCTGGCTGGGGGCGCCCTCGCCGAAGAGGTTGAGCGGCACGCAGCCGCTGACGCCCTGGGTCAGCTGGACACGGCAGACCGGCGCGCCGGTGGCCGGGTCGATGACGGCGTCGACCGCATTGGCGAAGTTCTCGGCGATGAGGAAGCCGGGCGTGCGCAGCTTGTTGCGGTATTCGCCGTGGCTGTAATAGGCGCCATAGCGCCAGCGTCCGTCGCCGAAGCTGCCATCGAGGGCGATCGTGCCCTGGATGTTGCGGCGGTCGACGTCGATGTCCGCGAAGGCAAGATCGCCGTTGAAGCGCGAAAGTCTGAAGCTGTCCTGCCCGGCCGCGGCGAGCGCCTCGCGGATATCGCTGTTGAGGAAGGCGTTGTCGGCCTGGATCGTCCAGTTGTCGATGTGGCTGCCGAACCAGGCATAGGAATTGTAGAAGCGCGAATAGCGAAGGTCCGCGCTGATCTGCAGCGTATCGGTCAGCTCATAGGAGGCCTTTCCCATGACGGCGTAGCGGCGCTGGGGCGTGACGAGCACGCTGTAATCGTCGTTGGAGGGGCCTTCACCGCCGATCATGCTGCTGCCGACAACCGTGCCGATGTCGGGAGTGCGCAAGGTGCCGTCCGGGTTGAAGCCTTGGCCCTGCAGCACGCCCGAGGTGATGTAGCCTCCCTTGAGGCGCGTGGCATAGCCGATGTCCGGCGTCAGCGTGGTGTTGCCAAGGCTCGACCAGCGGCCAGTGTTGGCCCGGTCGGTGCGTCGGCCAATGCCCTTGTTGTCGACGTATTCCCCGCCGATCACGAAATGGCCTCGACCATCGGCGAAGCGCGTTCCGAACTTGCCCGAGAAGCCGTACTCCTGCGCGTCACCGCGCGAGGAGATGCCGCTGTGGGCGCCCAGACGCACGCCCTCGTAGTCGCTGTCGACGATGAGGTTGACGACGCCCGCGACCGCGTCCGAACCCCAGGCGGCCGAAGCGCCGCCCGTGACCACATCGACGTTGGCGATCATGATCGAGGGAACCGAGTTCAGGTCCCCGTCGACCAGCCGGCGGCCATCCATGAGCAGGAGCGAGCGCTGCGCGCCAAGCCCGCGGATGTTGATCGGAAAGCGCCCCGCGCCGGTGTTCGTGCTCGACGTCACCGGCGACTCGGCGGCCTTGAACTGCGGCAGGTCGGCGAAGGCGGCGCCGAGGTTCGGACGGCTCACGACCTGGAGGTCCGATTGGGTCATGCGCAGCAGCGGGGTGGGCGATTCGTAGCCCGGCAGGTCGATGCGCGAGCCCGTCACGACGATGCCTTCGCCCGAGGCGCCCTGGGCAGTGGCAGCGTCCTGGCGGGTTGCGGAAGGAACGCTTTCCACACGTTCGATGCGATACCCGCCGCGCGGATTGGCAACCGCACGCAGGCCACTTCCGCGCAGCAGGCGGGCAATGGCTTCGTCGCTGGCATAGCGACCGCGCAGCGCGGGCGCCGTCCGGCCTGCGGCAAGATCGGGCGCGACGACGACCATGATGTCGGACTGGCGCGAGAACTCCAGCAGGCTGGAGGCCAGCGCCTGGGCCGGAATATCGAACTGACGCACCTGCGTCTGCGCCATGACCGGCGTGGCCATGGCGAGTGCCGAAACGGAAACCCCGAGTGCCGAGGCCAGCACCAGACGCGATTTGAATAGGCTCAACATTTGCATTTCCCCCTGATCCGTCCCTGAACGGTGGCGCTGCCCGGTGACGTGACGCAGTGTCCGCCTGCACCGACCAACACCCCGATGACGCGCGCGCACTTGCGATCGTCAGGGGGTGAGTGAAATTTTTTTGTCACAAGGGAGGCGCGCGCGATCCAATATGTCGAAAAGCCCGACGTTCGGAGCCCTCAAGGGCGGGCTCGCTCAAGCACGAAGGCGCCGCTCGCTGCCTCCTGCGCCGAGACTGGGATGACCCCGTCGAGCGCGCTGACGAAAGCGGGAATCTCACTGACCTTGAAGGCGGCCGTGACACGCAGGTCTCCGATGGCCGGATCGCGCATCGTCACCCCGGGCGCATAGTAGCGGTTCACATCGGAGACGAGATCGGCAAGGCGAACGTTGTCATAGACCAGGCGGCCCTCGCGCCAGACCCCGGGGGATGGGGCCGGCGATGGCAGAGCTGGCCGCGATGCTGCGGCGGGCATTTCGCGCGATGGGCCCGGTGCTGCCGTGCTTGATGCGGAGGCGGCAAATTGCACTTCGGTGCGCTCCCCGGCGCGAAGTCGGGTGGCGCGCAAAGGCCCTCCGTCGCGTCCTGGATGCGCCACTTCGACCTTGCCCTGCAGCACCGCCACGCGCACCGACTGGTCGGTGAAGTTGACGTCGAACTTGGTGCCCAGCACCCGCACGCGCGATGGTCCGGCCTCGACGGTGAACGGCCGGCTCGCGTCATGGACCACGTCGAAGAAGGCTTCGCCGCGGGTCAGCGCGACACGCCGCTGGGCGTCGGCAAAGCGCACTTCGAGCGTGGAGGCGGGCGCCAGTGTCACTTGCGAGCCATCGGGCAGGGTAATGAGCCGGGTCTCCGCAAGGCGGGTCTCGTATCGTTCCGGCGCAAGCGGACGCAGCAGGAGCGAAAGGGTCACGACCGCCACGAGCACGGCAGCAATCGCGGCCCATGCCATCTGGCGTCGCCCAAGGCGGACAGTGCCTCGCCGGTCAGAGCCTGGCACGGCAGGTGCTTCGTCGACCGCCAATTCCGCCATTGTCGGAACAAGATCGCCAAGGCCCTCCAGGGACGCGATATCGTCCCAGGTACGCGAGAGTTCCTGCCAGCTACGTTCATGGCGCGGATCGGCAGCACGCCAGCCATCGCGTTCGCCAAGCTCCTCTGCGTTCAGCTCGCGCTCGCTGGCCAGGACGACCCAGTAGCTCGCCTGATCGTCGATACGGTCCCTGTCTTCGCGGGCGGCCTGCGGCGTCATATCTCTTCCTCCGCCTCCCTCAGCGCGCGCTCGCACTGCACGAGAGCCTGGGCCGCGTGCATCTTCACCAGGGTCGGCGAGCATTTGAGGCGGCGTGCGATCTCTGCGTAGCTTACGCCGTGAATGCGGTTCATAATCAAGACCTGTTGCCGGCGAGGGTCCATCGCGCGGATCGTCCGCTCGAGGATTTGCCATCGTTGCTTTGCCGATAAGACGCGCTCGGCATCGCAGTCGTCATGCACGGCGCCCAATATCTTTTCGCCCTCGGCATGGTCGCTGCGCACCTTCTGGCGGCGGCGCTGGTCGAGGACGTAGTTGCGCGCCGACCGGGCAAGGAAGGCTTCCGGGCTCTCGATGGAATGGCGGTCTTCACGCACCGCGAATTTTTCGAAGGCGATCTGCACGACGTCCTCCGGGTCGGGCGGTCCAGGACCGAAGCTCGCCGCGACGTAGCGGCGCAGTCGGTCCCGGTAGCCCCGGTAGAGCCGATCAAGCTCCTCGCCCGATGCGGCTGGCACGGGCGTGACGACGTCCTTCGATGTGGATTTGGAACTCATGAGGACGCCGCTTCCCTTCACGCGCGAGGTTGACCAAATCCTGCATCGGGATGCAAGTGCGCCGTTTTCCGGTGCTTGATTTCGGGAACTTGGCGGGTTCAGGAGGCGGGACGCGGCGCAAGGTGGATGCCCGCCAACATGCAGCGCACCGATCCTCCTGCCATCTCGATGGTCGGAACGTCGAGCGGCACGAGGCGAGCGACCCGCTCCAGCCGGGCGACCTGTCGGGCATCGAACGCGCGCAGGGCACGCGAAGACAGCGCGATGACGGGGCCGGAACGCCCGTCGAGCTCGATCAGGTTGCCACAGAACTCGCCGACCTGCTGCTGGCTTACGGCGATCAGCTCGCGCCCGTTGGCGGTAAGTCGCGCGTGCAGTTCCTCGCGGCGGCGCGCATCGCGCAGCGTGTCGAGGCCCGCGACGCAAAATCGTGTCCCGATGCTGAGCATGACGTTGGTGTGGTAGATCGCCATCCCGTTCGCGTCGGTTGCTTCGAACATCATCGGCTCGAAGGCAAAGCGAGTGCAGAAGCGTTCGAGCAGGACCTCGCTGGCGCGCTGCGAACGGGCGGCATAAGCCACCCGCTCGCAGTGGTCGAGCACGATGGCGCCCGTGCCTTCGAGGTAGAGGCCATCATGCTCCAGCCCCGACCAGTCGGTCACTTCCTGGACGCGGTATTCGCGCTTGAGGAACGCGACGATGTCCTCGCGGCGCTCGGGACGGCGGTTGGGCGCGAAGAGCGGGAAGATCGCCAGATGTCCGCCCGAGTGAGTCGAGAACCAGTTGTTGGGAAAGACCGAGTCGGGCGTCGTCGTCGCGCTGTCTTCGAACAGGTGGACCCGGATACCCGCGGCCTCCAGCAGGTCCGCCGCGCGCGAGACTTCGGCATGGGCATCCTCGGCCAGCGCCGTGCGGGTATCGGCCCGGATGGCTGCCGTGCTCTGGAAGGCGTTGTCACCCCGGGTTTGCGGGTTGGGTTCGAAGAAATGGGGGCGGACCATCACGACCGCCCCGGGCGCCTGGACCGAGGGCATCAGGCCGTCGCGTGCAGGCGGGGAGAGAGCAGACCGAACAGGTCGCGCGGGTCTTGCGGTTGGGCAATGAGATCGAGTTCGGTGTGCGGCGCGTGTTCGGGCAGGAGGTCGTAGAGATAGCGCAGCGCCGAAAAGTCCTCGATGCCGAAGCCCACCGAATCGAAGATCGTGATCTCCTCGTCGCTCGTGCGCCCGGACGTCTTGCCCGAGAAGACCGACCACAATTCGGTGACCTCGAAATCGTCCGGCATCTGCTGGATTTCGCCTTCGATGCGGGTCTGCGGGGTATATTCCACGAAGACCCGGCCTCGCTGGAGGATTTCGGGGGCCAACTCGGTCTTGCCCGGGCAGTCCCCACCGACCGCGTTGATGTGGAGGCCAGCGCCGGTCATGTTGGCGCTCAGGATGCGCGCGTTGACCCTGTCGGCGGTGACGGTAGTGACGATGTCCGCGCCGATCACGGCCTCGTCGGCGGACGGGGCGATCACGACCTCGATGCCGCTTTCGGCGAGGTTCCGGGCGAACTTGCGCGAGGCGGCCGGATCGATGTCCCAGGCCTGCACGCGCGTGATGCCCAGCAGGGCCTTGAAGGCGATCGCCTGGAATTCGGACTGCGCGCCCTGTCCGATCATGGCCAGAACCCGCGACGCGGGGCGCGCGAGGTAGCGCGCGGCAAGCGCGGACATCGCCGCGGTGCGCAGCGCGGTCAGCAAGGTCATTTCGCTGACCAGGACCGGGTAGCCGGTATCGACGCGGGTGAGCACGCCCAGTGCCGCAACCGTCTGAAGGCCCGCGGCGGTGTTGCCCGGATGGCCGTTCACCTGCTTGAAGGCGAAATACTCGCGGTCGGCCGCGGGCATGAGTTCGATCACGCCATCGGGCACGTGGCTGGCATAGCGCGGAGACTTGTCGAATTCCTCCCAGCGCTCGAAATCGGCCTCGATCCGCTCGGCGAGGCCGCGCAGGAAGGCCTCAAGCCCTACCGCTTCGACGATCCCGGCAAGATCTGCAACGCCAACGAAAGGTACCATATGTGTGTCTCCTGATTTTTGCTCAGGATAGGCAGGCAAGTTTCATGGTGAATGTCTAAAATGGCTACAACTGCGCCGAATTTCAGTCTATTTGCATAGTCGTTATGAGCAATTTGTCATGATATCTCTCGACAAGCTGGATCACAGCCTGATCGGCATCCTGCGTACCGACGGGCGTGCGCCCGTCTCCAAGATCGCGCAGATTCTTGGCGTGTCGCGCGCGACGGTGCAGACCCGGCTAGACCGTCTCGTTCAGAGCGGAGCGATCCTGGGCTTCACCATTCGTGCGCAGGAAGAAGCGCCCTCGGGAGCGATCCGCGCGATCATGCTGGTCGAGGTCGAGGGCCGTTCCACCGATGCGGTGATCCGCCTCTTGCGCGGGATCCGTGAGATCCATGCCCTGCACACCACCAACGGCGCCTGGGACCTCGTCGCCGAGATCGTCAGCCCGACGCTTCCCGACTTCGACCGGGTCCTGCGAGAGGTGCGCATGATCGAAGGCGTGCTCAACAGTGAGACAAGCATCCTGCTGCGGTCGCTGGCATGACACTGGCGATTTGCGGCGTCTTACCTCTCTCTTCTCGAATGAGACATGTCCCTATGGCCGCGTCCTGCTTCGTGCGAAGGGGGAGAGCGCCCGGTCCGCTTTTGAGGTCCGGAAAATGGTGGCTGAGCGTCTCTCAGGGGGCGGCAGCCGACGCGGTGTGAGCCGCAGCTGTCCTGTGCCTAGGCTGATCAACCAGAAGGGGGCAGCAATTGCATCTGCTTCTTCGGTCTTGAACAGATGTTGGCCGAGATTCTTCGCCGCGCCTCGCTGAGTGCCCCTGAAGATCATATCGCCAGTCCGCCAAAAATTTGCAAAAAAAGCAGTTCGGTCAGGCCTATGGCTTGCACCTGAGTTGGCGTCGGGACATCGGTTGGGGAGAAGCCTGCCTTGCCCAAACAGTGTGCGTTGACACACGTGTAACCCCATATCATTGTCCCGGCCGGGTCAATTCAGGGGTATCTTCTTGCCAGTCACATCTGTCGTCCGTCGCGGCGCGCTGCTTTGCGCCACGGTTTCCTTTGCTGCGCTCGCGCTGAGCGGTCAGGCCATCGCCAATCCGCTCGAGCAGACCAAGGGCAAGTTCGAGGACAAGTTCCGCCAGCTCGAGGGCGAGGAATGGCCCACGCCCACCGACTACCGCAACGCCTCGGGCGCGCCGGGCTATCGCTACTGGCAGCAGAAGGTCGACTACGACGTCAAGGCTCGCCTCGACGAGGGCAAGCGCTCGGTGAGCGGGACCGAGACGATCACCTACACCAACAATTCGCCCGACGCGCTGCCCTACCTGTGGCTGCTGCTCGACCAGAACAACTACAAGCACGATTCGATCTCCCAGATGGCGCAGACCGTCTCGGGCGACACGATCAGCCTCGCCGAAGTGCGCCGCGCCAAGCGCATGCAGGAGTGGGAAGGCGGCTTCACCATCGCCGCCATCCGCGACGCTGCGGGCAATGCGCTGCCCTATACCGTGGTCGACAGCCTGCTGCGCATCGATCTGGGCGAAGCGGTGCCGGGCAACGGCGGCGAGACGCGCTTCACCATCGAATGGTCGTTCCCGATGGTCGAGAACAAGGTCGTGGGCGGCCGCTCGGGCTACGAGTGCTTCACCCAGGCGGGCGAGGACGGCAACTGCATCTTCGAGGGCGCGCAGTGGTTCCCGCGCCTCGCGGTCTATTCGGACTACGAGGGCTGGCACAACAAGGCATTCATCGGCTCGGGCGAGTTCACCCTCGAATTCGGTGACTACAACGTCGCGCTGACGGTGCCTGCCGATCACGTGGTCTCCGCGACCGGCGTGCTGCAGAACCCCGACAGCGCGCTCAGCGCCGCGCAGCGCGACCGGCTCGAGAAGGCCAAGGGCGCGACCAGCCCGGTCTACATCGTGACGCCTGCCGAAGCCGTCGCAGCCGAGAAGGGCAAGGCCTCGGGCGAGAAGACCTGGGTCTTCGCCGCCGAGAACGTGCGCGACTTCGGCTGGGCCTCGTCGCGCAAGTTCGCCTGGGACGCGATGGGCGTGAAGCAGGACTATGCCGATCAGCCGCTGGTCATGGCGATGAGCTTCTTCCCCAAGGAAGCGCGCCCGCTGTGGGATGCCTATTCGACCAAGTCGATCGCGCATACCATCGACGTCTACGGCCACTTCGCGTTCCCCTATCCCTATCCGGTGGCGCAGTCGGTCAACGGTCCGGTCGGCGGCATGGAATACCCCATGATCACCTTCAACGGTCCGCGTCCGGTAAAGGACAAGAAGACCGGCGAGCTGACCTATACCGAGCGCGCCAAGTACGGCCTCATCGGCGTGGTCATCCACGAGGTCGGGCACGACTGGTTCCCGATGATCGTCAATTCGGACGAGCGGCAGTGGACCTGGATGGACGAGGGGCTCAACACCTTCCTCCAGTTCCAGGCCGAGAAGCTGTGGGACAAGGACTTCCCGGCTCGCCGCGGCGAGCCCAAGGACATTGCCGAGTACATGCTCTCGGAAAACCAGGTCCCGCTCATGACCCAGTCGGACTCGGTGCTGCAGTTCGGCGCCAATGGCTACGGCAAGCCCGCGACCGCGCTCACCATCCTGCGCGAGACGGTGCTGGGCCGCGAGCTGTTCGACCGGGCCTTCCGTGAATACGCGACGCGCTGGCGCTTCAAGCACCCGACGCCCTATGACTTCTTCCGCACGATGGAGGAGAGCAGCGGCGTCGATCTCGACTGGTTCTGGCGCGGCTGGTTCTATTCGACCGACCACGTCGACATCTCGCTCGACAAGGTGGTCAAGGCGCGGCTCGAGCCCTCGGATGCCGACGCTGCCGCAAAGCGCCGCATTGCCGAGCGCGGCAAGGAGCCGGGTTCGCTGACCGCCTCGCGCAATACGCAGCAGACCGTGGTCGAGCGCGATCCCTCGACGCGCGACTTCTACGACAGCATCGACCCGCTCGACGCGACGGCTAAGGACCGCAAGAAGGCCAAGGGTGCGCTCGAGGACCTGACCCCCGAGGAGCGCGCGGCGCGCGAGGTGAAGGACAATTTCTACCGCTTCACCTTCTCGAACAAGGGTGGTCTGGTCATGCCGGTGATCCTCAAGATGGACTTCACCGACGGGTCCTCGAAGACCGCGCGCATCCCGGCCGAGATCTGGCGCTACAACAACCGCAAGGTCACCTGGCAGTACGTCACCGAAAAGACGCTGGCCAAGGCCGAGCTCGATCCGCTCTGGGAGACCGCCGACGCCGACCGGTCGAACAACGTCTACTCGGGCAACATCGAAGACAAGACGCTGGGCATCGACACGCGCGACGAGGCGACCAACCGGATGAAGGATTCCAACGTCAAGGTCCTGCCCGACTCGCTGCGCACTTACGATGCGCCCGAGCGCGATTGAGGCTGGCACGATGAAGACGATGATGATCCGCCTTGCAGCCGCCTGCGCGCTGCTTCCGGCCCTGACGATGGCGGGTGCCCCTGCGGCGCTCGCCCATCGCGGGCATGACGCGATGAGCGTGGTGCGCGTCGAGGCAGATGGCAGGCTCGCGGTCTCGCACCGCTTCGAGGCGCACGACATCGAGCCGGCGCTGGCCGCGATCGCACCCGAAGCGCAGGTCAGCCTCGATGATCCCGAGGCAATCGCGGCGCTCAAGCGCTACCTGCTGCGCCATTTCACGCTCAGCGTCGATGGCGAGCCGGTCATGCTGCGCTACGTGGCCTCGTACATCGGCGCCAGCCAGGTGCGCTTCGATCTCGTCGGCACGCTGCCCGAGGGCGCGAAGACGATCGAGATCGCCTCGACCATCCTGCGCGATGTCTATCCCGGACAGGTCGACCAGGCGATGGTCCATACGGCCAAGAGCGTGCGCACGCTGCGCTTTGCGGGCAGCGAGATCCACGAGGTCGCGCTCGACTGACACGGGGCCGGGGCGCGCGCAGGCAAGCGCGCGTCCCGCTCAGGCCAGCGTCAGGCGCAGGGCCAGCGCGGCGAGGGTGAGCAGCAGGATCGGGGTGGTTAGCGTCACGCCGAGGCGGAAGTAGTAGCCCCAGCCGATGACGACGCCCTTCTGCCTCAGCACGTGCAGCCACAGCAGCGTCGCGAGCGAGCCGATCGGGGTGATCTTGGGCCCGAGGTCGCAGCCGATCACGTTGGCGTAGACCATCGCCGTGCGCACCGCTTCGCCATGCATTGCTCCATCGAGCATGGTGCCATCGATCGAGAGCGCGCCGACGAGGACGGTGGGCATGTTGTTCATGATCGAGGATAGCACCGCGGCAAGCACGCCGGTGCCGAAGGTCGCGCCCCAAACGCCGCCATGCGCGCTCCACTCCAGCAGCCCGGCGAGGGCCTGCGTCAGCCCGGCGTTCTTCAGCCCGAAGACGACGAGATACATCCCCAGCGAGAAGATCACGACCTGCCACGGCGCTTCGCGGATGACCTTGCGCGTGGCAATTGTGTGTCCGCGCGCGGCGACCGCGATCAGCGCCAGTGCGCCGCAGGCCGCGACCGCGCTGATCGGCACGCCCATCGGGTCGAGCACGAAGAAGCCGAGCAGCAGGCCTGCGAGCACCACCCAGCCGGCGCGAAAGGTCGCGCGGTCGCGGATCGCAGCGTCGGGCGCGCGCAGCTGCGCCACGTCGTAGACCTCGGGAATGTCCTTGCGGAAGAACAGCATGAGGGCGCCCAGCGTCGCGGCGATGGCGACGAGGTCCACCGGGATCATCACCAGCGCATAATCGCCGAAGCCGATGTCGAAGAAGTCGGCCGAGACGATGTTGACGAGGTTCGAGACGACAAGCGGCAGGCTCGCGGTATCGGCGATGAAGCCCGCTGCCATGACGAAGGCCAGCGTCGCGCGCTCGCCCTGTCCCAGCGCGCGCAACATGGCGAGCACGATCGGGGTGAGGATGAGCGCCGCGCCGTCGTTGGCGAAGAAGGCCGCGACGAGCGCGCCCAGCAGCACCACCAGCGCGAAGAGTGCGCGCCCGTTACCCCGGCCCCAGCGCGCGACGTGGAGCGCGGACCACTCGAAGAAGCCCGCCTCGTCGAGGATCAGGCTGATCAGGATGACCGCGACGAAGGCCCCGGTCGCGTTCCAGATGATGTCCCACACGATGGGGATGTCGGTGAGCGTGATCACGCCGGTCAGCAGCGCGAAGAGCGCGCCGCCCATCGCGCTCCAGCCGATGCCGAGGCCGCGCGGCTGCCAGATCACCAGCGTGATCGTGACGAGGAAGATGGCAAGAGCCGCGATCATCGGCTTTGTCCCTGACGCAAATGGCGATGGCGCAGATGGCAGGGGCTGGAGGCGGCAGCAGCGGGCGTGGTCGTCATCCATCGCGAATTAACGATGGGACCTTGCGCGGTCAACGGTGATGGAACTGCGGCAAGAACCCGGCCTTGCGGGAAGGACGCGCCCCGGCCTCGGGACTAACCCCGATTAGCAAGACGTGCCCGGTCCCTAGGATCGCAAGGGTCAGGAACATGAGGGAAAAGGGCCATGGCGCTTTCAGGAACAGGCAGGTGCGGGCAGGAATCATGGCGGTGGCGCAGCGTCGGCCTCAGTGCGGCGGGCGCGGCGCTGGCCATGTTCGTGCCCGGCGTGGCGCAGGCAACCGAGAGCGGGGTCTCGCTATACCTTCACGGATCGGGCGGCCCGGGAACGGCGGTCATGGCACCGCTCGAGGGCGTCTACTTCGACAAGATCACCTGGGTCTACGACGGCGATGCCGGGATCGAGCGCGAGCTACCGGTCAACGGGCGCGTGGTTGCCGGTGTCGACCTTACCGTGGTCGCCGAGTTCGCGACGATGCTCTTCGTGCCCTCGACCGACTTTCTGGGCGGGACTTTCGCAGTGGGCGTGACCTTGCCCTATGGCGCGCCGATGCTCGATGCCGCGGGCGTGCTCGAACGGCCGGGCGGCGGTTCGCTCTCGGCGAGCGTCCACGATACCGCGCTGACGACGGGCGACCCGGTCGGCGTCGCGATGCTCGGCTGGAAGGAGGGCGACCTGCACCTGCAGGTCTCGAGCATGGTCAACGTGCCGATCGGTCACTTCCGCGAGAGCGGGCTCGCCAATCTCTCGCTGCATCGCTGGGCGGTCGATACCTCGATGGCGGCGAGCTGGCACGATGCCGAGGCTGGCTGGGACCTTTCGGTGAAAGGCGGCTACACCTTCAACGGCAGCAACGAGACCAACGGCTACGACAGCGGCGACGAGATGCACCTCGAGGCGGCGCTGGAGAAGATCGTCTCGCCTGCCTTCTCGTTCGGCCTGCAGAGCTATTACGTCAAGCAGGTCAGCGACGATGGCGGCGCGCTCGGCCCGTTTCGCGGCGAAGCGCTGGCCTTCGGCGTGACGGCGGCGACCAACGTGCAGATGGGGCGCGCTCCCGCGACGTTCCGTGGGCGGGTGATGCAGGAGGTCGATGTGACCAACCGGCTCAAGGGCTCCTCGTTCTGGCTCGACTTCTCGATCCCGCTGCACATGAACATGCCGCCCCAGTAGGGCCCAGAGTAGAGCAACGCGTCTCGGGTGTCAGGCGACGCGCGAGACCACCGCGCCGCGCGCGCGGCCGATCAGGTCGAGCACCGCGCCGACCTGCGCCTCGCTGTAGCCTGCCGCAAGCGTCTCGCGCTGGGTCGAGGCCGGGACCGTGTAGCCCTGGTTCCAGGCCTGGACGGCGAGCTTGCGCAGTGCTTCGAGCCGCTCGTTGGCGAGCTGGCGCGAGACCGGATCGGGGCCGAAGACGAGGCGGGCAAGGCGCCCGCGCTTGCGCACCGGGCGAAGACTGGCGAGGCCGTCGTGGCGCGCCAGTTCGATGACGCGCTGCTCGACCTGTGAGAGCTGCGCCTCGGCCGCCTTGGGTTCGAGCGCCTGCGCGGCGGCCGCGCAGGGCGCCTGCAGCGCCGCTTCGTTGAAATCGATGAAGGCCATGATCGTCACTCCCTGTTGTGGTCCCGATGCGCACCCGGGGATCGGGAGGGGACAGTGCGCACCGGGACCTCTCGCGGTGCGCATGGGGAGCGCACCGAGATTGCCTGGAGACAGGACTGCGGCCACGTGCATCCGGCTCCGGAAGCGGACTTCCGGATGGCGGCAAGGCAAACCTGCTCTGCGCCCGTCACCAGAACGGGCACGTTCGATGGATGGAAGGGCGACACCGCTGCCGAAACCGGCATTGCGGGGATCAGGTAGCGAGTGGCGCCTTCAATCTGTACTGGGCGGTATATATAGAGGGGGTGTTACCGTCAACCGATAAATATACCGCGCGGTATGGTAAAATTTGCCCTCGGGAAAATCCGGCTTTGCACGGGTGGGAGTGACGAGGCTCGAAACCGGCCTCGCGCGCGCGGCGTCACCAGAGCGGCTGCGCTCGCCTCAGGCGGCGGGCCAACAGGCCAGCGTGAGGTCGATCACCGACTCGAGTTCGGCGCAGCTTGCCCCGCTCCGGGCTTTCACCTGCAGGCCCTGCAGTACCGTTGTGAGGTAGCGGGCGAGGGCGCCTGCATCGACCGATGCCGGCAGGTCGCCTTCACACCGTGCAGTCTCGAAGCGTTCGATCATTGCCGCTTCGGAGGAACGGCGTCGCTCGATCAGGTGATCGCGGATCGATTCGGCCTCGCTGCCGCCACTGACCATGCTCACGACGCCAAGGCAGCCTTGCGGGTCGCTGGTTCCGCAATGGGTCGCAAGAGCGCCGCGCAACAGCTTCTCGGCGACGGCGCGCGCAGTCGGTTCTGCCAGCGCCTTGCTGACGTAGGCGAGCTTGTCGCGCTCGTAGACGTCGAGCGCCTTCTTGAAGAGCGCTTCCTTGTTGCCGAAGCAGGAATAGAGGCTCGGCTTGGTGATGCCCATGGCCTCGGTCAGCTCGGCCATCGAGGCGCCCTCGTAGCCGCGTTCCCAGAACACCCTCAGCGCGCAGGCGAGGGCCTTGTCGGGATCGAATTCACGCGGGCGTCCGCGGGTCTTCGTGGTGGCTTCGGTGCATTCCATACCAGCCGGTATATAGGTATCCTTGGCCGAAGGTCCAGTTTTCTTGCGATCCGCCGCGGGCAGGCGCGCGCTCAGTCGCCAGCGGCGCGTGCCGGGTCGTCGGCGAGCGCTATCACCGTGGCGAGCCCGGCGGTCATCGCGGCGAGGTCGCGGGGACGGTCGAGGGTGATGCTCTCGCGCAGCGAATGCGCCCCCGAACTGTCGAAGCCCGCGCCCAGCGTCACAGCCGGGATGCCGAGGCTCATCGCCATGTTGCTGTCGGTCGAGCCGGCACCCAGACGCGGGGCGATGCCCAAGGCCTCGAGCGCGCCGCTGGCGATCTGCACGATCGCGGCCTCGGGCGGGGTCGTGCCCACCGGGCGGTCGCCGATCAGCTGCGCATCGAACGATATCGCACCTTGCGCGGTCGAGCGCGCCGCATTCTCGCGGGCCGTGGCCTGCGGCAGGATCGCGAGGAACTGCTTTTCGAGCGCTGCCAGTTCGGCCTTGCCGTTCGAGCGCATGTCGATGGTCATCGCGGTCTCGAAGGGGATCGAGTTTACCGAGGTGCCACCCTCGACAAGGCCCACGCTGTAGGTCGTCTTGGGCTCTTGCGGGACCGCGAGCTTGCCGAATTCGACGATGGCATCGCCCATCGCGAAGGCCGGGTTGACGAGGCCGAAGGCGCCGAAGCTGTGGCCGCCAGGGCCCTTGAAGGTGACCTTGTAGCGGCGCGAGCCGGTGCCCCCGTTGGTGACGCGCCCGTTGTGGCCGGGCTCGAACGAGATGAAGGCGCCGATGCGGTCCTTGTACTTGCCCTTGGTGAACAGGTGTCGCGTGCCGCGCAGGTCGCCCGGGCCTTCCTCGCCGACGTTGCCCATGAACAGGATGTCGCCAGCAGGCGCGATTCCGGCGCGCCGGATCGCGCGCACGAAGGCGAGCAGGACGGGCAGGCTGCTGGTGTCGTCACCGATGCCCGGTGCGCGCAGCGTGTCGCCCTCGCGCGTTACGGTGACGTCGGTGCCTTCGGGGAACACGGTGTCGAGGTGCGCGGTGACGACCAGCAGGGGCAAGCTGGCGCGGTCCTTGGCATGGCCCTTGAGCAGGCCCATCGCATTACCGACCTCGTCGGTCTCGACGTCCTCCAGCCCCTCGGCGCGCAGCATCTCGAGATAGGCGCGCGCGCGGGCCTCTTCCTTGAAGGGCGGTGCGGGGATCTGGGTGAGCGTGACGATGTCCGCGACCATGCGGTCATAGTCGTCCGCCAGCGACTTGCGCGCCGTGGCGAAGGCCGGGCTGGCGAGAAGCGCGGCGAGGTGCGGCTGCTCGCGAACGACCCTCGTCTTCGCGGCATCGTCCTGTCCGGTGCCAGCTGCGGCCGCCTGCGCCATCTGGAGGAGGGCCGGGCCGTGATCCTCGTGCGCATCTGCGGGCGCGCACAGGCCGAGGGCGATCGCGAGGGTGGTCACGCATGTCGCGGTCAGTTTCATGGGTCGGCTCCGGTGGGGGGGCGATCGCGCACGATCGGGAAAGGAACGGGGTGCCTAGGCGGTTTCGCCGGAAGGCACCATCCCCGGCGCCGCCTCATCCCCACCCTGCAGGCCCGATCATGGCGTGCTGCGAGCCGTTGTAAACCCTGTCCTTTTGCGCGGCGC
Source organism: Novosphingobium aureum (assembly GCF_015865035.1). Lineage (GTDB taxonomy): Bacteria > Pseudomonadota > Alphaproteobacteria > Sphingomonadales > Sphingomonadaceae > Novosphingobium > Novosphingobium aureum. The sequence continues at coordinate 2,308,126 of NZ_JADZGI010000001.1, read as the reverse complement.
GCCATTCACGGACGAAGGGCGTGGACGAAAACGAATCTCCGGGTTCGCCCCTTGTCGAACATGGGCATATCCCAGGTTGTGAAGACTCTTGGCGGGTGAGGGAAGCAATCGTATCGCTTTGTCTTTGGAATCCGCGGGGGCTGTTGAACTTGTCAGAAATTCTGTTTCCATTTGTCTGGATCGGTGGCTGGGTCGCAGCGTCTGTTTGGTTCCGACGCGCGAATGGCCGGTCCATCATTCCACAGAGGCCGACGAATGCGGATTTTCTGGAGGATTGGTGCTCCGGTCGGTCACTCCGGAATTACCTTACTCGCGTCGGCGGCGCTCGTAATTGCCTACTGGTATACGTGTCGGACGGGCAGCTTGTTGTAACGCCACGCTTTCCGTTCACACTCTTGTTCCTGCCTGAACTTTTCGGACTGGACATTCGGGTCTCCACTGCCTCCATTGCCAGTGTTGAACCCGTGCGGCGCTTATGGAGCCGCATGTTGCGAGTTTCATTCGAATCCGCTGTTCTGGCACCGATTGAGTTGAAACTGCACGATGAGCGTCGTTTTTTGGATAGTCTGGGACGTCGAGCACAAGTCGGGCTTGGGAGAGCCAGCACGGCTCCGCTCAAGCCGCGACGCAGTTTCAGGCTCATCTTTTTCCGTTTGTTTATGATGGTTTGGGGCACGGGCGCTCTCACTGCAGCGCTTTCTGGCCTGCCTGAAGACTATCGCTTCCGACGTGATGGTGTTGAGACAGTCGGCGTATTCGACAGCCATACGGGAGTGCTCGGGGATAGGAATGACAGGGGCGTCTTGTCATATTCGGTACGCGGCGACCGCTTTCACCTCACATCTCTCCAGGGGAATGGCGTCTACGAGTTAGGCGGCACTGCTAAGCTATTCTACATGCCAGATAAGCCAGAGGACGCGCGAGAAGCTGCGAATCTACTATTCAACTTAATGTGGTTACTTCTTGGTATCGTAGCCCTCGCGCTTTCGATTTTGGGCGGATGGATCGCAAGGCGAATCTGGCGCTGACGCTTTGCCTTCGGACGGCAGGCAACCACCCAAGTCGGTAGCTGCGGTCACGATTTGTCCACGGCTCCTAGGGGTGTGCCTAGAAGGATTCCCCCAGCGACACGTAGACGGCATGGCCATCGCGCCCGAACCCGGCATCGACGCGCAGGTTCACGCCGTAGCTCTCCGCGAGCAGGTAGCGAAGGCCGCCGCCGATCGCAGGCAGCATGCGTGCGCCAAGGGCATCGCCCAGACCCCCGCCGGTACTGCCCAGCCCGATGAAGCCGACCGCGCCGATCCGGCGGGTCAGGCGGTGGCGCCATTCGGCCTCGGCGGACCAGCTCGCGCGGTCGCGGAAACGTCCGCCCGGATAGCCGCGCAGGCCCACCTCGCAGATGTCGAAGAAGGGCGCGCTCTTACTGACGAGGCAGGCCTTGGCGCGCATCGCGAGCACGTCGTCGGCGCCCATGTCGCGATAGTGCTTCCAGCTTGCCTTCGACTGCGTATAGCCAAGGTCGCTGCCGAGCGCGGGCAGGGCGAAGTGCACTTCGGCATTGGCGATGGTGCCGCTGCGCGGGGCGAAGGGCTCGGTGGTATCGTCGTAGGTCAGGATCGGGCCGAGCTGGACGAGTTTCTGGCGGGTGTCGAACACGCTCGCGCCGCCCGCGTCCTCGACGAGCTGCTCCAGCGCCTCGGAGGTATCGCGCAGGCTCGAATGCTTGGAGCGGTAGCGCAGGCGCGCGCCTGCGAAGATGTGCTCGTCGATGCGCAGCCGTGCCTTGGCCGAGACGATCGTCGTCTTCTCCTTGACGTCGGCCCACTCGTCCTCGTCCGAACTGTCGCCCTCCGCGCCGAAGTAGCGCAGGTTCATCGCGGTGTAGGCGGCGATGAGCTGCACGCGCAGCCGGTCGCGCGCGAGCGACATCGACTGGACACCGCCTCCGCCCCACGAGCCGTTCGACGTGCGAAAGCCGCCCACGCCTGTGGTCCAGGGTCTCGTGCTCTTGCCCGGCTGGTAGAACAGCGCGGTGGCGAGCGCGAGCCCGGCGCCCAGTTGCGGATCGCCGATCGGGACCGGGATGATGATGCGCTCGCGCGGCTTCTCGCCCGCCTCGGCGATGCCCTGCGCCGCGTCCTCGGTCTCCTCGAGGTCTTCGAGCTGGCGTTCCTGCGCATGGAGCGCGGGCGCTGCAAATAGTGCGAGGCACAGCAGGAAAGGCGGAGCGAAACGCGTGAGCGGCATCGAAGGGCCGTTCCTTGTCCGGCGAGCCATGCCAGTCATGGCCGTGGGCGACAGTATCACTCGCTAGTTGCAAAATAAATGCCTCTTAAAAGGGGCCTATTTACTTCGCGATATCGTATGCAGTGGTTTGCGCTCTTCAGCGCCCCGACTGCAGTTCGACGAGCTCGTAGCTTGCGCCGATCATGGCCCATTCGAGCCGCAGGAACAGGGCATGGGGGCCGTGTACCCACAAGTCGGCAGGTTCCCACTCGGGATGCCAGCGCAAGGCATAGCGGCGCGCCGGGAAGGTTCCGGCGGGCGTGGTCACGCTTTCCTCACCGCGATAGGCGACCTCGATCGTGGTCGGCATGGCGACAAGGCCCTTGTCCCCGTCGGGCGAGATCGAGTTGGTCACGCAAGCTATGGTACGGAAGGTGCCGGGCGCATCGGTGCCGCGCGCCAGCGCGATGAGCGCGTCGCCCACCAGTGGATGGAGGCCGAGATATTCGACCCCGGCGGGGACGGGCAGGTGCTGGGCAAGGCGTCCACCCTGCGCAAGGTCTCCGCTGGCCCGCACGCCCGCTGCCTCGCACACGAACAGCACGGTGCCTGCGCGGGCGCCCTGCCGGGTCACGCGGCAAAAGCCGTCGAGCGGGCGCGCGGCCGGATCGAGCAGCATGGTCACGTCGCGGGTGAGGGCGATCTCGTCCATCTCGCAAAAGGCACGCAAAGTGCGGCCGAGCCCGCCTTCGTGCTCCACCATCTCGAACCATTCGCGCCCGGTCTCGCCGTGCGGACCGCGATAGCTGATCTTGCCCTTCAGGAATTCGCCCATGAACGCGAAGCTGAAGCCCGGCGCGCGCGCGCGACATCGGAGCCTCGTCGATGGCCGTCAGGCGGTCAGCCGAGGATGTGCTCTCCCGCGTCGACCGGGATCACGGTCCCGGTGATGCGCCGCGCCGCGGGGCTGGCGAGGAAGGCGGCGAGCGCGCCGACGTCGGCGATGTCGACGGCCTCGCGCACCGGCGACTGGGCGGCGGCGCGTTCGAGCAGTTCGTCGAAGCGCTCGAGCCCACTTGCCGCGCGCGTCGCGATGGGCCCCGGCGAGATCGCGTGGACGCGGATGCCCTTGGGCCCCAGCTCTGCGGCGAGGTAGCGCGCGGTGCTCTCAAGCGCGGCCTTGACCGGGCCCATCAGGTTGTAGTGCTCGACCACCCGCTCCGAGCCGTAGAAGGTGACGCAGGCGAGGCATCCGCCCTCGCTCATCAGCGGTTCGGCGAGCTTTGCCATGCGGATGAACGAGTGGCACGAGACGTCCATCGCCATCGCGAAGCCTTGCGCCGAACAGTCGGTGACGCGCCCTTGCAGGTCTTCCCGCGGGGCATAGGCGATGGCGTGGAGCAGAAAGTCGAGCCCGCCCCAGCGTTGCTCCACGGTCTCGAACAGCTCCTCGAGCTGACCGGGCTCGCGCACGTCGAGCGGGGCGGTCCACTCGATGCCGAGGCTTTCGGTCACCGGGGTCACCCAGTCCCTGGCCTTGTCGTTGAGATAGGTCGCGGCAAGGCGCGCTCCGGCCTGGGCGTAGGCGGCGGCGCACCCGGCGGCGATCGAGTGGGCATTGGCGATGCCGACGACGAGGCCGCGCTTGCCGCGCAGGTCGACGACGGGGGAGAGGGGAAGCGTCATCACAGTTCTCCTTCGGGCGCTTGGCCCTTGTGAGCAGTGCCATTTAGCGCGTGAAGCGTGTGCAGGGCGATCATGCGCTCCTCGTCGGTGGGAACGATGCGCAAGGCGACACGGCTGTCGGGAGTGGAGATGAGCGGGGCATTGGCGACGTTGGCCGCCGGGTCGATCTCGATGCCGAGCCAGGCAAGGCGCTGGCAGATCGCGGCGCGCATCGCCGGATCGTTCTCGCCGATCCCGGCGGTGAAGACCATGGCATCGAGCCCGCCGAGCGCGGGGAGCAGGCCCGCCGCCTCGCGCGCGGCGCGGCTGGCGAAGAGTTCGAGCGCTTCTGTCGCCGCGGCGCTGCCATCCTCGCGCAGGGCCCTGACATCGCTCGATATCCCCGAGACGCCGAGGAGGCCGCTGCGGCGATAGAGCATGTCCTCGATCGCATCGGGCGCCATGTGCTCCTGCGTCTGCAGGTGCAGCACGAGACCGGGGTCGAGAGTGCCGCAGCGCGTGCCCATGACCAGCCCGTCGAGCGCGGTGAAGCCCATCGTCGTATCCACCGAAAGCCCATCGAGCATCGCGCACATGCTCGCCCCGTTGCCGAGGTGCGCGGCGATCACCCGGCCCCGTGCCAGTGCAGGGGCGATCCGTGCAAGTTCCTGCGCCACATACTCGTAGGACAGCCCGTGGAAGCCATAGCGGCGAAGGCCCCGCTCGTGCAGCTCGCGCGGGATGGCGAAGCGCGTGGCAAGCGGGGGCATAGCATGGTGGAACGCGGTGTCGAAGCAGGCGACCTGCGGCTGCTCGGGGGCGAGGCGGGCAAGGCTGCGGATCGCGGCGAGGTTGTGCGGCTGGTGCAGCGGGGCGAGCGGGCACAGCGACTCCAGTTCGTCCAGCAGCGCGTCATCGACGCGGCGCGGGGCGACGAAGCTGCTACCGCCGTGGACCACGCGGTGGCCGATGGCGAGGATGGTGCCTTGCGCGATATGCGCGCGAGCCCAGTCAAAGAGGTATTCGAGCAGGTCGGCGTGCGTGAGGGCTGCACCATCGTCCCACGCGCGCTCTTCCAGAACCTCGCCCGCATCGGTGCGGATGACGAGCGAGGGGGCGATGCCGATGCGTTCGAACTTGCCGCCTGCGGTGTGGTGCGGGCGATTGTCGGCATCGAGCGCGAAGACCGCGAACTTGATGCTCGACGAGCCCGAGTTGAGGCTGACGATTGCCCTCATGCGCCCCTCATCCGAGCGGCGCGGCGCCGGGCAGGCCGGGCGCGGCTTTCGTCTGCGCGCGGGCCATCAGCGCGGCGAGAGCGCAGGAGGCGAGGCGGGTGCGCAGGCTGTCGGCACGGCTGGTGAGGATGATCGGGACGCGCGCGCCCAGCACCACGCCCGCCGCGTCCGCCCCGCCGAGGAAAGTGAGCTGCTTGGCGAGCATGTTGCCCGCCTCCAGGTCGGGAACGACGAGCACCTGCGCCTTGCCCGCGACCGGCGATACGATGCCTTTCTCGCGCGCGGCGGCCTCTGAGATGGCATTGTCGAAGGCGAGCGGGCCGTCGAGCACGCCGCCTGCGATCTGCCCGCGCTCGGCCATCTTGCACAGCGCGGCGGCATCGAGCGTCGCGGGCATGACCGGATTGACCGTTTCCACCGCGCACAGGATCGCGACACGCGGCGCCTCGATGCCGATGACGTGGGCGAGGTCGATCGCATTGCGCACGATGTCGGCCTTGGCGGGAAGGTCTGGGGCGATGTTGATCGCGGCATCGGTGATGATCAGCGGCTCGGCATGGCCGGGCACGTCCATCAGGTAGGCGTGGCTGACGCGCCGTTCGGTGCGCAGACCGCCCTCGCGCGCCACGACAGCGCCCATCAGCTCGTCGGTGTGGAGCGAGCCCTTCATCAGTGCCTGCGCCTCGCCTGCATGGACCAGCGCGACCGCGGCAGCGGCGGCGGCGTGGCTGTGCGCCGTGGGAACGAGCCGGAAGGCCGAGATGTCCTCGCCTGCCTCGATCGCGGCGGCGCGGATGCGCTCCTCGGGGCCGACGAGGATCGGCGCGATGAAGCCCGCCTGTGCCGCCTCGACGGCTGCGGTGATGGCGCTGGGCGAGGCGGGATGGACAATCGCGGTCGGTACCGGCGTGCCCGATGCGGCGGCGGCGATCAGACGCTTGTAGTGGCCGTGGTCGGAGAGGCGGATCTCGGGCAGCGCCATGCGCGGGCGGCGCACGCTCTCGCTCGGCGCGATCACCGTGGCCTCGCCGGTGATGACGTCCTCGCCCGTTTGGTTGGTGCAGTGGCAGTCGAGCACCACCACGTGCTTGTCGTCATGCTTTTGCGAGACGGTGACGCTCGCGGTGATCGTGTCGCCGATGCCGACCGGGCGGATGAAGCGCAGCGACTGGCCAAGGTAGATCGTCCCCGGCCCCGGCAGCTCGGTCCCCAGCACGGCGGAGATGAGGCCTGCGCCCCACATGCCATGGGCGATGACCTTGCGGAACATGTCGGAGCGGGCGTAGTCGGCATCGAGATGAGCCGGGTTCACATCGCCCGAGACCGCCGCGAAGAGCTGGATGTCGCGCGCGGTCAGCGTGCGGGTGAGGCAAGCGCTGTCGCCAGCCTTGAGCTGGTCGAAGGTGCGGTTCTCGATCCATTCGTCGACGTCGTCAGCGCTCGTTTGCGTCATCGTCTCAAGCCTCCATCACATAGCGGCCAGGCGCATCGGCGAGGGGCGGATAGCCCTTGTCCGGCGCGCCCATTGGCGGAGGCGGGCCGGCCTGCGCCGAATGGCAGGCGAGCCACTGCGCCCAGGCTTCCCACCACGATCCCTCGCGCTGGCTTGCAGTCTCGAGCCAGTCGGGCGCGGTCACTGCCGCTCCGCCCGCCGCGCGCGTCGCGATCCGGTAGTGGCGATGGGGGTGGCCTGGCTCGGAGACGATCCCGGCATTGTGTCCACCGCTGGTCAGCACGAAGGTGATCTCCGCGGGCGTAAGCAGGTGGATCTTGTGCACCGACGTCCAGGGCGCGACATGGTCGTGCTCGGTGCCCACGACGAAGAGCGGCATGCGCAGCGAGGAGAGCGCGAGCGTGCGCCCCTCGACGGTGAACTTGCCCTCGGCCAGCTCGTCGTGGAGGAACAGGCGTTCGAGGTATTCGGCATGCATCGCATAGGGCATGCGCGTGCCGTCCGCGTTCCAGGCCATGAGGTCGTTCATCGCGGCGCGTTCGCCCATCAGGTATTCCTGCAGGACCCGTGACCATACGAGATCGTTCGAGCGCAGGATCTGGAAGGCGCCGCCCATCTGTCCGCTCTCGAGATAGCCGCGACTCCACATCATGTCGCGCAGGATGTGCAGCTGGGCATCGTCGATGAACAGGCCCAGCTCGCCCGGATCGCTGAACTCGGTCTGTGCAGCGAGCAGGGTGACGCTGGCGAGGCGACTGTCGTGTGCGGCTGCCATCGCGCTTGCCGCGATCGCGAGCAGCGTGCCGCCAAGGCAATAGCCCGCTGCGTGGATGCGCTCGGCCCCGGTGATAGCTCCGATCGCATCGACCGCTTCCATCGGCCCGAGCCTGCGGTAGGCGTCGAGATCGAGATCGCGGTCCGCGCCTGCGGGATTGTGCCAGGAGATCATGAATACGGTGAAGCCCTGGGCGGTGAGCCAGCGCACCAGCGAGTTCTCTGGCGATAGATCGAGGATGTAGTACTTCATGATCCAGGCCGGCACGATCAGCACCGGCTCGGGATGCACCGTCTCGCCACTCGGTTCGTACTGGATCAGCTCCATCAGCCGGTTGCGCCAGACCACCTTGCCCGGGGTCGCGGCAATCGTATCGCCGATACGGAACGCCTCGGCGCCCTCGGGCGGCTGGCCGCGAGCCTGGCGCTTGAAGTCCTCGACAAGGTGGCGCAGGCCATCGGCAAGGCACATCCCGCCGGTTTCGGCCACGCGCCTTTGCAGCACCGGATTGGTGGTGAGGAAGTTGGTCGGGGCCACGGTGTCGAGCAACTGGCGCGCGGTGAAGGCGACCATGTCCCGGTGATGGGGCGAGACGCCGTCGATCCCGCTCGTCGCCTCCTGCCACCAGTCCTGGCACAGCAGGAAGCTTTGCGCGATCAGGTCGTAGGGCGGTTTGCTCCACGCAGGATCGCGAAAGCGCCGGTCCTGCGCTGCCGGTTCGACCACCGGCTGCGGCTTGCCCCCGCTCGCACTGCGCGCGGCGTAGTCGAGCAATTGCATCTGGTCGCGGGCGATGCGCGAGGCCAGTTGCAGTTGCTTGCCCGGCGCGGTGGCGAGGTGGATGCCCCAGTCGAAGGCGGCGAGCATCATCGTCGCCGGTGACAAGCCGTGGGTCGCCTGGGCGATCGCGGCGCCCGCCGCGCGGTTGAGGGTCGTGGCGATACCGTCGAGCGGGTCGGGACCCCGGCGCGAGGAGGGCTGCGTGTGCGACCCGGTCAAATGCGGCGTAGCGGTCATCGGCGCTCCTGTCCTCCGGCCCTGTTATCCCGGCGGGGCGAGGGGCCCCGGTCGCGCAGTGCCAACCGAGGTCAACCGCGCGCGCGACCTTCCTGCACTGCAGCAAGCACACGCGCACGGCCGGTATCGGGCCACCGCCTTATCTGGGCAACTGGGGGAAGCTACCAGTTCTCGCATTGATTCGCCGCAAATTTGCCGTCGCGAGGCGTCATCCTCCCCACGACGGCACCTACAGGGCGCGCCGGATCGCTTCGCAACTGCCGCAATCGTCGTCAGTGCGCGAGGTCGCCCAATGCCTGCCTGAGCGGGCCCAGCCATTGCTCGTAGGGCTTCCATGCCCCGACCCCGGAACGCGAGAGCGGCTGGCGTACCTGCTGCGCGCTGGCGGTGCGCACCGCGCGCTCGGTCTCGTGGAAGGCGAGGCACGCCGGGTCGAAAGGCACGCCGACATAATCGAGCATGCGCCGCACCTGTCCTTCCAGATCGTCGAGCACGTCCTCGTGTTGCACGCGCAGGACCCGTCCGGGCAGGACTGTGTCCCAGTGATCCATCAGCGCGACGTAGTCGGCGTAATAGCGCCCGACCTGTTCGAGGCCATACGTGAATTCCTGCCCCTCGGCGAAGAGCTGCTTGAAGCCGGAGAAGCAGCAGTCGAGCGGTGCGCGGCGGGCATCGATGATCTTTGCATTGGGCAGGATCAGGTGGATCAGCCCGATATGCCGGAAGTTGTTGGGCATCTTGTCGATGAACAGCGGCGCGCCCTGACGGTGGATGCGGGTGCTCTCGATATAGCCCTTGCCCATGGCCTCGAGCTGCTCGGCGCTCAGCTCGTGGAGCACCTGCGGGTAGCGCGAGGCGCTCGCCTTGCGCCCGCGCAGGCGGTGGGCGAGGGCGAGGATGTCGGGCAGTTCGAGCGTGCCGTCAATCATCGGGTGCGAGGCGAGGATCTGTTCGAGCAGGGTCGAGCCCGCACGCGGCAGGCCGACGATGAAGATCGGGTCGGGTGCCCGATGGCCGTGGCCCTGATGCGCGGCGAAGAGCGCGGGCGTGCAGTGTTCGCGCTGGGCGGCGAGCTCGGCGCTCATGCGCTCGGCGCTGTAGCGGGTCTGGCGCAGCTTGAGCTGGTTGCCTTCCTCGTAGCGCGAGAAGGCCTCGGCATGTTCGCCCTGATCCTCGCAGGCCTTGGCCATGGCGAAGGTGAGGTAGACCCGGTCCATGAAGGCGAGATCGCGGCGCTCGAGCTGCGCGCGCATCGCCGCGCGGTCCCCGTCGGTGAAGCGATAGGTCTTGAGGTTGGCGAGCGCGTACCAGGCATCGCCGTGGTCGGGCTTGCTTGCGATGGCCGCGCGGTAGGCGGCGACGGCGTCCTCGCTGGCGCCCGTGGTCTTGAGTGCATGGCCCTTGCTGGTCAGCGTGGCAGGATCGCCGGGGAGCTTTGCCAGCACCTCGTCGAACAGCGCGAAGGCACGCGGGTAGTCGCCGGTCTGCATCGCCTCGATCGCGAGGTGCGAGGCGAAGAGCGGGCTTTGCGGATCGCTCGCGCGCAGGGTCTCGGCCTGTTCGAGCGCCTTGGCGAACTTCTGGCGCTTGCGCAGCACCTGCATGTAGTCGAGCCGCAGCTGGATCGTCTCGGGAGAAAAGGTAACCGCGCTTTCCAGAAGAAACTCGGCATCGTCGAGCACGCCCAGACGGCTGCCGATCTCGGCGAGAAGGCGCATGCCCTCGACGTCCTTGCGGTGGCGCACGAGGTAGTGGCGGCAGATTTCCTCGGCGCGCAGCAGGCGGCCTTCGTGGAGGTGGTTGGTCACCGCGAGCAACTCGCGCGGGAGGGAGGCGATGCGCTCGGCCTGCGCCTTGGCCTGAACCGCCTCGGCGGGGCGCCCGGTGGCGGCGAAAAGCTCGGTCTGCGCGCGCCAGCTGGCCTCAAGCGCGGGATTGTAGCGCACCGCGCGGGCATAGGCGGCGAGCGCGGGCTCGACCTGTCCCTGCGCGCGGGCGAGGTGGCCCATCTCCTGCCAGCAGCGGCCATATTCGGGCTGCGCGGCGGAAAGGCGCTCGAGCAGTGCGCGCGCTTCGCCGTAGTGTTCGAGGTAGCGGCAGGCGACGGCGGCGAGATAGAGCGCATCGCCGTTCTCGGGCTCGGCGCGCAGGATGCCCTTGGCGATGGCGAAGGCCTGGTCGAAGCGTCCGGCCTGCATCGCCTCGCGTGCGTCGGTCAGCATCCGGGCTGCATCGGGGGCCGGTGTCGCCGGTGTGGTGGTATCCTGCTCGTTGCTCGCCATGTCTCGTCCATGCCGTAATGCACAAGTGGCAGGCAAGCCCCGGCCCGCGAAGCTGCGGGCCTGACGGGGCCGTCCTGCCACCTTGAATGGGGCCGGGCCCGGCACGATCGCCGGGCCCGGGTCAGTAAGCAGCGGTGCGGGAGGCCGTGAGCGCCCCTGCGACCGCCAGCCCGCTGGCTGGCTCAGTAGTGCCAGCCCACGCGCACGCCCACCGTCAGCGGACGGTTGGTGTAGACGCGCGGCGCATCGTAGTAGAACGCACCCGAGACCTGCGCGCGCTTGTCGGTCAGGTTCTCGCCGTAGACCTCGAAGTTCCACTGGTCCTTCTCGACGCCCGCAGAGAGCGAGAAGGTCGTGTAACCCTCGAGCTTGAGGCGGTTGATGTCGATGATGTCGGTGTACTTCGAGCTCGAGTGCACCATCTGCGGCATCACGTGCGCGACCAGGCCGGTATCGCCCAGATCCCACTCGTAGCGAACGCGCAGGTTGCCCTGGAACTTGGGCGCGTAGGCCAGCGAGCTGCCCTTCTTGACGTCGTCGGTCGGGGTCAGGACCTTGGTGATCTTGGTGTCGAGCAGCGAGAACGCGCCGGCAACCGTCAGGCCCGGAACGGCGTAGGGAGCGAAGGTGAAGTCGCCTTCCATGCCGAAGATGCGCGCATCGGCGGCATTGTCCGAGAAGAACAGGTTGACGATGCTCGGATCGAAGATCGTGGTCTGCAGATTGGTGATGTCGACGTAGAAGGCGCTGCCGTTGAAGCGCAGCTGGCGGTCGAACAGTTCGGTCTTCCAGCCGATCTCGTAGTTGGCGACCTCGTCGGTATCCAGCTCGAAGGGCACGGTGTAGCCGGTCGGGCTGACCGCGCCGCCGGGGCGGTTGAGCAGGCCCGGGCGGAAGCCTTCCGAGTAGGTGGCGTAGAGCAGGATGTCCTCGGTCGGGGTCACGGTGACCGTGCCCTTGAAGATGACACCGCTGGTCTTGGCCTTGTCCGGCGCTGCCAGGGCGTTGAACACCTGCGTGGCCTGGGCCTCGGTCAGGCCTGCGGCCATGATGTCGTCGATCGACTGGCCTTCGCTGAAGGTCAGGCCGTTGGTCGCGCCGCAGCTGCCGATGAAGGTGTACTGTCCATCGCCGTCATAGAGATCGGAGATGTTGGTTCCGAAGGCGTTCTGGTCGGTCCCGGCCGAGTTGCAGAACGAGCTGTTCGCGCTGCCCTCGAGATCGACGCCCACGTCGTAGTAGCGCATGCCGCCGGTGATCGTGACGAGGTCGGGGATCACGTCGAACGAGGCTTCACCGAAGAGGCCGAACTGCTCGTCAGTGCGCTTCACGTCGTTGCGGAAGATCGTGCCCGGCGGGAAGGCGCCGGTGTCGGTCGTCCACGCGTTCGGGAAGGCGTAGTTGTCGGGGAAGCCGTCGAGGCCGAACAGGTCGATGTTCTGGCTGCCGGGATAGACGAAGTCGTTGCGCTCCTTGAGGGTCAGCTTCGAGTAGAAGCCGCCCGCAGTGACGCGCCAGCGGTTCTCGACCGGGGTCGAGAAGCGCAGTTCCTGCGTGAACTGCTTGGTCTTGCTGTCCGAGGTGACGTAGAGGTCGGGCGCCTGACAGGTGCCGGCCGGGCCGTCCGCGCCGGGGTAGGAAACCGAACTGTCGCAGATGTAGTATGGCAGATACTGAGCGACGAACAGGTAGTCGGAATAGTCGACCTTCTGCTCGGTCTCGCGCTCGGTGTAGGCGCCGGTGTAGACCACGTCGAGCATGCCAAGGCGTCCTTCGACGGTCCAGGCGGTGTTCGAGAAGTCGTCCTCGAGACGGTCCTGCTGGTAGCGCTGGACCGAGAGGTCGTCGAGGCCGAGCTCGGGGTCGGCGAAGAACACGCCGTCCGACTCAAGACCCTGGCGGGCGTGGCTGACGGTGACCTTCCAGTCGGGCGTCACTTCCCACAACGCGCTGACACGGAAGCCGGTGTGGGTGGTGTCGTTGAAGTCCTTCTGCACCAGCGCGGTGTTGTCCGCGTTGATGAAGTTGACGTTCGAGAGGTCCTGTCCGGCCTGGAAGCCGGCGCGGTTCGCATTGACCGGCACGCCGTTGTAGCGGACGGTGCCTTCCTCGCGGAAACGGGCGCTCTCGGCGACCGAGAGGGTACCCGGAACGTTGTCGATGTAGCCGCCCTGATCGTCCATGTAGACGACGCCGCGCACCGCCAGCGTATTGGTCACCGGCACGTTGAGCATCAGCTCGGCATTGTAGCTGGGCTCGCCCTTCTTGGTGAACGAGACGCCGCCCTTGGCCGCAGCGTCGAAACCGGCGAGGTCGGGCTTGTTGGTGATCAGGCGCACCACGCCCGCCTGCGAGCTGGCGCCGAACAGCGTGCCCTGCGGACCGGCGAGGACCTCGATGCGCTGCATGTCGGCGGCGTAGACGTCGAGGTTGCGGCCCGGCTGCGAGAGCGGCTGCTCGTCGAGGTACATCGCGACGTTGGGCGCAAGACCTGCAACGCCCGCGGTGGTGAGGTTGGGCGTCGTCGAGGCGAGGCCGCGGATGTAGATCGTGCTCTGGCCCGGGCCGCCGCCGCCGGCGGTGACGTTGGGCAGCTGCTCGAGATAGTCGTCGAAGGTGTCGACGCCGAGGTTGTCGAGCTCGTCCGAGCCCAGCGCGTTGACCGAGACGGCCACGTCCTGAAGGCTTTCGGTACGCTTGGTGGCGGTGACGACGATCTCGGGCACGCCACCCTGCCGTTTGGCGGGTTGGGCAGGTGCCTGCTGTGCGATCGCTGGCGTGGTGAGAGCGATTGCAAGCGCGCCGAGAGACGCGCTTGCCCCATGCTTCAACATGTATTTTCCCCTGTTGGTTCAGGTCAGTGTGAGTGGCGCGCGAGGCGCCGGCAGGAAATGGCGCGAGGCGCCGGGAGAGTGGCGCGAATGGCGCCGGGAGGATGGCGCGCTGGGCGCCGGCTTCGTGACTTGCGCGAAGTGCGAACCCGGGAATTGGCCGTTGGTTCGCCGCGACCTCGAGGTGCCCCGAGAATGTGCGGAACTCGCAATGAGTGTAGGAGTTCCTGTCGTGCCGGGTATCCAATCAAACCGGGTCTGGCTACCCGTCTTGTGGTCTCACGGTCGCACTGGGATTCAATCGTTGCATAATCACAACACTCACCATATGACGGATGAGCTGGTGATGGATGCGTGTTTAATCTTATAAACGGGTCGCGTATTCACTTTTTTTATTCATTGTCGCAACGCGTATAGTCTTTCCTAAACGGGAAGTAATAATAGTAAACTGTTGCGACTTGTCTTGAGGTTTTACCCAGGTGGCAAGTCAATCCGACAACGTATCAAGTCCGATCGAGGACTTCAGCCCAACCGTCTTCTTCGGGGCGATCATCGCGATCGGTCTGCTGATTGCCTTCGCGCTTTACGACACCGAGCTCGCGACGGCACGCTTTGCCGCGGTGCAGTCGTGGGCGACGCACAATTTCGGCTGGCTCTTCGTGGGCACGGCCAATGTCCTGCTGGTCGCCAGTGGCTTCATCGCGATCACGCGGATCGGTGACATGCGGTTGGGTGGAGCGGATGCAAAGCCTGCCTACAGCCCGATGAGCTGGTTCGCGATGCTGTTCAGCGCGGGCATGGGCATCGGCCTGCTGTTCTACGGCGTGGCCGAGCCGGTCATGCACTTCTCCAACCCGCCGATTTCCTCGTTCTCCGATCCCGGAGCAACGCTGCCGCAGGGGCTGGCCCGCAACGCACAGCATGCGATGGGTCTGACCTATCTGCACTGGGGCCTGCATGCCTGGGGCATCTACGCGGTGATCGGCCTGGCGCTGGCCTATATCGCCTACAACCGCGGCAAGCCGCTCAACCTTGGCACGTTCCTCAACACCGCGTTCCCGTGGCTGCCCAAGATCGTCGTCGACCTGATCGACATCATGGCGATCACTGCGACCGTGTGCGGTGTCGCTGCCTCGCTCGGCTTCGGTGCCTCACAGATCAATGCCGGACTCGAACTGCTGCTCGGCGTGCCCGAGACCGGGGTGGTCAAGGCGATCATCATCACCGTGGTGACCGGTCTTGCTACACTCTCGGTTGCGATGGGGCTCGATGCTGGCATCAAGCGCCTTTCGGAGGGCAACATGGCGCTGGCTCTGGGCCTTGCCATCTTCGTCTTCGTCGCCGGTCCGACGGTGTTTCTGCTCGACAGCTTCATCCAGAACCTGGGCTACTACATCCAGCGCTTTGTCTACCTCTCGACCTGGACCGAGAGCTACACCGCCGAGGACTGGCAGAGTAACTGGACGATCTTCTATTATGCGTGGTGGATCAGCTGGTCGCCCTTCGTCGGGATCTTCATCGCGCGTATTTCCTACGGGCGCACGATCCGCGAATTCGTCGGCGGCGTGCTGCTGGTACCCAGCCTGTTCACCTTCGCGTGGATGACGATCTTCGGTGACAGTGCGCTGTACATCGAGCTGTTCGGCCATGGCGGGCTGTCCGAGGCGATCAACTCCTCAATGCCCGACGCGCTCTTCGCATTCCTTGGCCATTACCCGCTGAGCCAGATCGCTTCAGGCCTCGCGATCCTGATCGTCGCGACGTTCTTCGTCACTTCGGCGGATTCGGGCGCGCTGGTCACCGCGATGATCGCCTCGGGCGGTCATCAGGAAGCGCGCTTCGTACCGCGCGTGACCTGGGCCATCGCGATCGGCGTGCTGGCCGGTGCGCTGCTCTATGCCGGTGGCCTGCAGGCGCTGCAGACTGCGGCAATCGTGACCGGCCTGCCCTTTGCGCTTGTGCTGCTGGCGATGTGCTACGGGTTGCTCAAGATGCTGCTCGAGAAGCAGCCGCCGGTGACCCAGCTTCCGGGGCTGGAAACCGGCTCGGACGAGCCCGTGACCGCACCCGCGCCCTCGGCGGGCTGACGGCAGCGCCGGGCGCGTCGCAGGCGTTCGCAAAGATGGGGCGCGGGGAGATGTCTTCCCGCGCCCCTTTTCGTGCTCAGGCCAGCTCAGCGAACCAGCCCAGCCGCCGCACCAGCATCTTTTCCAGTTCGAGGAAGACGAAGATCGCGATCCCGGTGAGGATCAGGATAGAACCGTCGAGCAGGGACAGGGCGCGGGTCTCGAAGATCGCCTGCATCACCGGGACGTAGGTGAAGGCAAGCTGCGCGGCGCTGACCAGCGCGATGGCGATCACAACCGCGCGCGTTCCCAGAAGTCCGCGCCATGTCAGCGAGCGCCCGTGCATGTAGCGCACGTTGAACAGGTAGAATATCTCCGCGATCACCAGCATGTTGACCACCATGGTGCGCGCTTCCGCGAGCGGATGGCCGAGCGCCAGCGCCGCGAAGTAGACGCCGAGCAGCGCTGCGGCGAAGACCAGCGAGACCACGCCCACACGCCAGGCGATGAAGCCCGAGAGCAGCGGTGCGTCCTTGCCGCGTGGCGGGCGCTCCATGATCCCGGGTTCGGGCGGCTCGAAGGCCAGCACCAGTCCCAGCGTGACCGAGGTGACCAGATTGATCCACAGGATCTGCGTCGCGGTCATCGGCAGCGCGAAATCGAGCGCGATGGCGAGCACCACCGCGATGATCTCGCCGCCGTTGGTGGGCAAGGTCCAGGCGATGACCTTGCGGATGTTGTCGTAGACCGTGCGGCCCTCGCGCACCGCGGCGACGATCGAGGCGAAGTTGTCGTCGAGCAGCACCATCTCGGAGGCCTCGCGCGCGGCCTGCGTACCGCTCAGCGCCATGGCTGTGCCGACGTCGGCCTGCCGCAGCGACGGCGCGTCGTTGACCCCGTCGCCGGTCATGGCGACGATGGCTCCGTGCGATTGCTCGGCGCGCACGATGCGCAGCTTGTGCTCGGGGCTGGCGCGCGCGAAGACCGAGGTCTCGAGCACGGCCTGCGCCAGTTCCTCGTCGCTCATCGTCTCGATTTGCGCTCCGGTGAGCGCGCGCGGTTCGTCGGCGAGATCGAGCTGGCGGGCGATGGCAAGCGCAGTCTCGACATGGTCGCCGGTGATCATCTTGACTGCGATGCCTGCCGATCGGCACTGCGCGATGGCCACGCGCGCTTCCTCGCGCTTTGGGTCGATGAAGCCCATGATGCCGAGCATGCGCGCGCCCTCAAGATGCGCGAAGTCGAAGCGGGTCGGGCGCTCGTGCAGGTGATGCATGGCAAAGCCGAGCACGCGCTCGCCCTCGTGGGCGGCACGCTGCGTGGCTGCGTGCCAGTGTGCCGCATCGGTGCCCTCGCAGCAGGTCGCCAGCACCGCCTCGGGCGCGCCCTTGATGAACACCGTCCATTCGCCGTCGGGGCCGCGGTAGAGCGTCGCCATCAGGCGATAGGCGGCATCGAAGGGGATTTCGTCGACCCGCTGCCAGTGCTTGTGCAGCTTGTGATGCACGATGCCGTACTTGGCTGCGAGCGCGAGCAGGGCGCCTTCCATCGGGTCGCCGACAAGGCTCCAGCTCCCCGCGTCCTCACGCAGCTGCGCATCGTTGCACAAGGCGCCGCAGGTCACGAGATCGGCAAAGGCCTCGCGCGGCAGTGCGCCGGTCGCGATCTCGCCTTGCGGGGCATAGCCGGAACCGCCGACCGTGGCTTCGCCTTCGGGGATGACGAGGCGCGTGACCAGCATCTCGTTGCGGGTGAGGGTGCCGGTCTTGTCGGTGCAGATCACCGAGGTCGCCCCCAGTGTCTCGACCGCCGGAAGCTTGCGGATAACCGCACGGCGGCGGGCCATGCGCTGTACGCCGATTGCCAGCGTGATGGTGATCACCGCAGGCAGCCCCTCGGGGATCGCGCCGACCGCAAGGGCTACCACCGCGATCAGTGCATCGACCCAGTCGTAGCCGCGAAAGCGCGTCGCGAGCACGAAGAGCGCGATGCTGCCAGCAAGGATCAGCAAGGTGAGCTTCGTGCCGAAGCTGTCGATCTGGCGCAGCAGGGGCGTGACCATGCGCGGCACCGCGCGCACGAGCGCCCCGATCTGCCCGATCTCAGTCCGCGCGCCCGTGGCGACGACGTAGCCGCTGGCCTGCCCGCGCACGACCAGCGTGCCCGAAAAGGCCATAGAGCTGCGATCGCCGATCCCGGCATCGGCCGCGACCGCTTGCGCGTGCTTGTCGGCGGCGACGGCCTCGCCGGTGAGCGCGGCTTCTTCGATCGCCAGCGAGCGTGCCCGCGCGATGCGTATGTCCGCAGCGACCCTGTCACCAGCCTCGAGAAGTATGAGATCGCCGGGAACGAGGTCTCGCGCGTCGATGGTCTGGCGCTGGCCATCGCGCACCACCAGCGCATGCTCGCCCAGCAGCGTCTCGATCCCGGCAAGCGCCTTCTCGGCGCGCCCTTCCTGCACCACGCCGACCACCGCATTGACGAGGACCACGGCGAGGATCACGGCTGCGTCGATCCCGTGGCCGAGCGCAAAGGCAGCTGCTGCCGAGGCGAGCAGGAAATAGATCAGCGCATTGTTGAACTGCGCAACGAAGCGCCAGATCGGGTGCGGCGGCTTCTCGCCGGGCAACTGGTTGGGTCCCAGCTTCGCGAGCCTTGACGCCGCCTCTGCCTCGCTGAGGCCCTCGGGTCCGGTGGCAAGCAGTTCCTCTGCCCGGGCGGCTTCGATGCCGTGCCAGCTGCGGGTCTCGCCGATTTGCTGCATTTCCACGCCGGGTCGCCCTTTTCTTGCCGTCTGGCCTCGTGTCATGTGCTTGTCGGGGAACGCAAAAGTGGCTCCCAGCCAACTATCTCTCGCAGTCGTCTCCAGGGTCTACATTGATCTGCGACAGTATTCGCGGTTTCAGGAGTGTTGTCAGGCAATGTTACCGCGTCACTTGTGCGGCGCAACATCAATGATAGACTTGGCCGCGCCATTGTCGCGTACACGAGGCTGTCCCGATCCGTCCTCGAGCAGGAGAGCGCGTTTGAAGGTGGTTGTCTTCAGCACGCGGCCTTACGACCGCGAATTTCTGGACCGGGCGAATGGCGCGCAGGGCCATCGCGCGCAGCTGACGTATTTCGATACGCGCCTGACTGGGCAGTCAGCCCATTTCGCAAAGGGGTTCGACGCGGTCTGCGCCTTCGTCAACGATGTGCTGGACGGCGATGTGCTCGAGGTGCTGGCCGGGCAGGGGGTGCGGCTCGTCGCGCTGCGCTGTGCGGGCTTCAACAACGTCGATCTCGTTGCGGCACGGCGTCTGGGCATCGCGATCGCACGCGTGCCCTCCTATTCGCCCGACGCCATTGCCGAACACGCGGTCGCGCTCATGCTCTCGCTCAACCGGCGCATCCACAAGGCCTATGCCCGCGTGCGCGAGGGTAACTTCGCGCTCGACGGGCTGCTCGGCTTCGACATGCACGGCAAGGTCGCGGGCGTGGTGGGTACCGGCCGGATCGGTCTCAACGTCGCGCGCATCCTGCGCGGCTTCGGCTGCGAGGTATTGGCCAGCGATCCGGCGCCCGGGGCGGAACTGGTGGCTCTAGGCGGCAGCTACGTACCGTTCGACGAGCTGCTTGCGCGTTCGGACATCGTTTCGCTGCATTGCCCGCTGACCCCGGCGACCCATCACCTCGTGGGAGAGGATGCCCTCGCGCGCATGAAGAACGGGGTCATGCTGATCAACACCAGTCGCGGTGCGGTCATGGACGCGCGTGCGGTCATCGGTGCGCTCAAGAGCGGGCGTATCGGCCATCTGGGGCTCGACGTCTACGAAGAGGAGGGGGACCTGTTTTTCGAGGACCTGTCAGGCACCGTCATCCAGGACGACGTCTTCATGCGCCTGCTGACGTTTCCCAACGTGCTGGTGACCGGCCACCAGGGCTTCTTCACGCACGAGGCGATGAACGCGATTGCCGGAACCACGATCGCTAACATAGCTGCGTTCGCGCAGCAGGGCGCGCCCCTGCACCCGGTCACGGTCGAGATGCTGGCCTGAAGCAGGCCAGGCGCAGGTTGCAGCGCGGACTACATTGCGGTTGCGGGTTCGCTGGGTGGCACATTGGTCATCGGCGTCGTCGGCACGTTGACCGGGACATCGGTGGAATTGGCGTCTGAGACGATCAGCTGACCGCCGCTTTCGTCCTTTACATCGGCTTCGTATTCGGTCGGTGCCTGCGAGCAGGCGGCCACCGCGAGCAGCGCGCCGATTGCGACGAATGTCCTAGAAGCCTTGCGTGACGTCGTATTCAACATCGTTCCAGTCCTTCCCGGTCTTGCCTTTCGGAAGATAGCGATATTGGGAGGATCATTGCGCAGACAAGGCTTGTTTTCAGCCGGGGCGGTGATCCGCGGGCCTGCGTGTCTGGCCCAGCTTGCCCGACCGTGATCACACCGATCTCCCATCCGTCTGAGTGACAAGGAAAAATGGCGTGACACCCGCGAGAGTGCCACGCCATTGGGAATGCGGTGAACGCTGCAGCGTTCAGACGATGCCCTCTTCCTCCATCTTCGCGATGGCATCGGCATCGAGACCGAGCAGCTCGGCATAGATTTCCGCGTTGTGCTGGCCGACCTTCGAAGGGGCTGGCCTGCGGATGCTGCTCGGGGTCGCCGAGAGCTTGGGGAAGGTACTCTGCATCTTGAGCTTGCCGTGAGTCTCGGTCTCGACCTCGACGATCGCCTCGCGCGCCTGGAAGTGCGGGTCGGCGAGCATCTCGGGCGCGCGGTAGACGCGGCCGGCGGGGATCGAATACTCGGTCATGAGATTGTCCATCTCCTCGACCGTGTAGTTCTTGGTCCAGGCGCCGATCATCTCGTCGAGCTCGGTCTGGTTCTCGCCGCGCGCGATATGCGTGGCATAGCGCGGATCGTCACCCAGTTCGGGCTTGCCCATGGCGGCCGAGAGGCGCTTCCACAAGGGATCGGCATTGGCGCCGATCATGTATTCGCCGTCCGAGCAGTAGTAGACGTTGGACGGCGCGATACCCGGGAGGATCGAACCGGTGCGCTGGCGGATGAAGCCCGAGCTGTCGTATTCGGAGACGAGGCTCTCGGTGATCTGCAGCACGCTCTCGTAGAGCGCCGCGTCGATGATCTGGCCCTTGCCGGTGGTGTCGCGCACGTGAAGCGCGGCGAGGATGCCCATCACGCCATAAGTCGCGGTGAGGGTGTCGCCGATGGAGACGCCCATGCGGCTCGGCGCACGGTCGGGCTCGCCGACGATGTAGCGCCAGCCACCCATGGCCTCGCCGATGCCGCCGAAGCCCGCGCGGGTCGAGTAGGGGCCGGTCTGGCCATAGCCCGACATGCGCGAGATGATCAGGCCCGGCTGCTCCTCGAGCAGCTTGGCGGGATCGAGGCCCCATTTCTCCATCGTGCCGGGGCGGAAGTTCTCGATCACGATGTCGGCGTGGCGGATCAGTTCGCGTACGAGCTTCTGGCCCTCGGGCACGCGCATGTTGGCAGAGACCGAACGCTTGTTGCGCGCGACCACTTCCCAGCACACCTTCTTCTCGCCCTGGCCCCAGATGCGCAGGGGGTCGCCCTTGCCCGGGGGTTCGACCTTGATGATGTCCGCGCCCATGTCGCCTAGCAACTGGCCGGCGAACGGACCAGCGAGAAGCTGGCCCATTTCCACGACACGAAGTCCTTTGAGTGCTCCGGTATTTTCCATGATTTACTCCGCTGCCTCCGCGATGTCCGCGTTGCGCCACATGGGCTGCTTGGGGGCGGGGAGGCCGGTTTCTTCGAGGCAGTTCTTGCGCAGGGTTTCGATGTCGGGGCCGAAGTTGAAGACCTCGATCTCGCCGCGCTCGGCGCGCATCTTTTCGCGCAGGGCGCTGGTGGCTGTCTCGTCGACCGCGCCGTCCTTGATGACGACGCCGTAGTCGAGGGCGCCGGTCTCGGTGACGAGGCCCTGGCCGATTTCCTTGAGGATGAGGGCGGGGTCGCGCTCGAGCGGGTCGCCCCAGCCACCGCCGCCCCAAGTGATGAACTGGAGTTCATCGCCCGCTTCGACGGGGTAGTCTTCCAGCTTGTTGCCGACCACGATCTGGGTGCCGTCGGCCTTGGTCAGGATCTTCTTGGCGCGCTTGCCCGGAAGACCGCCGTTGACGCCCCAAGGCGGCACGAACCAGCGGTCGTCGTGGATCGCGATGACGCCCGGCTCATAGAAGCGGTAGACCATGTTGATGCCGTTGCCGCCGCGGTGCAGACCCGCACCGCCGCTGTCGGCGACCGTCTCGTACTTGACGATCTCGAGCGGGAAGTAGCGCTCGAGGAACTCGTTGGGCACGTTGGTGAAGCCGGGGAACAGCGAGTGGCCGTCGGGTCCGTCGCCCATCGGACGACCCGGGATGCCGCCAAAGCCGATCTGGAAGAGCTGGAACCACTTGCCCGCCTTGTCGTGGCCTGCATAGAACAGGTGCGGCGAGGAGGAGAAGCCCGCGGCGTTGAGGAACTCGGGCGTCTTCTGACCAAGGAGGCCGCCCATGATGTCGAACAGGCGTCCGAGCACGTGGGTACGGCCCGAGAGCGCGGCCGGGAACTTGGGCTTGAGCAGCGAGCCTTCCGGGATCCGGATGTCGATCAGCGGGTAGTAGCCGTCGTTGAACAGGATCTGCGGGTCGAAGACCATGATCATGTAGATGCCGAAGAACATGCGCATCATGTTCTCGTTCAAGAGCATGTTGATCGAGGCCTGGCTCTGCGGATCGGTGCCGTCGAAGTCGAGCACGACGCGGCCGTTCTCCTTCCACATCGTGCACTTGATCTTGTAGGGGCCAAAGCCCATGCCATCGTCGCAGATGTAGTCCTCGAACGAGACGGGC
Organism: Novosphingobium aureum; assembly: GCF_015865035.1. Taxonomy (GTDB): domain Bacteria; phylum Pseudomonadota; class Alphaproteobacteria; order Sphingomonadales; family Sphingomonadaceae; genus Novosphingobium; species Novosphingobium aureum. The sequence continues at coordinate 2,285,700 of NZ_JADZGI010000001.1, read as the reverse complement.
GTCTCGCCGATCGAGCTCTCGATGAGCTGCTGCATGGCGCGGTAGTTGCGGTCGAGCAGCAGGTTGGTCGCCGAGACGAAGATGTCATCGCCGAAGCGCGTCGCCATCTCGACCACGCGGTTGGCGGCGACGCGGCACGAGGCGATCAGGGCGTTCAAGTCCGCCTTGCACCAGTCGGGCATGCGCGACTGGTGCATGACCAGCTTGATGAGGTCCTCGTTGTACTCACCCTTCTTCCAGATCTTGACGGGCGGGATGCGCACGCCTTCCTGGAAGATCTCGGTGGCGTGGATCGGCATGGAGCCCGGCACCATGCCGCCGATGTCGCTCTGGTGGCCGAACATCGAGGTGTAGGCGATGAGGCGGCCGTCCTTGAAGACGGGGAGCAGGACGAGCCAGTCGTTGCAGTGGCTGATCGCGCCGCCGACCGAGTAGGGGTCGGACAGGAAGATCATGTCGCCGTCTTCCACGGTGCCTTCATAACCTTCGAGGAAGGGGCCGATATAGGAGCCGAACTGGCCCACGATCATGCGTCCCTTGTGGTCGGCGATGAGCGGGAAGGCGTCGCCCTGTTCGCGGATGCCGGGCGACATGGCGGTGCGCACGAGGGTCGCGTCCATCTCGATGCGGGCGTTGCGAAGGGCGTTCTCGATGACTTCGAGGGTGACCGGATCGATCTCGATCTTCTCGAAGGGGGTTTCGTTGGCCTGAATGATCTGTGCGGGCATTAGAGAGTTCCTTCGCTCACTTCAGGTTGATGAGGATGTTGCCGTAGGCATCGACGGTGCCGGTGCAGTCGGCTTCGATGAGCGTGGTGGAGTCCATCTCGGTGACGATGGCCGGACCCTGGATCACGTCGTTCGCCTTGAGCTTGGAACGGTCGTAGATCACGGCAGGGACCATCTTGCCATCGGCCCACAGCTGGTGGTCGCGCACCTTGGCCTCGACGGGATCGCCGTTGCCTTCGGGAAGGCGCTGGGCTTCGAGGTCGAGGACGGGGCCGAGCGCCACGGCGCGCAGGTTCACCAGCTCGTGCTCGCTATCCATCTTGAAGGTGAAGAGGCGCTCGTGCTCATCGTCGAAGCGCGCGATGATCGCGGCAAGGCCACCCGACTTGAAGGTCTCGGGATCGATCGAAAGCGGCACTTCGAAGGCCTGGCCCTCGTAGCGCACGTCGAGTTCGAACTCGACGGTGACGTCGCTGGCGTCGATGCCCTCGCTGGTGAGTTCCTTCGTGGTCTGCGCGGCCATCTCTTCGAGCTGGGCGAGAACGTCGGCTTCCTCGGTGCTGGAGAACGACTTGGAGTACGAACGCGCGGTCTCGGTGCGCATGCGGGTGGTCGCATCGCCAAGGGCGCAGAGCACACCGGGCGAGACCGGCGAGACGGCGGGCCAGGAGCCCATCAGCTTGGCAACGGCGTTGACGTGGAGCGGACCCGCCCCGCCAAAGCCCATGACCGCGAAGTGACGCGGGTCGTAGCCCTGCTGGACCGAGATCATGCGCAGCGCGCCGAACATGTTCTCGTTGACGATGTCGATGATGCCGCGCGCGGCTTCCATGACATCGATGCCGAGCTTGTCGGCGACGGTCTGGACAGCCGCCTTGGCGCCTTCACGGTCGAGCTTGAAGGTGCCGCCCAGAAGGTTCTCGGGAAGGTAGCCCAGCACGACGTTGGCGTCGGTCACGGTCGGCAGGGTGCCGCCCTTGTTGTAGGCAACCGGACCCGGGACGGCGCCGGCCGATTCAGGCCCCACGCGCAGCGCGCCGGTGAGCTCGGGGACATAGGCGATCGAGCCGCCGCCCGCGCCCACGGTCTTCACGTCCAGAGCCGAGGCGCGCACCGAAAGGTGGCCCACTTCGGTGGTGCGCACGCGCCGTGCCTCGAGGTTCTCGATGAGCGCGACGTCGGTCGAGGTACCGCCCACGTCCAGCGTCAGGATGTTCTTGATCCCTGCGTTCTTGCCGACCCACAGCGCGCCGGTGACGCCGCCCGCCGGGCCCGACATGAGCAGGGCAACCGGGTGCTCCTCGGACTTCTCCGAGGACTGCAGACCGCCGTCCGAACGCAGCAGCGAGAGCGAGCCGGCCATGCCGCCCTTGCGCAGGTTGTCGCGCAGGTTGCGGACATAGTTGCCCACCACTGGGCGCACCGCGGCGTTGGCGACGGTGGTGAGGGTACGCTCGTATTCCTGCATCTCGGGCAGGACTTCGTGGCTGAGCGAGACGGGAAGCTCGGGGCAGATCTCGGCGGCGAGTTCGCCGATGCGCTTCTCGTGCGCACCGTTGAGGTAGCCGTTCATGAGCGAAACGGTGAGCGCCTGGACGCCCGAAGCCTTGAGCTTGGTCAGCACGTCGCGGATCTGCGCTTCGTCGATCTCGCGCACTTCCTCGCCTTGCGCGTTCATGCGCCCGGCGACCTCGAAGGTGTCTTCCAGCGCGGCGAGCGGCACGGGCTTGGGCCACACGATCCAGCCTGCAAGACCGCCCGGCACGAAGGAGCGGGCGATCTGCATGACCTGGCGGTAGCCTTCGGACGTGATGAGCCCGACGCGCGCGCCCTTGCCCTCAAGCACGGCGTTGGTCGCGACGGTCGTGCCGTGCAGGAAGAACTCGATGTCCGCCGGCGTGATCCCCGCCTTCTCGCAGATCGCACCCAGACCGTTCAGGATACCTTCCGAACTGTCATGCGGCGTCGACGGCGTCTTGTGCCGGAAGAACGAGCCGTCCTGCTGGTTGAACAAAAGCAAATCGGTGAACGTCCCTCCGACGTCTACACCCAAACGATAGGTCATGTTTTCCTCGCTTATGCTTCGGATCGCGAATGGCCATCCCGTGTCGGGCGACCTTGCGCGTCTTTTCGTCGGTTATCGTGTCGCCACTGGTGCGGGGTTTTGCGCCCGTGAGGCCAGAGCGGGTTGGCAAATGTTTCGTCAGGCGGTGATCAGGCCTGCTGCTGCATCGGAAAAGCCGGCGCGCGCGCGACCATCGAGGGCAGCGTGCGGTCCATGACGCCCGAGAGCCAGGCATTGGCTGCCACCAGCTTTTCGAGGTCCATGCCCGTCTCGACCCCGGCGCGGTGCAGCATGTAGACCACGTCCTCGCTCGCGACATTGCCCGCCGCGCCCGGTGCGAAGGGGCAGCCGCCGAGACCACCAAGGGCCGCATCGACGACGCGCGCGCCCGCCTCGACCGCAGCCCAGACATTAGCCACGCCCGTGCCGCGGGTATTGTGGAAGTGGACGCGCACCGGGATCGGGCCGATGGCTTCACCGACTGCGGTGACGAGACGGCTGACGTGGGCCGGGTCGGCGACGCCGATGGTGTCGGCAAGCGTGATCTCGACCGGGTCCGCCTCGGCCAGCGCGCGGGCCATGGCTATGACGTGATCTTCGGCGATCTCGCCCTCGAAGGGGCAGCCGAAGGCTGCGCCGATGGTGGCCTGGCCGCGCAGCCCGGCATCCTTGGCCATGGCCACGAGGCCCTTGGCGGCCTCGACCGATTCCATGCTGGTCTGGCCCTGATTGGCGATGGCGAAGCGGTCGGAGGCGACGCAGACCGCGCCCAGCTCGTGAATGCGACCGGTGGCAATGGCGCGTTCGCCGCCCTTGGCGTTGAGCACGAGGCCGGTGTAGATCACGCCGTCTGCTTCGGGCAGTCCGGCACAGACTTCGGCGGCATCGGCCATCTGCGGCACGCGGCGCGGATTGACGAAGCTGGTTACCTCAATGCGGCGCGCACCGGCATCGATGGCGCGCGCGATCAGCTCGAGCTTGTCCTGCGTCGAGATGATCGTCTTTTCGTTCTGCAGGCCGTCGCGCGGCCCCACTTCCATGAATTCGATTGACTTTGCCGTCACGCGGACGTGCCTTTCCTTGCTTTGGAGTGTCGAAGGCCAAGGAGCCGCCTGGCGGTCTTCATCCGTCTCCACCCGATCTTGCGAGTTGCCCTCGCCCGTCACGCTGCGTGACTCGATTTCGTGCACAATCCGTACGCGACCTGATCCGTTCGGTCCAGCATTTCGAGTGCAATCGTTCATATTGTGCCGATTTTGTCACATAGAGGGCAAGATATGTACGCGACTGCGCCAGGTGCTCCAGAATTTCGTGTACAAATAATTCGGTGCAATGCAGCCTCGCGTAACAGGTCCGAATACGGACGGTGGCGCGCAGGAACGCGCCGCAAGACAAAGCAGTGAGGACGCGTTCGACACCTGAAAATCGAAGTTGAGGGGAAACATTCGATGGCATGCAAACGTACACTTCTCATGGCCGGAGCGGCCTTCGCCGGGATCGGCGTCACGCCGGCATGGGCTCAGGTTGCCGAGGGCATCGCAGCGGGGCCGGAGATCACCGTCACCGCCCGCCGGCAGGATGAGACCCTGTCCGAAGTGCCCGCCTCGATCACCGTGCTGACCGGCGAGGACCTGCAGGCCAAGGGCATCGTCACAACCGAGCAGGCGATTGCGGCAACGCCGGGTGTGACCATCGTCTCCAACTCGGCGCAGGTCGGTGACGCGCAGATCAACATCCGCGGCGTCAATGGCGCGCGCGATGCCGAGAACAACGTCGCGCTGGTCGTCGACGGCATCCTCAAGACCAACACTGCCGCCGTGAACCAGTATCAGGGCGCGTTGCAGCAGTTCGAGATCCTGAAAGGTCCGCAGGGCGCCTACTATGGTCGCGGGGCGACGGCAGGCGTGATCGTGATGACGACCAAGATGCCCTCGGACAGCTTCGAGGCCAGTGGCAGGGCCTACTGGGCGACGCAGGACAGCCAGCTGGCGGAAGGCTCGATCTCGGGGCCGCTTGGAGAGAATACCGGCTTCGTCCTGTTCGGGCAGTACCGCCATACCAACGGCTTCTACGAGAACGTCGGCACCGACTCGCGTACTCAGGGCAAGACCATGGATACCTACGAGGGTTGGGGGCTTGGCGGACGTCTCTATTCGGAGCCGACCGACCGCCTGACCCTCGATGCCAAGTTCCGCTACGGCAAGGTCGAGGCAGGCGCGCTCAACTTCACTGCGATCTTCGCGCTGCCAGACTTCGCCAGTGTCCTCGGAATCCCCGAGTATGCAGAGAACGTCAACGACCACGAAGACTTCCAGTACCGGCGCAACGTGCCCTCGATCGACAACCAGCGCACGATCGAGGCCTCGTTCAAGGCCGACTACGCCTTCGACGGCGCGAAGCTGAGCGCATGGGCGGCCTTCTCGGACATCGACGAGACCTTCTACGCCGATACCACGGGCGCCTCGCTCGGCCGGTTCAACGCACAGGCCTCGTGCCAGCAGTCGGTTGCCGACCTCTACGCGCAGGGCGTGGTGCTGCAGGCGCCGCTCTATCTCGGGCCGACTCCGGGAGCATCGACGCTCGGCGCCTACAGCCCGACCACTTGCGACGGCATCCAGGTCACCTTGCGCGACCAGCGCGACGTGAGCGCGGAAATCCGGCTCGTCTCGGATACCGCCTCGCCGCTGCAATGGTCGATCGGGGCCTATTACCTGCACATCAACCGCCACTACGCGACCGCGCTCAACGAGGACGACGGCGGGCCGGTGGTGGTCAGCCTCTATAATGCGCCGGGTACGCCCAACCAGACCTCGCAGCTGTTCGACGACCGCTTCAAGACCAACGTCTATGCGGGCTTCGGCTCGTTGCAGTACGAACTGGGCGATGCGCTCACGCTCTCGGCGGCGCTGCGCTACGATCGCGAGGAGCGTACGGTCACCCCGCTGGTGCCCGACGTGATCGACCCGATCACTGGGGCCTCGATCAATCCGGGCTACGATGTCGGCACGCTCGCTCCGCAGTCGCGTTCCTACCAGCAGCTCCAGCCCAAGTTCACCGCGCGCTACGAGTTCACGCCCGATTTCAACGTCTATCTGGACTATGGTGTGGGCTTCAAGGCGGGCGGCTTCAACAGCCAGGGCAGTGCGGCGCTGGTCGATCTCTACTTCAATCAGGCGCTCGGCTCGAACATCGGCATCGAGGACGACTACAAGAAGGAAGTCAGCCATGCGCTCGAGGCCGGGTTCAAGGCGAGCCTTGCCAACGGATCGGTGCAGGTCAGCGGCGCGGTCTACCGCAACATCGTCGAGGACATGCAGTTCTTCGAGTTCTACACCGGCACCTTCGGCATTCTTCGCGTCGTCTCGAACATCGACAAGGTGCGCCTGATGGGTGCGGAACTGGGCGTGGTGTGGAAGGTCGCCGAAGGCTTCACCCTCGATGCCGGGGGCAACGTCCTCGACAGCAAGATCATCAGCAATTCGGTGCGCCCCGATACCGAGGGCAACAAGTCGCCCTATTCGGCAGACTACACGCTCAACCTCGGCGCGACGGTGGTGCAGCCGGTGTCGGACAGCGTCGACTTCACCTTCCGCGCCGACTACCGCCTGACCGGCCCGACCTGGTTCCACGTCGTGCAGGCACAGGAGCGCCGGACGATCTTCGACCTGTTCTATCCCGGGCTCGGCACCGCCGACTATTCGGGCACGAAGCGCGACACATACGGCATCGTCAACCTGCGTGCGGGTCTGAAAGGCGAGGGCTGGAACCTGACCGGCTTCGTCAACAACTTCTTCAAGACCCGTTATCTCGAGGAAGTGATCCCCGCGCCCGAGTTCGGTGGCTCGTTCGTAACCCCGGGCGCGCAGCGCCAGATCGGGATCGAGGCTGGCTTCAGCTTCTGATCGACGAAAGCCGGCAGCGCGCTCCTTCGGGGGGAGGAGCCGCGCTGCCGCATGCCGGCGGATGTGCTCCAACTCGCGTCCGCCGGCACCCTGTCGAGCCTACACCATGCGGGGAGCAGGATAGAGCGACGTTGCGCTGCCGGTACGCGCACGGCTAGAGGCGGGGGCGACCCCATGCGGCGGATGCGCTATCATCGCCGCCAACGAGAGTGACGATGGCCAAGACTTCCGAGCAGGTTTACCGGCAGATCCGGGCAGGCATCCTTGCCGGCGACTTCACGCCGGGGGCCTTCGTGCCCGAGGACGAGTTCGCGACCTATTGCGGCACCTCGCGCACGCCGGTTCGTGAGGCAATCGCAAGGCTCGTCTCCGAGACGCTGCTGCAGCGTTCGGGCACGCGCCGGGTGTTTGTGCCAGCATGGTCGGACAGCGACATCGAGGAACTGTTCAGCCTGCGCGCGCAGCTCGAGGCGCACTGCGCGCAGCGAGCCGCCGAACTGATCTCATCCGAGCAGATCGCGCGGCTTCGCGAACATTGCGACTTCATCGACCAGGCGCTCGCGGCGAGGCCCGGTCCGGACGTCCCCGGCTTTGTCGAGGGCAACCGCCGCTTTCACGCGACGATCCTCGAGGCGGCGCAATCCGAGCCGCTCAACCAGATGATGCGCATTCTCGTCAGCCAGGTGATCGTGCACCGCACCGCCGAGCGCTATACCTTCGAGGACATCGAGCAGAGCCAGCGCGACCACCGCGACCTTATCGAGGCCTTTGCCGCGCACGATGCGCAGTGGGCAGGGGCCATCGCGCGCAACCACATCCGGCGCGCCGCCTACAGCTATCGCCTGCGTACGCAGCGCGATGCAGAGGGCGACGGCGACAAGGTGGTGGCCGAGGCCCGAGGGGCGTAGCCGAGGCCTGAGGCTTTGCGCGCTCAGCCGCGCGTCGCGCCGATGCGCAGCATTGCGAGTGCCGCGACCAGCAAGGTCGCCGCGGCGAAGGCCATGGTCCAGACCGGCTCGCCCGGGAAGAACGCCTTCATGATCGAGCCCATCACCGTCGCGACCAGCAATTGCGGCAGGACCACGAAGACGTTGAACAGGCCCATGTAGATGCCGAGCTTGCCCTGCGGCAGGCTACTGGCGAGGATCGCGTAGGGCATGGCGAGGATCGAGGCCCAGGCAATGCCGATGCCGATCTCGCTCACCACCAGCATGTCGGGATCGCGAAACACGATGAAGCTTGCAAAACCCGCAGCGCCGAGCACGAGGCACAGCGCATGGGTGCGTGCCTGCCCGATGCGCCGGGCAAGGCCGGGCAGGATCGCCAGCGCGGCAATCGCGGCAACACCGTTGTAGACCGAGAAGAGCACGCCGACCCAGTTCGCCGCCTCCTGATAGGCCGCGCTGGCCGGATCGGTCACGCCGAAGTGGTGTTGCGCCACGACCGGGGTGGTGTTGATCCACATGATGAACAGCGCCGACCAGCTGAAGAACTGGACGAAGGCGAGCCGCTTCATCACCGGCGGCATGCCTGCGAAGTCCCCGACGATGCCGGTCAGCAGCGATGCTTCGCGGCCTGCTTTTGCCATAGCGCTCGCGACGATCAGGGCGAGGCCGTAGAGCGCAAGCAGCGCGCCGAGCAGGTAGACTTCCTTTTCCAGCACGAAGAGCCGCACGCCGAGCGCCACCAGTCCGCCCCCTGTGATCCAGCCCAGACCGCCGAGCGGGCTGCGCTTTGCAAGCGCTGCCATGGTCGCCTGCGCACCCTCGTCATCGGCGGGCTCGGCGAAGCGGGCCTGCTCCTGCGGCGAGTATTCGCGGGTCGTGACAATCGTCCAGCCGACCGCGACGAGCAGGATCAGCGCGCCTGCGCGGAAGCTGTAGCGTACCGTGTCGGGGATCGCACCGCCGCTCGCCTCGTTGGCGACGCCGAGATGGTCGAGCAGGTAGGGGAACAGCGATCCGACCACCGCGCCCGCGCCGATGAAGGCGGTCTGCACCGCATAGCCTGCGGTATGCTGGTCGCGGCGCAGCATGTCGCCGACAAAGGCGCGGAACGGCTCCATCGAGACGTTGAGGCTGGCATCGAGCATCCACAGCAGCATCGCCGCCATCAGCAGTGCACCGCTCTCGGGCATGAGCACCAGCGCGATCGCGGCGAGCAGGGCGCCTGCGAGGAAGTAGGGCCTGCGCCGCCCGAGCCGACCGAGCCAGGTCCGGTCGGACAAGTGCCCGACGATGGGCTGGACGAGGAGGCCGGTCAGCGGGGCCGCGACCCACAAGGCGGGCAGGTCGTCGATCGAGGAGCCGAGCGACTGGAAGACCCGGCTCATGTTCGCGTTCTGGAGAGCGAAGCCCACCTGGATGCCGAAGAACCCGAAGGAGATGTTGCACAGGCCCTTCCAGCCCTGCCGCGGCTTCTCGAGCGCCGGCGCGCCATGCTGGGCCTCCAGCGTATCGGTGGCGAACCCGGCCGATGCCATGTCTCTACGTCCTCTCCACGATCCGCCGGATCATCGCGTCCGGCTCCGATGCAAGGCTTTGGCGTTGCACGAAGCCGCGCCAACGGCAATGCTTGGTGTCTCATGCATACGAATACGCAATCCATGCATAGAACGACGCATAACAATGCATGACGTGTGCATGGGAATGCCCGGCAGGAGTAAGTGATGATCCGGAACGCAGGTCGGCAACCGCTAACCCCTGACGACACGGACTTGCCCGAAACAGAGCTGGCGCGCCTGGCGCCCGGCGAGCGCGAAGTGCTGTCTCTCTTCGGGGAAGGGCATACCGCAAAGAGCGTCGCCAGCCTCACCGGCCTGAGCGTCGCCGCCGTCAACGAGCGCTTGCGTTCGGCCCGGCGCAAGACTGGTTTTGCGAGCAGCCGCGAACTGGCCCGTGCCTTGCGCCTACAAGAAAATCGGGACGAGAAAATCGGGCTGGCCGATGCAGCTCCCATGCCTTCTGGTTCGAGCGGGACAAAGCCCGTCTTGAAATCTGGAAGGATCGTGATGACCGCAATCGTTGCAGCGCTCGTTGCAGGCACTGCCCTGTTTCTGTCGCAGCCAGCGCAGGAGCCAAAAGCTTCCCGCAGCCCTGCCGATGCCCTGCTTGGCGGGCTTGTCGCGCATTCTCCCGACTTGCCCGCTCTGCACGAACGGGTGAGAACCGAGCCGCGGGACGAGGGCTGGGCGCAGTCCGCTGAAGCCGCGCTGCGCTCGCGCTATGCCCAGGTTCCCGATCTGCTGGCCGAGGGAAACCGCTTGCGCGTCGTCTGCGCGAAAAGTCTGTGCGAAGTCGCCGGTACATTTCCGGCTGACCTGGGCGAGGAGGCACTCGCGGATATCGTCGAGGCCCTTCAGTCGCGCGTGCTGTTCGATGATGTCGAAGCCGCCGGTTTTCGCCACATGGGCGGCGGATTCAGCGATGCCTTCGTGTTTTACTGGGGCAGGAAAGATCAACCCGACTGAGTGCGCCTAGCCTCCCGAACTAACGCGCCCCGGTGCTCTCGCGCACGATCAGGCGCGTCTCGAGCAGGGGGCTTGGTGCGGGCCGGTCCTCGACCTGTGCCATGAGCGTCTGGACGAGGCGCTCACCAGCGCCCTTCAGGTCCTGCGAGATGGTGGTGAGTGCGGGGCTGGTCATGCTTGCGGCGGGGAGGTCGTCGAAGCCCATCACCGCGACGTCCTCGGGGATCGAAAGGCCTGCAGCGATCAGCGCACGCATCGCCCCCAGCGCGATCAGGTCGCTCGCGGCGAAGACCGCGTCGAAGGCGACGCCCGAGGCGATGATGTCGGCCATCGCCGCGCGGCCCAGTTCCTCGTGGCTGATCGAATCTCGCCTGAGCGCCGGATCGGGCGTGATCCCGGCGACGCCAAGCGCCTCGCACAGCCCCCGGTAGCGCGCGGCGAATTCGGGATAGTGCTCGTCGGCCTGACCGATGAAGGCGATGCGGCGGCGGCCCATCTCGAGCAGATGCTGGCCTGCGAGCCGTCCGGCCCCCACGTTGTCAGAACCGATCGCAGCGCCCTGTTCGGGCCCGTCGGTCACCCCCCAGCGCACGAACTGCGTGCCCTGCCGAACGAGTTGCTCGAGACGTGCGCGATACACCGTGTAGTCGCCGTAGCCGAGCAGGATCAGGCCGTCGGCGCGGTGGCTGTCCTGGTAGCGGGTGTGCCAGTCGTCCTCCATCTTCTGGAACGAGATGAGCAGGTCGAGCCCGCGGCTCGCGCATTCGCGGGTGATCGAGGAGAGCATGGCGAGGAAGAAGGGATTGATCTTGGAATCGTCAGGCGTGTCTTCCTCGAAGAACAGCAGCGCGATGGTATTGGCGCGCTGCGAGCGCAGCGAGGAGGCGTTCTTGTCGACCGAGTAGTTCAGTTCGCGCGCGATCGCCTCGATCCGCTCGCGCGTGGCCGCGCTGATCGCCTTGGACCCACGCAGGGCGCGGCTCACGGTGGGCTGCGAGACCCCGGCGCGATAGGCGATGTCAAAGCTGGTCGGGCGGTTCGAAGGCTTGCGGCCCATGGTTACTCCAGCTCCCCGTATTCGCCCGAAATGTATTTCGCGCTCGTTTGTGCAATCGGTTGAACCGGGCGGCCCCGCATAGGTGCGGCCTTGTTGCCACAGCGTGGGATTCGTGCCGGTCCATGCATACGTATGCCATATTATGCATTGTCCTGTCTCGGGCTAAGCGGCGTGCAACAGGAGAGTCGTGGCATGCATGCCGCACGCTCCCGATGAATAGGCCGCAAGCCGGAAGAATGCCGTGCGGCGGCAACGACAGGAGAGGACGAGCGATGGCACTTCGCATCGATACTAAGCGTGCATGGAATGTTTCCACGGTTGCCCTGGCTCTGGCCATGGTCGCGGGCGCCCCGACCAATGCCTTCGCGCAGGACAGCGACGAGCCGGTCGAGGATGCCGACGGCGTCCTGACCCAGGAAGGCGCAATCATCGTCACCGGCTACCGCTCGGCACTCGAAAGCGCGATCGGCGAGAAGAAGACCGCTGACCAGATCGTCGAATCGATCTCGGCCGAGGACATCGGCAAGCTGCCCGACGCCTCGATCGCGGAATCGATCGCGCGCCTGCCGGGCCTGACCTCGCAGCGCGTCTCGGGCCGCTCGAACGCGATCTCGATCCGCGGTTTCGCGCCCGACTTCTCGACCACGTTGCTCAATGGCCGGGAGCAGACCTCGACCGGCGACAACCGCGCGGTCGAGTACGACCAGTATCCGTCCGAAATCGTCAGCGCGGTCAACGTCTACAAGACGCCGATGGCGAGCCTCGTTGGTCAGGGCCTCTCGGGTACGGTCGACATGCGCACGATCCGTCCGCTTGATGCCGGCAAGCGCATCGTCTCGTTCGGCGCGCGCGGCACCTATACCGATCAGGGCAAGCTCAACGCGGGCTCGAAGGACACCGGCTACCGCGCCAACGTGCTCTACGTCGACCAGTTCGCAGACGACACCATCGGCATCGCGCTGGGCGCGAGCTACCTCGACGAGCCTTACCAGATCGAGGAGTTCAACGCCTGGGGCTATGCCGAGGCACCCGATGGCAATCAGGTCATCGGCGGCTCGAAGAGCTACGTCACCTCGACCCAGCTCAAGCGTCTCGGCCTCAACGGCACGCTGCAGTGGCGTCCCTCGCCCAACTTCACCTCGACCATCGACGGGTTCTATTCGAACTTCAAGGACGACCAGTTCAAGCGCGGCATCGAGCTGCCGCTATTCTGGTCGGGCGCATCGCTCGACGATGGCTATACCGTCGAGGACGGGCTGATCACGCAAGGCTCCTTCTCCGACGTCAAGGGCGTGCTGCGCAACGACGTCTTCCAGCGTCACGCCAAGCTCTATGCCTTCGGCTGGAACAACAAGTGGGAAGGCGACGACGGCTGGAACGCGATGTTCGACGTCAGCTACTCGCGCACCGACCGCAACGAGCTCAACGTCGAGAGCTACTCGGGCACGGGCCGTGACGGTACTGGTGCGACCGATACGATCGGTTTCCTGTCGGGTGCCGCAGGGACCAGCTTCACCCATCAGCTCGATTATTCGGACTACAACCTGATCCTGCTGACCAGCCCGCAGGGCTGGGGCGGCACGCAGATCGGCCCGGATGGCACCACCATCACGGGTGGGCAGGACGGCTACTACAACGACCGCAAGATCAAGGACGAGCTCTGGCAGTTCCGTGCCGAGGTCGCGCGCGAGTTCGACGGCGGGCCGCTCAGCTCGGTCCAGGCTGGCTGGAACTACACCACGCGCTCGAAGTCGCTGGTGCCCGAGGAATACTTCCTGGGCCTTGCCGCCAACACCGACGGCACCGTCAGCGTTCCGATCCCGAGCGAATACCAGATGGGCGCGACCGATCTCGACTTCCTCGGTCTGGGTTCGATGGTCAGCTACAATGCGCGCGATCTCGTCGATGCCGGGCTCTACAACCTCGTCGCCAATCCCTACGGCGACGTGGTGGTCAAGAGCTACGCGATCCGCGAGAAGATCATGACCGGCTATGTGCAGGGCAACATCGATGCCGACATCGGCTCGGCGCACCTGACCGGCAACTTCGGCGTGCAGGCGAACTGGACCGACCAGAACTCGCGCGGCGCGACGGCGGTTCTGCTGGGGACCAACCCCAATGGCTCGCCCAACATCGGGGCCTCGGAGCGCAACGCGAGCACCGACTACCTCGACGTGCTGCCCAGCCTCAACCTCTCGCTGCGCTTCCCGAGCGACTTCGTGGTCCGCTTCGCCGCGGCGCGCGAGATCATCCGTCCGCGCCTCGACGACATGCGTGCCTCGCTTTCCTGGGGCTACACGATCACCGGCGACGTGGCGCAGGTGACCGGCTCGTCGGGTAATCCCGACCTGCGTCCCTGGCGCGCCAATGCGCTCGACCTGACCTTCGAGAAGTACTTCGGCGGCGGCAAGGGCTACCTCGCGGCGCAGTTCTACTGGAAGGAGCTCAAGAGCTACGTCTACAACCTCGACGTGACGATCCCGACCGATGGCCTCGCGCTGCCAAGCCCGGGTGACGACGTGACGGTCTCGCCGACCGCGCAGCTCAACGTTCCGATCAATGGCGATGGTGGCAAGCTCTACGGTGTCGAGCTGGCGGGCACGCTGCCCTTCGACCTGCTCGTTCCCGCGCTCGAAGGCTTCGGCGTCACCGGCGGTGTCTCGTATACCAAGACGAAGATCTCGCCGACGCCGGGAGCGCCTGCAGAAGACCTGCCGGGCTATTCGAAGTGGGTCGCCAACGGCACTGCCTACTTCGAGAAGTGGGGCTTCAACGCCCGCGGCTCGGTGCGCTACCGCTCGACCTTCGTGGGCGAGGTCTCGGGTTTCGCAGCCAACCGCGTGCGTCGCCGCGCGGCTGACGAGCTGATCGTCGATGCGCAGATCGGCTACGACTTCGAGGGCGGTGCGCTCGACGGCCTGTCGATCTACCTGCAGGGCCAGAACCTCACCGACGAACCCTTCGTCACCGCCAACCCGGGCGATAGCCGTCAGGTCATCGACTACCAGAGCTACGGCCGCCGCTACCTGGCAGGCTTCACCTACAAGTTCTGATTGCCCAAGTGATGCCGGCATGCCCGGGCCTCAGTGGCCCGGGTGCGCCAAGGCAGATCGGTCCGGGTCGCGGCGACGCGATCCGAACCAGTCCCGGAGCGGGTGGACCTCCTCCCGAAACCCGCATCGGGACGTGCGGCGGGGCCATTGGCCTCCGGTCCTGGCCCCGCCGCCGCCTTTCGGGCTTTGCCCCGAGATGAAGGACTTGCCCGCCCGGCCATGATCGATGCAGGCACTAGCGACGCCAAGAGCGAGACGAGAGAGATGCACCGAGCCGTGAAACTGCCCCTGATCGCCCTTGCCGCCATGCTGGCAGGTGCCATGCCGGCCATGCTCTGCGCGCAGGATGCCGCCGAGGACAACCTTGCCCGCCTGCGAGCACGCACGCCCGAGCAGGAAGTGATCTACTTCGTCCTGCCCGACCGCTTCGAGAACGGCGATCCTGCAAACGACCGGGGCGGCATCAGGGGCGACCGCCTCGCGACCGGCTTCGATCCCGCCGACAAGGGCTTCTACCATGGCGGCGATCTCAAGGGGTTGACCAGCCGCCTCGACTATATCCAGGGACTGGGGGCGAGCGCGATCTGGGTCGGGCCGATCTTCAAGAACAAGCCGGTTCAGGGCCTGCCCGGGCAGGAGAGCGCGGGCTATCACGGCTATTGGATCACCGACTTTACCCAGGTCGATCCGCATCTGGGCACCAACGCCGATTTCAAGGCCCTTGTCGATGCCGCCCATGCGCGCGGGATGAAGGTCTACATGGACATTATCGCCAACCACACCGCCGACGTCATCTCCTATCGCCAGTCCGGCGGGGAGCAGGGCGAGGGGGCAGACGACGACTACGCCTACCGCTCGAAGGCGGACTATCCCTTCTCGACGCGCGGGCCCGTATCGGGTGCAGCGATCAACTCCGGCTTTGCGGGCGACAGCGATGCATCGCCGGGCAACTGGTCGAAACTTACCGACCCCAGCTTCGCCTATGAGCCCGTGGTCGCGCCCAAGGAGCGCGCGATCAAGGTGCCGGGCTGGCTCAACGATCCGATCTACTACCACAACCGCGGCAATACCGACTGGAAGGGCGAGAGCGCGCAGTACGGCGATTTCGTCGGCCTCGACGATCTCGCTACCGAGAACCCGCGCGTGGTCGAGGGCATGATCGCGATCTATGGCGACTGGATCGATCGCTACGGCATCGACGGCTTCCGCATCGACACCGCCAAGCACGTCAATCCCGAGTTCTGGCGCGTCTTCGTGCCCGCCATGATCGAGCGTGCCCGGCAGCGCGGCATTCCCAACTTCCACGTCTTCGGCGAAGTGGCGACCGGCGAATACGACCCTGCTTTGCTCGCCTCTTGGACCCGCAATGCCGCGTTCCCGGCGGTGCTCGACTTCGGCTTCATGTATGCGGTCATCGACGCGCTGAGCAAGGACGGTAAGGGCAAGCCCGCAGGGCAGGACGAACTGGCGCGGCTGGGCGAGGACGACGCGCTCTACGCAGGCGGCGCGAAGGGCGCGATGCAGTTGCCCACGTTTCTTGGCAACCACGATGCCGGGCGCATCGCGATGTTCCTCAAGGACCGCAATCCGGGCATCGGTGACGACGAGCTGATGGCGCGTGTACGGCTTGCCAATGCGATGCTGCTCACCATGCGCGGCGTTCCCACGATCTACTCGGGCGATGAACAGGGCTTCGTCGGCGAGGGCGGCGACCAGCTCTCGCGCCAGGACATGTTCGCCTCGAAGACGCCGGTCTACAATGCCGAGACCCTGCTCGGTACTTCGGCGACGACGGCCGAGGCGAACTTCGATACCACGCACCCGCTCTACCGCGAGATTGCACAGCTGGCGCAGCTGCGCCGCGCGACCCCGGCGCTGACCGGCGGGCGTTCGGTGCTGCGTGCAGCGTCGAGCGACGGACCGGGTCTCTTCGCGCTCTCGCGTTTCGATCCTGAGGACGAGACCGAGGTGCTGCTCGTGTTCAATACCTCGCCCGCCCCGCTCACCGCGCAGGTCGGCGTCGAGCCTGCCTCGGCCGGTTTCGAGGTGCTCGCGGGGAGCGGCTGCGCCACGCGGCCCGATGCGCCGGGCAGTCTTGCGGTGTCGCTTCCCGCTTTCGGTTACGCGGTGTGTCGCGCCACGCGCTAGCGCGGCATTCCTTCCAAGCTTCCCCCCAGGAAACGGTGTATTCCCTCATGACGATGGCACAGCAGGACAAGCGCCCGGTGGCGGGCGGGCAGGGCGCCGGAGCATCCGGCAACGAGTGGTGGCGCGGTGCGGCGATCTACCAGATCTACCCGCGCAGCTTCATGGATTCGAACGGCGATGGCATCGGCGATCTTGCAGGCATCACCGCAAGGCTCGGCCACGTGGCTGCGCTCGGCGTCGACGCGATCTGGATCTCGCCTTTCTACACCTCGCCGATGGCCGACTTCGGCTACGACATCGCCGACTATTGCGACGTCGATCCGATCTTCGGCAACCTCGCGGATTTCGACGCCCTCGTGGTCCGCGCGAAGGAGCTGGGCCTCAAGCTGATCGTCGATCAGGTCTATGCCCATACCTCGGACCTGCATCCCTGGTTCGTCGAGAGCCGCTCGAGCCGCGAAAATGCGCGCGCCGACTGGTATGTCTGGGCCGATCCCAAGCCCGAAGGTTCGCCGCCGAGCAACTGGCAGTCGGTATTCGGCGGCCCGTCGTGGCGCTGGGACGGGCGGCGCGGGCAGTATTACCTGCATAACTTCCTCGATCGCCAGCCGCAGCTCAACGTGCACAATCCCAAGGTGCAGGATGCTCTGCTCGACGTCGCGCGCTTCTGGCTCGATCGCGGCGTATCGGGTTTCCGCATCGATGCGCTCAACTTCACGATGCACGACCCGGAACTGCGCGACAATCCGCCTGCGCCTGACGACGGTTCGCTGCGCACGCGCTCGTTCGACTTCCAGCTCCAGCGCTACAACCAGTCGCACCCCGACGTCGTGCGCTTCATCGAGCGGTTGCAGGCGCTGATCGCGAGCTATCCCGATACCTTTTCGCTGGCCGAGGTCGGTGGGCGCGAGGCGCGCCGCGAGATGCAGGACTATACCCGTGGGCGCGAACGTCTCGACAGCGCCTACGGGTTCGATTTCCTCTATGCGCCCGAACTGACGCCTGCATTGGTGGCGAAGGCGCTCGAGCCTTGGGGCGATGCGCCCGACGCGGGCTGGCCGAGCTGGGCCTTCGAGAACCACGATGCCCCGCGTGCGCTCTCGCGCTGGTGCGCGAGCGAGGACACCGATGCCTTCGCGCGGCTCAAGATGATGCTGTTCCTCGCGCTGCGCGGCAATCCGATCATCTATCAGGGCGAGGAGCTGGGCCTGCTGCAGGACGAGGTTCCCTTCGAATTGCTGCAAGACCCCGAAGCCATCGCCAACTGGCCGCTGACGCTCTCGCGCGACGGCGTGCGCACGCCGATGCCGTGGTGCGAACTGGCCGCCGAGGGCGCGCTGGTGCCGGGTGGCTTTTCCAATGCGCAGCCATGGCTGCCGCACAGCGCGGTCAATCTCGCGCGAGCCGTCGACCGGCAGGAAGGCGAGGCGGGTTCGCTGCTCAACCTCACCCGCCGCTTGCTCATGCTGCGCAAGGACAGTGCAGCATTGCGCCGGGGCGACTGCGCGCTCGTCCATGTCGGTGAGCAGGTGCTGGTGCTGCGGCGGCGCTGCGAGGGAGAGACGGTCTACGGTATCTTCAACATCGGTGCGAACGCTCAGGACTGGCCTGCCGATCTGGAAGAGGCGGGCGAAGTCGTCGCCACTGTCAACGGCGGTGTGCCGGGCCAGCTCGGCCCCTTCGCCGCGCTCTGGCTGCGCGCCTGATCCTGTCCGAACGGGCGCTTCAAACACACACGTGCCGGAAACACGCGGGCCAAAAACCCATGGGAGAGTTGCTTTGAAATCATTTCGTCTGCTGGCGCTTGCTGCCGGTCTCGGTGCTGCCGCGCCCGTCATGCTGCCCGCCAATGTCATGGCGCAGGAAGCCGCGCAGGCCGAGCAGGTTCGTGCGACCTCGCCCGACGGTTCGCTGGTCCTCACTGTCGGCATCGACAACGACAGTCGCCCGGTCTGGTCGCTCAGCCGCAAGGGCAAGCTGCTGATCGCGCCGAGCCGCATGGGCTTCCAGCTCGCCGACGGACTCAACATGCAGCGCGGCTTTCATATCGTCGGCAGCGAGAGCGGGCAGGGCGAGGAGACCTGGGAGCAGCCCTGGGGCGAGCGCCGCTTCGTCCACGACCGCCACAACGAGGTGACGGTGCGCTTCGAGCAGTCCGATCAGGACGGCAAGCGGCTGATGAACGTCCACTTCCGCCTGTTTGACGAGGGCATCGGCTTGCGCTACGAGGTGCCCGAGCAGGCGGCCTTCTCGACGATGAAGATCGCCGACGAGATCACCGAGTTCCAGATCGTGCCCGAGGGCAAGGCCTGGTGGATCCCGGCGGGCGAGTGGAACCGCTATGAGCAGGTCTATCAGGAGACCCCGATCGAGGGTGTCTCGACCGCGCATACCCCGATTACCATGCGTCTGGCGGACGGCACGCACCTCTCGTTTCACGAGGCGGCGCTGGTCGACTATGCAGGCTACTGGCTCAAGCGCACCGAAGGGCGCGGTTTCCGCACCACGCTGGCGCCTTCATCGCAGGGGCCGCGCGTCGTGCGCGAGCTGCCCTTCGCGACCCCCTGGCGCACGATCCGCATCGCCGACGATGCCGCGGGCCTCGTCGAGAACGATCTCGAACTCAACCTCAACGAGCCCAACAAGCTGGGCGACGTCAGCTGGTTCGAGCCGCAGCGCTACATCGGCATCTGGTGGGGCATGATCCGCGGCGACTGGTCATGGGCCGAGGGCCCCGACCACGGCGCCACCACGCAGCGCACCAAGCGCTACATCGACTATGCCGCCGCGCACAAGTTCGGCGGCGTGCTGGTTGAGGGCTGGGACAAGGGCTGGAACGGCAACTGGTTCGGTCACGGCGACGACTTCAGCTTCACGCAGGCGACACCCGATTTCGACATCAAGGCGGTCACCGACTACGCGCGCAAGAAGGGCGTGCGCCTGATCGGCCACCACGAGACCGGCGGCAACATCGCCAACTACGAAGCGCAGCTCGAAGACGCCATGGCGCTTTACGAAAAGCTCGGCGTCAGCACCGTGAAGACCGGCTATGTCGCCGATGCGGGCGGGATCATCGCTGACAGCGAACGTCTGGGCGAACCGCGCGGTGCGCGCCGGATGGAATGGCACGACGGCCAGCGCATGGTGAACCACTATCTCGACGTGGTGAAGGTCGCGGCCGCGCACCATGTCGCGGTCAACACGCATGAGCCGGTCAAGGATACCGGCCTTCGCCGCACTTACCCCAACTGGGTCTCGCGCGAGGGTGCGCGCGGCATGGAGTACAACGCCTGGGGTGCCTTCGCCAACGGGCCCGACCACGAGCCCACGCTCGTCTACACGCGCATGCTCTCGGGGCCGATGGACTTCACGCCGGGCCTGCTCAGTCTCAAGGGTGCGGAGAACGTGCCGCTCGCCTCGACGCTGGCCAAGCAGCTGGGGCTCTACGTCGCGCTCTACTCGCCGATCCAGATGGCCTCGGACTTCATCCAGGAGCTCGACAAGTATCCGCGCGAGATGGACTTCATCACCTCGGTTCCGACCGACTGGCAGGAGAGCCATCTGATTGCAGGCGCGGTGGGCGACTTCGCGGTCATGGCGCGCAAGGACCGCAAGAGCGAGAACTGGTTCGTGGGCGCGGTCAACGACGGTACGGAGCGCACGGTGCCGGTCACGTTCGACTTCCTCTCGCCGGGACAGGCTTACGAGGTCACGATCTGGAAGGACGGTGAGGGCGCGACCTACGAGACCGAGGCACGCCACCGCATCGCCTACGACAAGCGCACGGTGCGCAAGGGCGATGCCATGGACCTGTGGCTGGCACCGGGCGGCGGCGCGGCGCTGCGCATCGTTCCGGTCAAGTGATCTGAGCAAGAGGCCCGGGCAGCATGCGTTTGCCCGGGCCTCTCGCCGCCGCAAACCCTCGGTCGCATCCGCAATTTTACCGGGTTTCGAGGCCGCCAGGCATCGATCCGGCGCGTTTTTGTGTCGAGGGTGAAAATCGTGCGCGCATTCTCGCAGGTTTTGCGCTAAGGGGCCCCTTTGGCCAGTCCGACACGCGGGCAGCCGCGTCCCCCGGACCCCAACATAACAGTGGCCGCTTCGAGCGGCAGGACCCTTTTGATGCATGTGAATTTTGATCGCCTTCCCCCGGCCCTCGCCAAGGCCCTCGAGGGGCACGGCTACGAACGGCTGACGAGCGTGCAGGACGCCGTCTCGAAGGACGAGGCGCGCGGGCGCGATCTGCTCGTCTCGGCGCAGACCGGCTCGGGCAAGACCGTCGCCTTCGGTATCGCCATGGCCGACGAACTGCTTGCCGGCGGCGAGCTGCAGCGCAGCCACACCCCGCAGGCGCTGGTCATCGCCCCGACCCGCGAACTCGCCCAGCAGGTGAGCCGCGAGCTGGCATGGCTCTATGCCGAGACCGGCGCGCGCACGGTGACCTGCGTGGGCGGCATGGACCCCGTCAAGGAGCGCAAGCAGCTCGAGCGCGGCGCCGACATCGTCGTCGGTACACCGGGCCGTCTGCGCGACCACCTCGAGCGCGGCAAGCTCGACCTCTCCGAACTCTCGGTCGTGGTTCTCGACGAGGCCGACGAGATGCTCGACATGGGTTTCCGCGAAGACCTCGAGGAACTGCTCGACGCGACCGGCCAGAACCGCCGCACGCTGCTGTTCTCGGCAACCATGCCGCGCGCGATCGAGAGCCTTGCCAAGCGCTATCAGGACGATGCCTTGCGCATCACCAC
Organism: Novosphingobium aureum; assembly: GCF_015865035.1. GTDB lineage: Bacteria > Pseudomonadota > Alphaproteobacteria > Sphingomonadales > Sphingomonadaceae > Novosphingobium > Novosphingobium aureum. Next base: position 2,264,530 of record NZ_JADZGI010000001.1, on the reverse strand, counting down.
GATGGGCGAGAAGCGCGGCCACGGCGACATCAGCTATCAGGTCGTGACGGTCACCCAGTCCGACGTCGAGAACGCGGTGGTCAACCTGCTGCGCTACCACGACGCGGAGACCGCGATCCTGTTCTGCGCCACGCGCGACAACGTCAAGCACCTGCACGCCACGCTGTCCGAGCGCGGCTTCTCGGCGGTGGCGCTTTCGGGCGAGCACAGCCAGAACGAGCGCAACAACGCGTTGCAGGCGCTGCGTGATCGCCGCGCCCGCGTCTGCGTCGCCACCGACGTCGCCGCGCGCGGCATCGACCTGCCGTCGCTCACGCTCGTCATCCACGTCGAGATCCCGCGCGATGCGGAAACCCTCCAGCACCGTTCGGGCCGCACCGGCCGTGCGGGCAAGAAGGGCACCGCGGTCCTGCTCGTGCCCTATCCGCGCCGCCGCCGCGTCGAGGGCATGCTGCGTCAGGCGCAGATCCCCGCCGAGTGGATCGACGCGCCGACCCCCGAGGTCATCCGCGAGATGGACCGCGAGCGCATCACCGAGCAACTGCTCGCCCCCGTCGAGGTCGACGAGGAAGATCGCGTGATCGCCCGCAAGCTGCTCGAGACGATGAGCGCCGAAGACCTTGCCGCTGCGTTCGTGCGCAGCCAGCGCCTCGCCAAGCCGCAGCCCGAGGAACTGCTCGATCCCACGAGCCGTCCCCCGCAGCGCGGCAAGCGTGCGGGCTTCGAGGACAACGTCTGGTTCCGTCTCGACGTCGGTCGTCACGACCACGCCGAGCCGCGCTGGATCCTGCCGGTGCTGTGCCGCCGTGGCGGTGTGTCGAGCGATGCCATCGGCCAGATCCGCATCACCGACCGCGAGACCTATTTCGAGATCCCGCGCACTATGGCCGAGCGTTTCGAGAAGTCGGCGCAGCGCACGCTCAAGAGCGACAGCGACGAATTCGAGGCGCGTGCGCGCATCGAGGTCGCCAACGAGGTTCCTGACGAGGTGCGCAACCGTCGTCCGCGCGGCGAGTATCGCGGCGAAGGCGGCGGTGGCTACGAGCCGCGCAGTAACAAGGGCTACGAGGGGCGTCATCGCAAGCCCTTCGGGCGTCCCCATGGCGGTGGCCGTCCCGAGGGCGGGCGTCCCAAGTCGGGCGGCTATCCCAAGAAGGGCAAGGGCTATTCGGCCCGTCCGAGCCCCAAGCCGCATAACGGCTGATTTGGGGCTGACCGGGCGGCGCGGGGGCGACCTCGCGCCTCTCACGCCTGACGAAAAAGGCCGGCATCGGGGCTATCCCGATGCCGGCCTTTTTCGTGGATGTCCGGGCTGTCTGCCCGCTAGCGGGTCTCAGCCGCCCATCACCGCCTCGAGTTCCTCGCTCGCCTCGAGCCAGGCCATCTCGGCCTCTTCCAGCTCTTCGCTGAAGGCTGCGTGGCGGGTGCCGATCTCGCCGATGTTGAGCTTGGCGAGGTCGCCCTTCGCCGAACCGGGATCGGCGAGCACGGCGTCGAGCGCCGCAAGCTGGAGCTGGAGGCGCTTCATGCGCGTCTCGTTCTCGGTGACGCGGCGGCGCAGTGCCTTGAGCTCGTCGCGCGAGAGGCCGGGGGCCTTCTTGACCGGGGCAGCCTGCGGCTCGGCGGCGGGCTTGGCCGCCTTCTTCTGGTTCCGGCCGAGCACGAAGTCGATGTAGTCCTCCATCGATCCGTCGTAGTTGCTGGCCGTTCCGCTATCGACCAGCACCAGCCGGTCGGCGGCCAGCTCGACCATGTGACGGTCGTGGCTGACGAGGATCACGGCGCCCGCGAAGTCGTTGAGCGCCTGCACCAGCGCCTCGCGCGCGTCGACGTCGAGGTGGTTGGTCGGCTCGTCGAGAATGAGCATGTGCGGGGCGTCGCGGGTGACCAGCGCGAGGGCCAGACGCGCGCGCTCGCCGCCCGAGAGCGTGCCGATCTCGGCAGTGGCGCGCGGGCCCGAGAAGCCGAAGCGCCCCAGCTGCCCGCGCACCGCAAGCGGCGGCTTGCCGGTCATGGCGCGGGTCATCAGTTCGAGCGGGGTCGAGCCTGAGGGCAGTTCCTCGACCTGGTACTGGGTGAAATAGCCGATGCGGATCTTGGGCGAGAAGGCGAGCGAGCCTTCCATCGGCTCGAGCTGGCGGGCGAGCAGGCGCGCCAGCGTGGTCTTGCCGTTGCCGTTGCGGCCCAGCAGCGCGATGCGGTCCTCGGGATCGATGCGCAGGTTGAGACGCCTGAGGATCGGCTTGTCCGCCTCGTAGCCCACCGCGGCGAGATCGAGCGTGACCAGCGGCGGACGCAATTCGTCGGGGCTGGGGAAGTCGAAGCTCATCGAGGGGTCTTCGGCCATCGAGGCGATGGGCTGCATCTTGGCGAGCATCTTGGCGCGCGACTGCGCCTGCTTGGCGGTCGAGGCGCGGGCCGAGTTGCGCGCGACGTAGTCGGCGAGCTTCTTGCGCTGCGCGTCCTGGTTGGCCTTGGCGGCGGCGGCCTGCGCCGCGCGTTCGGCGCGGATGCGCTCGAAGCTGTCGTAGGTGCCCGGATAGAGCGTCAGCTTGCCGTTCTGCAGGTGCAGGATGTGGTCGACCACATTGTTGAGCAGGTCGCGCTCGTGGCTGATGACGATGAGCGTGCGCGGGTATGTCTGGAGGAAGTTCTCCAGCCACAGCGTCGCCTCGAGGTCGAGGTGGTTCGAGGGCTCGTCGAGCAGCAGCACGTCGGGCTCGGAAAAGAGCAGCCCGGCGAGCGCGACGCGCATCTTCCAGCCGCCCGAGAAGCTGTCGAGCGGGCGGTTCTGCATCTCCTCGTCGAAGCCGAGGCCGACGAGGATGCGCGCGGCGCGGGCATCGCCGGTATAGGCGTCGATGGCGATGAGGCGCTCGTGCACGTCGCCAAGGCGGTTCGGGTCGGTGCAGGTCTCGGCTTCGGCGAGCAGCTCCTTGCGCTCGACATCGGCGTCGAGCACCGCCTCGATCGCGGTGCGGGTGCCCGCCGGGGCCTCCTGCGCGATATAGCCCAGACGCGCGCGCTTGGGCATGTCGACCGAGCCGCCGTCGGGCTCGAGCTCACCGATGATCGCCTTGACCAGCGTCGACTTGCCGGCGCCGTTGCGGCCGATGAGGCCGACCTTGCCGTCCTTGGGAATGGTGGCGCCAGCCTGGTCGAGGATCGTGCGGCCACCAAGGCGCACGGTAATGTCGCGGATCGTCAGCATGGCGCCGCGCCTAGCAGGCCGCGCGCCAAACCAAAAGCGCGGCGCGCATGTCCTTGCCGCTTATTTACCCGAGTGGCACCGATGCGCCGAAGGTTCTACTGTCCGGTGAAGCCCTTGCGGCGGTAGATCTCGGCGCCGCGGCGGTAGACGACGAGCTTGTCGAGCGTGACCGGATGGAAGAACGCCTCGAGCACCTGTCCCGCACTGTTGCGTGCGTAGACCTCGTAGCAGTCGCCCTCGACCTGAAGCTTGAGCAGCTTCCAGCCTTCCATCCAGACCTTCTTCTTGAGCTGGTTGATGTCGGTCCACTTGTCCTGCGGTCCGGCGTGGCACACGACATTACCGTCGGCCAGCGCCGGACTGGCGATGACAGCGCTCGACAGTGCCATGGCGGCAAGCAGCGTGCGGGGCGAGAGCTTGGGAAGGGTCACGGAGCGGTCCTTGTGGTTGATGACTTGCGGCGAAGGGCCTTGATCTGGTGGCGGCGCCATGCGCGCGCGCTCCAGGCGAGTATAAGCGGGGCAATGTGAACGAGCGCCGAAGCCGGCGACCATGCCAGGAGCAGCCAGTGCACCATGGCCAGCGCGAGGGCGGCATAGACCAGCCGCTGGATGGTGCGCCAGCGGCGGCCCAGCCGGCGCACGGCGCGATCGAAGCTGACCGCGGCGGGCGGGGCGAGCAGCGCGAGCGCGAGCCATCCGGTCCAGATACCGGGCAGGGTCAGTTCGCCAAGCATGCCTGCAGGGGTCATGTCGAGCGCGTAGAAGGCAAGGTGGAGCAGGGCATAGCCGAAGGCGGCGAGGCCGAGCTGGCGGCGGATCGAGAGCCAGGCGCGAGTCACCCGGTTTGCCCCGAATATCTCGGTGACCGGGCCTGCCAGCATCGCGAGGATGACGAGGCGCACCGCCATCTCGCCGCTGGGGTGGAGCAGGTCCATCGCCCAGGTCGTGCCTTGCGCCAGATCGGCGATCATCAGCGCGCCGGGCATGGCGAGCGCCAGCGAAAGGAGCCAGGTGAGGCGCGCGCGGTCCATCGCTGTCAGACCTGTGCCCAGCGCCGGACAAGGTTGTGGTAGACGTGGATCAGCCGGTCGATGTCGGGATCGTCGGCGGCGCGCGCGACCGAGAGCGCCTGGATCGACTGGTCGAGATCGTAGAGCATCGCCCGCTCTGCGGCATCGGCGACGGCGCTCTGCAGCCACAGGATTGCGCAAGTGCGCTCCCCGGCGGTGACCGGGGTCACCTGATGCAGGCTGCTCGAGGGGTAGAGCACCATGTCGCCCGCGGCGAGCTTGACGCCTTGCGCGCCGAACTCGTTCTCGATCAGCAGTTCGCCGCCCTCGTAGCTCTCGGGATCGGTAAGGAACACCGTTGCCGACAGGTCCGAGCGCAGCGTCAGGCCGCGCGCATTGTCGCGCATCAGCGCCGAATCGACGTGGGTGCCGTAGTGCCCGCCATGGGCATAGCGGTTGAAGACCGGTGGCCAGATCTTCTCGGCGAGCGAGGCCGAGACGAACTGGGGCGTCTCGCCGAGGCGGCGCAGGATCAGGTTGGAAAGCTGCGCGCCGACTGCGCAGTCACGATCGACCTGCAGGTTCTGCTTGACCGCGATAGAGCGCGAACCCGCGCTTTGCGCACCATCGACCCAGTTCGCCTGTTCCAGCTGCCGGTTGATCTGCGCGACCTCGTCGGCGCTCAGCAGGTTCTCGATGACGATGAGCATGGCGGTGTTCCGGTTGGTTTGAAACAGGGACGAGCGGGGGAGGCGAAGGCCACCCCCGCTCGTCTCTTCATTGGCCGTCTATCAGAAGCGGCCGGTCAGCGTCACCGTCCCGCGACGCTCGTCCCCCTTGTAGAGGAAGGCGCCCGAGCGATAGGCGGCGGTGTAGTAGTCCTCGTCGCCGATGTTCTGTACGTTCACCCGCATCGAGAAGTTCTGGTTGAACTTGTACTCGGCGAAGGCGTCGAACACGGTCGAGGAGGGCACGCGGAAGGTATAGCGTCCGACGGCGGCGTTGTAGCTCGCCGCACTGTCGGGCTGGCCGGCGTACATCGCGCTCTTATAGGTGCCGGTTGCGCCGATGGCGAAGGCCTCGGTCGCCTGGTAGCGGATCTGGCCGGTCACCTGCTTGTCGGCGAAGTTGGCGAGCGTCAGGCCGATGTTGGCCGGATTGTAGCTCTCCAGCACTTCGGCATCCATGATCGATCCGCCGATCTGGGCCGAGAGCCGTTCGGTGATGTTGCCCACGAGGCCCAGCTCGATACCCTTCACGCGGGTCTTGCCGGTGTTGATGTGGCCGGCGACATCATAGTCGGAACTGCCGAGCTCGAAGACGTCGTTCTTGGTGGTCTGGAAGGCCGCGGCGGTCAGCAGCAGGCGATCGTCGAACATGTCCCACTTGAGGCCGATCTCGAAGCTGGTCGAGGTCTCGGGATCGCCGGGCTCGGTCGGATCGACAGGGTCGACGCAGAAGCCGCCGTAGCCGCAGTTCGAGCCGAGGTCGGATTCACCGCCGTTGATGTTCTTGGCCGTCGCCCAGGTGGCGTAGACCATGAGCTCTTCCATCGGCTTGAGCGAGACGCCGGCATGGCCGTTCCACATGCTCTTGCTCTGGGTGTAGCTGGCCGAGCTCGTCTCGAGGCTGAAGTCGATCGCATCGAGGCGAACGCCGCCGTTGACCGAGAGCCAGGGGGTCAGGTCCATGGTGTCCATCGCGTAGAGCGAGAGCGTGCGAACCTGCCAGATGCTGTCCCAGCCTCCCTTGGTGACCGAGCGCTGGAGCAGCGAACTGATCGCGTCGTTGGAGACGATCTGCTGGCCGTTCTCGTCGATGATGCAGTAGCCCGGGCGCGAGCCGCCGCGACCGCTGACCACGCAGTTGGTCTCGCCGCCCACTTCGTAGGAATAGACGCCGTTGGTGACCTTGTGGTCCGAGTACTCGCTGCCCACGATCAGGTTGTGCTTGACCGAGCCGGTGTCGAACGAGCCGATCACGTTGAGCTGGTTGACGAAGTAAGTGACGTCCTGCCAGCCCTGATGCGTGGACAGGCCGACCGAGCTGCCGTCCGAGCTGCCGCGCGCGCCGGTCGCCATGTAGCCATTGTTGCTCTCGCCGTAGCGGGTCGAGTTGACGATCTTGAGGCCGTCCATCGGCTCGATGAAGATGCGGCCTGTCACGGTGTCGACGTCGCTCTCGAGGAAATCCTCGTCCTGCGCGTAGGTCGGCAGGTCGTCGAAGGTCTGGCCGTAGCCGTTCTCGTCGCTGGCGGCGACGTAGACGCCGAGGTCGGGACGGTCCTTGGCGGTGAGGTGGTAGTAGTCGAGCACGACGCGCACCGCATCGCTTACCTGCAGCGAGCCCGAGACCGCAGCGCCCCAGCGCTCACGGTAGGCGGGATCGCGGTCAGGCACGTCCTGCTTGGCGTACAGCAGGTTGGCGCGGATCGCGGCGTTCTCGCTCAGCGCCCAGTTGCTGTCGAGCGTCGATCGGTAGAAGTTGTCGGTGCCGAAGCCGAGGTCGAGCTTGTTGAACGAGTAGTCGGTGCTCGCCTGCTTGGTGATCGCGTTGACCGCACCGCCGGTGGCGCCGCGTCCGGCGAAGGTGGCGCTCGGCCCCTTGGTGAGTTCGACCTGATCGACCGCGAAGCTCTCGCGCGTGGTCATGCCGGGATCGCGCAGGCCGTCGACGAAGACGTCGCTGCGCGCTTCCTCGCCGCGGATGATGTAGCGATCGCCGAAGGCATTGCCGTTCTCGCCGGTGCCGATGGTGACGCCCGGCTGCAGCCGCAGCACTTCCTTGAGGTCGGTGGTGCCCGCTTCCTCCATCTGCGTCTCGGTGATCACGGTGATCGTCGCCGGGGTCTCGGCGAGCGGCTTGACGCGGCGCGGGTCAGCCGAGACGCGTGCCTTGTAGGGCGCGCCGGGCGAGGTGTAGGGATTGACGTCGGCGGCGCTGTCCTCGATCTGGAGCGTGTCGAGCTGGACTTCCTCCTCGTCCGCGGTCGCGTCCTGCTGGGCATAGGCCGGCGCCGCGAAGGCGGCAGCGGCCGTCATGCCCAGAGCCACGGCCTTGCGCGAGCCGCGCAGGCTGATCGGACGGCGGATTCCCCCGTTGTAAGTCTTCACTTTGGAAATTCCCTCAGTTCTGGTGCGAAGTTGTCTTCGGTTTTCGTTGGGTTGGCGCGGCCGCTCAGTCGGTCCGCAGTGAATAGTCGATGGGCAGCGCGAGCGTGACGCTCTCGCGCTCCATCGAGTCGGGCATCGCCGGCAGCGGCGCCACGCGGCGCAGCAGGTCGAGCGTCGCCCCGTCGAGCAGCTCGTGGCCGCTCGAACGCTTGATCGAGGCATTGGAAATCGAGCCGTCGCGCGCGACGGTGAAGCGCACCGTGACCACGCCCTCCTGCCGCGCCTTCTTGGCCTCCTTGGGATAGGATTTCTTGCGCTGCAGGTGAGCGGCGATCATGGCGTAATAATCAGCCTGGGCCTTCTTCGCCTTGGGGCTGTCGCCGGGGCCCTTGCCGCTTTTGGCGCTGCCGGTGGCCTCACGCGGATCGCTGCGCGGGGCTGGCGGCGCTGCTGCTGCCGGTGCGGCTTGGGCCGGTGCACGCGGCTCTGTGCGGGCAGGGCTCGGGCGCGGCGCTGCGAGCGGGACGGCTACCTCGGGCGAGGGGGTGGTGGGCAGGCGCATCGCCAGCGGACTGGGTGCGCTCGCAACGGCGGGCTCGAGCGGCGGGCGGACAGTCTCTGGCTCCGGCTCGGCAAGCGCCTGCGATGCATCGAGCGCATCGGTGTCGGCCTGGCTTGGCGCGGGTGCCGAGGCGCCTGCAGGCAGATCGATCAGCACGACGGGCTCGGGGACGGGCGGTTCGCCCGAACGGTGCCACAGCATGACCGCGCCGAGCGCGAGTGCGTGTCCGGCGAGCGCGGTACCTCCGGCGATCAGCCAGCGCCTGTGCTCGGCGACTGGGAGGGCGGCGGCCTGCATCACTGCGCGCCTGTGGTCTCTGCGCCGACCAGCGCGACGTGCAGGTAGCCTGCATCTCGCAGGCCGTTCATCGCCTGCATGATGGTGTCGTACGTGACGCTCTTGTCGGCGCGCAGGAAGATGCGCTGCTCGTGGTCACCGCCAGTGGCGCGCTCGATCGCCGAGCCCAGAGCGCTGCGTGCGACAGGCTTCTCCCCGACCAGCAGTGCGCCGTCGGCCTGGATCGAGAGGAACACGGGCGTTTCGGGCTTGGGCGCGGGCGCAGCGGTGGAGGCGGGCAGGTCAACCTTGACGTCGACGGTGGCGAGCGGGGCTGCAACCATGAAGATGATCAGCAACACGAGCATGACGTCGATGAACGGGGTCACGTTGATGTCGTGGTTGACCGGCAGGTCGTCGGTGCCGTCGGACAGCTGGATGCTCATCGCGCCTCAGCCTTCCTTGACGAGAGTGACCGCCTGGCCGCGGCTGAGATCGCGCGAGACGAGGCGCAGGATCGCGGCGGCGCTGTCCGAGACGATGGCACGGTGCGCGGCAATCTGGCGCGAGAAGTGGTTGTAGATCACCACTGCGGGGATTGCGGCGACAAGGCCGATGGCGGTGGCGAGCAGCGCTTCGGCGATGCCCGGGGCGACGACCGCGAGATTGGTGGTCTGCTTTTCGGCGATGCCGATGAAGCTGTTCATGATGCCCCACACGGTACCAAACAGGCCGACGAAGGGGGCGACCGCGCCGATCGTCGCCAGCACGTTGACGCCGCGGGTCATCGAGCGTGCGACGCGGGCCTCGTGGCGCTGGAAGCGCGAGACGATGCGCTCCTTGATGCCCTCGGGGTCGGAGATCGCATCGGCGGAGAGCTTGAGCTCGGCGAGCGCCTCGCGCACCAGCGGGGTGAAGGCGAGGTTGCCGTCGAGCGCGGCGTCGCGCAGCGAGCGCAGGCTCGAGAGCTGCTCGTGGACCTGCGCCTCGCTGCGGTTGGCCTTGCGCAGTTCGATGAGCTTGGCGACGAAGATGGTCCATGTCGCGAGCGAGGCGAGGGCGAGGCCGATCATCACCAGCTTCACCAGCCAGTCGGCCTGCACGAACATCGCGCCGACCGAGAGATCGCTGGGCAGAGGGACGGCTGCCGCCATTGCCGGCGTGGGCAGCAAGACTGCGGCGATCGGCAGGAAGGTCAGGTGCTTGTGTGCAGTCATCGTCGTCGGTCCCCCAGGATTGCGAGGAGATGTCGCTCTGTTGCGAATCATTTCCAACGCTCTTGCGAGCCATTCGCATAAGGTGGGCTTAGTTGCAAGTGGCTCGCAATTGCACTTTTGGTCCCTTGGCGACATGGGCCAAGGAGACCGGCGCAAATCCGAGGGTATTCATTCGATCAGGAAAAATTGAGATCGTGAATTGCGACGCAATTATGGTCTGCTCTTGCGTGCTGTGCGGGGCGCTGGTTCGGGTCTGATGTTCAGCTCGGAGTGTGCTCGCTCGACGGCCGGGCGAGTTTTCAACATGTTTCCACATGATTGGAGTGCATGGCGCGGCAGTTCGATTGCGCGGGACCTGTCGCAAGAACCGCGACTCGCCTATTAGATTGCGCTTGCAAGCCGGAATCACTTGTGATTCTATCGATTTCATGAGGACCATGCGGCAAGGGCCGAACATAGCCAGACAGCGCCTCGTTCAGGGCATGGCACTTGCCGTGCTGCTGGTCGTGGGGAGCGTCGCCGTCGCGGGTCCCAGCGGTATTCTCGCCTGGGGCGAGAACCAGCGCATGCTCGAGCAGCGCTCGGTCCGCATCGCGCAGCTGCGCGACAAGCGCGACCGCCTGCGCAACCGCGTCGATTTGCTTGCGCCCGATCACGTCGATCCCGATCTGGCCGGCGAATTGCTGCGCAGCAATCTCAATGTCGCGCGGCCCGACGAGATGGTGATGCTCGTTCCCTGAGTGTGTCGCGGGCGTGGTGAGGGGCGACCTTCTTACCAGTTCCTGCGTGCTGCTATCCGTTAGTCGAAGAAGTGGCCCGTGGCCGTGATGGTCGTGGGTGGCTTTGCGCCGTGGTGGCGTCACCCGCGACGACGCCAGTGGTCAGCCTCCCGGCGCAGGGTGCGGGCCTGCAATGTTTGGTCGGCCTGCAACGGAATCGGCGGCTCGTGCGTTCGGATCAAGAGATTGCTGCAGGTTTGCTGCAGTGCCGAAGTGAGCCTTGTGTTTCGTTAATTGCAAGTGCGGTTGCAATTATCGGCAGCTAAACCGGGTTCGACTCGCGGTCAAATTGGTGCCAGAGCGCTTTCTAACACGCCGATATGCACCTATATCGCGAGTGACATTGCCATCCTTACCCCAGGGGAGCACCATTGCCGAAATCTAAGAGTGACGCCGCGTCCGCGTCCGCCGCAGCGCCGGCCCAGAGTGATGCAGAGGACTTCGCCCTCGACAGCCTGCAGCAGGCACTCGAGGCCGATCGCCGCTACAAGGCCGACAAGGAAGAGCTGCTCAAGCTCTACGAGCAGATGCTGCTCATCCGCCGCTTCGAGGAAAAGGCCGGCCAGCTTTACGGCCTCGGCCTGATCGGCGGGTTCTGCCACCTCTACATCGGTCAGGAAGCCGTCGCGGTTGGCCTGCAGTCCGCGCTCGATGGCGACAAGGACTCGGTCATCACCGGATACCGCGATCACGGCCACATGCTGGCCTACGGTATCGATCCCAAGGTCATCATGGCCGAGCTCACCGGACGTGCCGCAGGCATTTCCAAGGGCAAGGGCGGCTCGATGCACATGTTCAGCGTCGAGCACAAGTTCTACGGTGGCCACGGCATCGTCGGTGCGCAGGTTCCGCTTGGCGCAGGCCTTGCCTTCGCGCACAAGTACAACGAGGACGGCGGCGTCGCGATGTCCTACTTCGGTGACGGCGCGGCCAACCAGGGCCAGGTCTACGAGGCCTTCAACATGGCCGCACTGTGGAAGCTGCCGATCATCTTCGTGATCGAGAACAACCAGTACGCCATGGGCACCGCGGTCAAGCGCTCGTCTGCCGAGACGCACTTCTACCGTCGTGGCGCGGCCTTCCGCATTCCCGGCATGCAGGTTGACGGCATGGACCTGCTCGAGGTCCGCAAGGCTGCCGAGATCGCGCTCGAGCACGTGCGCGGCGGCAACGGCCCCGTCCTCATGGAGCTCAACACCTATCGCTATCGCGGTCACTCGATGTCTGACCCGGCCAAGTACCGCAGCCGCGAGGAAGTCCAGGGCGTGCGCGACAAGCGCGACCCGATCGAACATGCCAAGGCCGAACTGGTCGAACTGGGCATGACCGAGGAAGCCCTCAAGGATCTCGACAAGCAGGTGCGTGCCACGATTTCGCAGGCCGCGGAGTTCGCCGAGAACTCGCCCGAGCCCGAAATGTCCGAACTCTACACTGACGTCCTGGTGGAGCGCTACTGATGGCGATCGAACTGAAAATGCCCGCGCTCTCGCCGACGATGGAAGAGGGCAAGCTTGCGAAATGGCTGGTCAAGGAAGGCGACGAGGTTTCCTCGGGCACGATCCTGGCCGAAATCGAAACCGACAAGGCGACGATGGAATTCGAATCCATCGACGAAGGCACCGTCGGCAAGATCCTCGTCGAAGAGGGTACAGAAGGCGTGAAGGTCGGCACGATCATCGCCATGCTCGCCGGTGAAGGCGAGGATGCTTCCGCGATCGAGGCGCCCGCGTCGAACGAGCCCAAGGTCGAGGCGCAGGACGTAAAGTCCGACGTCAAGCAGGAAACCGCTGCTGAAAGCGGCACTGGCAAGCTTGCCAGCGATGCAAAGCCCAAGGTGCGCGACGCCGAGATCCCGCATGGCACCAACATGAAGACCTCGACCGTGCGTGACGCACTGCGTGACGCGATGGCCGAGGAAATGCGCCGCGACGAGCGCGTCTTCGTGATGGGCGAGGAAGTCGCCGAGTACCAGGGCGCCTACAAGGTCACCCAGGGTCTGCTCGAGGAATTCGGCCCCAAGCGCGTCATCGACACCCCGATCACCGAATACGGCTTTGCCGGTATCGGTGCCGGTGCTGCCATGGGCGGCCTGCGCCCGGTGGTCGAGTTCATGACCTTCAACTTCGCCATGCAGGCGATCGACCACATCATCAACTCGGCAGCCAAGACCAATTACATGTCGGGCGGCCAGATGCGTTGTCCGGTCGTGTTCCGCGGTCCCAACGGCGCGGCCTCGCGTGTGGGTGCGCAGCACTCGCAGAACTACGGTCCGTGGTATGCTGCGGTCCCGGGTCTCGTGGTCATCGCGCCTTACGACGCTTCGGACGCCAAGGGCCTGCTCAAGGCCGCGATCCGTTCGGACGATCCGGTCGTGTTCCTCGAGAACGAGCTGGTCTACGGTCGTTCGTTCGAGCTGCCCGAGCTTGACGATCACTGCCTGCCGATCGGCAAGGCACGCATCATGCGCGAAGGCACCGACGTGACGCTGGTGTCCTACTCGATCGGCGTGGGCGTTGCCCTCGACGCCGCCGAGAAGCTCGCCGAGGAAGGCATCGAGGCCGAAGTGCTCGACCTGCGCACGCTGCGTCCGCTCGACAAGGAAGCCGTGCTCGAAAGCCTCGCCAAGACCAACCGCGTGGTCGTCGTCGAGGAGGGCTATCCGGTCTGCTCGATCGCGTCCGAGATCATCGCGATCTGCATGGAAGAGGGCTTCGATCACCTCGACGCCCCGGTCCTGCGCGTATGCGACGAGGACGTGCCGCTGCCTTACGCGGCGAACCTCGAGCATGCAGCCCTGATCGACGCCGACCGCGTCATCGCGGCGGTCAAGAAGGTCTGCTATCGCTGATATGCGCCAGTACCGGGCAACCGGCACGGCCTGACAGACAGCAAAAGGGCCCGGCCAGCTGAGTGCTGGCCGGGCCCTTTTCGTTGGTGGCACGTACTTGTCCGTGTGCCGTACCGGCGCTCCGCTCAGCTGTCGGAATAGGTCGCGCAGTCGTGCACGGTCGCCGGGTTTGCCGCGTCGAGCTGGTAGACCTGCGAGAGGTCGCGACTGGCGCGTACGTTGTACGAGGCGATCGACTCGATCTGCGGCTCGCCGATCAGGGATTTCGAGACGAGGGGCTGGTACTCGTACTGGATCTCGACGAAAGCGACCGCATCGTCGTCCATCGCCAGCACCGTGCGCCCGGCATAGCCGATGCCGTTGGGCAGGATCTCGCCCTCGTCGCCGAAGCTGGAGTTGGCTTCGAGCATGCCCATGCAGCGCTGCCAGTGAATATACTGCTTGCCATTGGCATTGACCTCGAGGCTCGACAGGATGACGCGGCCATTGCCGTACAGGTCCATGCCGTTCCCGGCCTGGATCGAGGCCCCGAGCAGCAGATCGTTGATGTCGCTTTCGTAGATCTTGCGGTTCTCGAGCGTGGAGGTGTCGCCGATGCGCGAGGCGTTGTCGGCGATGTGCGTTGCCAGTTGGCCGACCTTCATGGTCGTGAGCGAATAGTTCGCCAGTTCGATGCCGTAGAGGCCCGCGCCCAGGAAGAAGGGCAGCATCAGCGCAGTCTCCGTCACCGCGACCGCGCGTCTTTCTCGAAGCAGGCGCCGCAGCATGCGGGGGGCGTGGGCAAGCTTTGCGATCATGGGCAATTTCCGATGTGCGGGGTGGTCTCGGACAAGTCGTAGGGCTGGTTGCGCAGCACGGTGGTGGCATTGAGGGTGAAATCGGATCCCATGCCCAGCAGCGCGGTAACCGGGAAGGGGCGCGGATAGGTGATTTCCACCTGGTAGAGCACCGCGTCGCGTGCGCCGCCCATGCCCTGCTTGCCGCGGTCCGCGTCCCAGTGTCCGTTATTGTTGGCATCCTCGTAAGGCTCGCCGTAGTCGCACTTGCCGTTGCCGTTGAGGTCATCGTAATCCTCGGGCTTCCCGACGTCGGAGAACGAGCTGTAGGCGGTGCGGGTGAAGGTCAGTTCGGCTGCAGGAGCGAGCCGGTGAACCATGTCCGTGACCGACTGGTCGAGACTGTCGGTCTTGAGCTGACTGCCCTCGATCGTGGCATCGCGCGCAGCCTTCTGGACCGCGCCTTCGAGCAGTTCGGCGGTATAGAGGTTGTAGCCCAGGTCGAACAGGCCGAACAGCGTCATGAGCAGGACCGGTGCGACGAGCGCGAACTCCACCGCGGCCACACCGCGTGTGTCACGCCTCAGGGCCGCCCGCGCAGCAGCGATGCGAGCCGAGTGAGCGGTTTTGCGGTTCATCGCACGATCCTCAGGTCGCCCATCGACTTGGCGATGGAATCGAAGGCGTCCGAAAGCTGGTCGGCGTCGTTTGCCTGGAACCAGTGGCCATTACCTGCGCAACTCTTGAGCATGTCGGTCATCTGCGTGCCGAAACCGATTACCCACACGGTGATGTTCTTCTTCTTCACTTCGTTGCAGGCGAAGGTGAAGCGCTTCTCCAGCGTTTGGGTCAGGGTGTAGGGCGAGGTTGGCGACCAGCGCCTCTCGCTGAGGGGCTCGACCCCGTAGGACCCGTAGCTCACATCCAGTGCGGAAGTCTCGCCGTCGGTGAGGAAGATCATGTGACGCGAGGTCGGGATGCGGCCAAGGTCGGCATTCTCGCTTGCGAACAGGCCGGTGGGCGAGAGCAGTCGTCCACCCCAGATCATGCCGATGTCATGATAGGTGCTGCCTTCGGCAACGAGCCCATCGACATAGCTGGCCACTTCGCCGGAGCTCATCTCGGCAAGCTTGTGTGCGCGGCTCGGACATGCGGAGAAGCCGTAATTGCTGGCCTGGAGGTAGTCTTCGTCGGTCAGCTTCGCGGCCTTGGACCAGCTACCACCGGTCGGCTTCATCGCGCGCAGGAACGAGACCTCGTGCAGGATCGGACGCCACTGCGTGCCGGGCCGCGAGGGATCGGGGACGCGGTCGATGTCGAGATCGATCGCGCGCGAGAGATCGACATTGTCGTAGTCGCTGATCTGGTAGGTGTCGCGCTCCTCGATGCAACCCTTGAAAGTGGCAGAGAGCTTGGCCGTGGCATACGGCGTTCCTGCCATCTGCGGCCATATCGTACCGCCCTTGTAGAGTGCATCGTTGCCGCTGCCCTTGAAGCCCGAGACGTCGAGTTCGACGCCCTTGTAGTTCCACTTGTAGATGCGTTTGGTCTCGGTGCCGTCGGCCTGTTTGACCGTGCGGTAGACATAGTTGCTGTACTGGGTGCCGGTCACGTTGACCTGGCTGCCAGCCCGCGCGCAGTTGTAGGCAGTGCCGTTGACGCGCGTGTCCCACACCTCCCAGCCACTGCCCGAACCATAGGCGATCATCTGCGAGGTCGCGGTGTTGCCCGGGCAGGCGGCGGCAGTGTAACCGGCAATCGCCGACTGGGTCCCGCTCTGCGGCGTATAGCTGTACTTGTACTTGGTCACGGTCTGGGTCTGACCGGTATCGGTCGCGACGCGGCCCTCGTAGCTGGCCTTGTCGACCATCCACTGCGACTTGAGCAGATAGCCCACGTTGACGTTGGTCGAGTAGGGGACGAAGCCGTAGCGGATGCGCACGCCGGCAGTCTTGCTGCCTTCGAGCTGAGCGTGGAAGTTCTTCACCACCTGCCGCAGGATGGAGATCTTGGGGGCGCTGTCGCCGGGATTGGTGTCGGCCATCGAGCCGGTCGTATCGAGCACCATCATCACGTCAGTGTTCGAGAAATTGAGCTTGGCCTGGCAAGCGACGCTGACCGGCACGACCATCTGGCCGAAAATGCGCATGATCGTGGTCGGCACGTCGGCGCTCGCGGTACCCGAGATCGAATAGTCGCTCTCGAGCGTCATGGCGAACTTGCGGTCCTTGGTCCCGTAGGAGCCGTAAGGAAAGTTGGCGTTGAAGAAGCGATTGCCGATGACCGAGACCTCGCCCGGAACGATGCCGTTGGTCACGACCGCCGAACCAAGCGCCTTGCGCGAGGCGAGGACGCCCGCGTCGCAGGCCTGCTGCAGGCGCGTCTCGGAGATGTAGCTGCGGCCCATGTCGATGCCGCCGCCGACGAGCGCCAGCATCGGCGCAAGCGCCGCTGCGAGGATCACGAAGGTGTTGCCCCGGCGATCCTGAAAAAGTCGGTTTTTCGACATTTGCGAGAGCCGCACGCATGCCGCTCTCGCACAAGTCCTCAGCTCTGGCTTCATGTTCTGGTAAAATTCCGCAACCCTGTAATTGATTGCAATGCCACGCCAGCCGTTAGAAACCGGATTATCTACATGGTTAACTTCCAGTGACCGTGGCCCCCGCGACGGGGGCGGGATCGGGGGCCAGGGCGCTTGGCCTTGCATGTGCGCGCGAGACCGTTATGACCCGCCGCGTGTCATCCGAGCCCAACGAAACCGTACCCGCCCCGCATGACGAGCGCGAGGCTGCGACCGCGCAGGACGCGGCTGCGGCCCGGTCTGTGTCTTCCCCGCCGGGCGATGTCGAACTGGAGCGCAACCTGCTCGAGGGGCTGCCTGCCGTGGCCCGCCTGGCGCTGGCCTATGCGCCACGCGCCTCCCGCCTGGACACGCTCGCGCTCTTCGCCCTCGATGCGCGTCTCGCCAATCTGCTGCGCCATTCGCGCGAACCGATGCTGGCGCAGCTGCGCATGTCGTGGTGGCGCGAGACACTGGCGCGCGACCACACCGAATGGCCCGCGGGAGAACCGCTCCTCGCAGCACTTGCGCGCTGGCAGGGCGGGCATCGCGGCATGGGCGCGCTGGTCGATGGCTGGGAAGCCCTGACCGCGCCCGCACCGCTCGATGCGGCTGCGTTCGAGGCGATGGCGCAGGGACGCGGCGCTGCGTTTGCAACGCTGGCCCGTGCACTGGGTCGCCCGCATGAGGCCGAAGCCGCAGACCTGCTCGGGCGCCAGTGGGCGCTGAGCGATCTTGCCGTGCGACTGCGCAACCCGCAGGAGTGCGAGACGGTTGGCGGACTTGCCCACGAGGCCGCGCAGCTGCGCACGCCGCGCGTCTCTCGTGCCCTGCGCCCGCTCGGTGTCGTCACTGCACTCTCGCTGCGCCGTCTCGAAAAAGGCGAGGAGGATGCCGCGCTCTCGCCGATGGCGATGCTGCGCGCCATGCGCGTCGGCCTCACCGGTCGCTGAGGTGTCGCGTGAGGGGCGCGTGAACCCCTTGTAATTTCCCCGAGCGGTCCCTGGGCTTCAGACTGGCGCGATTGCGCGCTGGCATCACCGATGGACAGCGCAGATCGAGGCGGCGGGGGATCGAGGATGAACCGCATCTTGCTTGGCGGCTTGCTGGCGCTGTGTCTGGCCGGGGTCGGTCTGTTCTGGCTGCAGGGCCGGGCTGAGATCGAAAGGGCTGCTCCCCCGCCATGGGTCGTCGCCTCGCAGACCATGGACGATCCCGAGAACCTGCCCGACCTCGGGATCGACGGTCTCGACGGGGTGCTCGGTCCCGAACCGCCCGAGGCGACCGAGCTCTCGCGCGAACAGCGCCGCTTTGCCGGCTATGACCGAAATTCAGACGGGCGCATCTCGCGCGTGGAGATGCTCTCGCGGCGCACCAGCACCTTCCGCAAGCTCGACAAGGACGGCAACAACCTGCTCACCTTCGAGGAATGGGCGGTGGTCACGGTCGACAGGTTCGAGGGCGCCGATGGCGATGGTAACGACTGGCTCAGTCCTGCAGAGTTCCGGACGACCGCGCCGCCGCGCAGCATGGCTTCGAGGAAACCGCGCTGCGCGTGCGATTAACGGTCAGGCCGCAGGCACCAGCCCCGCGATCCAAGGCGAAAAGTCCTCCTTGGCGCGGCTCGTGTAGGCTTCCTTGCGGGCCTTCTTGCTGACCTCGTGGAGAGGCGGGAACAGGCCGAAGTTGACGTTCATGGGCTGATAGCTCTCGGCCTCGGCATCGCCGGTGATGTGCGAAAGCAGGGCGCCCATCGCGCTTGTCGCGGGCGGCGCCTGCCAGGTACGCCCGGCCAGTTCGCTGGCAGTCATGAGCCCCGACATGAGGCCGACCGCCGCGCTCTCGACGTAACCCTCGCAGCCGGTGATCTGGCCCGCGAAGCGCACGTGCGGCGCGCTCTTGAGCCGCAGCTGGCGGTCGAGCAGGACCGGCGAGTTGAGGAAGGTATTGCGGTGCAGACCGCCAAGCCGCGCGAATTCGGCGTTCTCGAGCCCCGGGATGGTGCGGAACAGGCGGACCTGCTCGGCATGCTTGAGCTTGGTCTGGAAGCCGACCATGTTCCACAAGGTACCCAGCTTGTTGTCCTGCCGCAGCTGGACGACGGCATAGGCCCAGCGGCCGTTGGGATGTTCCTCGGTTGCCCAGTGCGGATTGTCGAGCCCGACCGGCTTCATCGGTCCGAAGCGCAGCGTCTCCACCCCGCGTTCGGCCATGACCTCGATAGGCATGCAGCCGTCGAAATAGGGGGTATTGGCCTCCCATTCCTTGAACGAGGTCTTCTCGCCCTCGATCAGCGCCTGATGGAAGGCTAGGTACTGCTCCTTGTTCATCGGGCAGTTGATGTAGTCCTTGACGCCGCCGCCCACTTTCGAGGGCTTGTCCCAGCGCGAGGCCATCCAGCACACGTCCATGTCGATCGTGTCGCGGTAGACGATCGGGGCGATCGCGTCGAAGAAGGCGAGGCTGTCCGCGCCCGTCGCCGCGCCGATGCTCTGCGCGAGCGAGGCTGCGGTGAGCGGGCCGGTGGCGACGATGGTCGTGCCTTCGGCCGGCAGGGTGTCGATGCGCTCGCGCACGATCTCGACATTGGGCAGGGCGCCGAGGCGCTTCTCGACCTCGGCCGAGAACACCTCGCGGTCGACGGCGAGCGCCGAGCCTGCCGGTACCGCGGCGACGGCGGCAGCGCCCATGATCAGCGAATCGCAGCGGCGCATCTCGTGGTGAAGCAGACCGACCGCGTTCTTCTCGTCGTCGTCCGAACGGAACGAGTTGGAGCAGACCAGTTCGGCAAGCCCGTCGCTGTTGTGCGCAGGCGTGCGCTCGCCGCCCTTGTCGGCGCTGGCCCCGCGCATTTCGGAAAGACGGACCTTGAAACCGCGACGGGCGAGCTGCCAGGCGGCCTCGCTGCCGGCAAGGCCGCCGCCGATGATGTGAACCTCTTGTGTCATGGCTTCGCGCCTAGCCCTTCGCGCGGCTGCGGAAAAGGGGCAAAGCTTTCGCAAAAGCCCGAGACACGATGGGGCGAGCGGTGTCATAGGGGCGCAAGTCCCTCGAAAACCGGAAGCTGCAATGCCGAGACGCGCCCTGATCGAACGCCGCCCCTGGATGCTCGCCAGCATGGCTGCGGCCATCGCGCTGGCCTGGGCCATGCTGGGCCAGCCCGCACCGGGCATCCAGTCGATGGTGCTCGCCTTTGCCGCGCTCGGCCTGCTCGCGGTCTATGCGCTCTTGCGCCACCGCGGCTCAGATACGCGTTTGCTGGGGCTGATGCTCGGCCTCGAGGGGATCGGGATGGCGCTTGGCGAGGTCTATCCGGGCGCCGCGCGTCTGGTGCTCATGCTGGGCTGGCTGGCGGGGCTGTCGCTGTTTCTCTCGCACCGCGTTCCAACGCCGGACATGGGACGGCGTATCGGTGCGGGCGCGCTGCTGATCCTGACGCCTCTGTTGTGCTGGTTCGCAGGCGATCGCGCTGGCGAGAGCGTGCCGCTGTTCTACGGACTCGCGCTAGGCGCGCTGGCGGGCGCTGCCTGGATGAGCTCGTTCCCGCAGGCGCGCGTCGGCATTGGCGGCGTCATGCTGGTCTTCTCGAGCGTCATCGGCATCGCGCGGGGGCCTGCGGTCGGTCCTGATCCCGCGAGCGCGCTGGCGGTCTGGGTGCTGTTCTACCTCGGCAACCTCGTGCTTGCGACGGGCGTCACCGGAGAACTGCGCCGCCGCGTCGATCACGCAGCGATGGACTGGAGCGGCAGGTAAGCAAAAGGCGCGGGGGGCAGCCCAGTTCAGGCCGGAGTTCGTCTCAGCCGGGCAGGGCGAGCGAGCCGTCCTCGTTCCACGCCACCGGCGCATGCGCGATGACCGCGGCCAGCGGCAGGTCGGCGTAGAGGTGCGGGAACAGCGCTCCGCCGCGCGAGACTTCCCAGCGTATCGCCGCCTCGAGTGCACGAAGATCGACCGCGGCTAGGTGGACATCGTCCTGTCCGGCGAAGTGCTTCTCGAGCGTCTCGCGGACTTGTCCCGCGCTCGACATGTGGATGTAGCCATCGGCAATGTCGATCGGAGCACCCCCGAAGGTCCCGTCCGCGAGCAGCGTATCGAGCTGCTCGCGGGTCAGGATCTTGTAGGCGACGTCAGGCAGGGGGGCGCTGGACATGACGCGCGTCAGGCCTCGCCCTCGTCAGTACCGGCGTCATCATCGCCCTCGGTCGCCTCGTCCGCAGCCGTCGGGGTCTCGATGCCGGTTTCGGCGGCAGCCTCGGCCTCGACCGCGGCCTCGATCACCTCTTCCTCGGCTTCCTCGTCGAGGCGTACCGCGGAGACGACGTGCTCGTCCTTGGCGACGTGGAACAGGCGCACGCCCGCCGAGCCGCGCCCGATGACGCGCAGCGTCGCGAGCGGGAGACGGATCATCTTGGCCTGGTCGGTGACGAGCATGAGCTGCTGTGCCTGGCTCGCCGGGAAGCTGGCGACGACCGGACCGTTGCGGCCGATGTTGTCGATATTGGTGATGCCCTGGCCACCACGACCGGTGCGGCGGTACTCGTAGGCCGAGGACATCTTGCCGTAGCCGTTGGCGCAGACGGTGAGGATGAATTCCTCACGCTCGGCCAGCTCTGCCTGTCGTTCGGCCGAAAGCGTCGATTCGCCCTCGCGCTCGCCCTTCCAGGGGGCGAACTTGAGGTACTCGTCACGCTCTTCGCTCTCGGTACCCACGCGGTGCAGGATCGAGAGCGAGATTACGCGGTCGTCGCCCTTGAGCGTCATGCCGCGAACGCCGGTCGAGGTGCGGCTCGTGAACTCGCGGACCTGATCGCCGGCGAAGCGGATCGCCTTGCCCTGGCGGGTAGCGAGCAGCACGTCGTCGGTCGGCTCGAGCAGCGCGACGCCGATGAGGTAGTCGTCGCTGGGCGTGCCGTCGGCGTTGGTGTCGAACTTCATCGCGAACTTGCCGTTGGACGGAATGTTCGCGAAGCTGTCCATGGAGTTGCGGCGCACGTTGCCCTTGGAGGTGGCGAAGACCACCGAGAGCTTGCCCCATTCCGCCTCGTCCTCGGGGAGGGCGAGCACGGTCTGGATGGTCTCGTCCTTGTCGAGTGCGGGCAGCATGTTGACGATCGGGCGACCGCGCGTGGCCGGGCCGCCTTCGGGCAGCTTGTAGACCTTGAGGCGGTAGACCTTGCCGGCGGTCGAGAAGAACAGCACCGGGTTGTGGGTGGAGGTGACGAACATCGTCGTCACGGCATCCTCGTCCTTCGTCGCCAT
This sequence comes from Novosphingobium aureum, assembly GCF_015865035.1. Lineage (GTDB taxonomy): Bacteria > Pseudomonadota > Alphaproteobacteria > Sphingomonadales > Sphingomonadaceae > Novosphingobium > Novosphingobium aureum. The sequence goes on along the minus strand of NZ_JADZGI010000001.1, from coordinate 2,242,917 downwards.
GCCGGCGCGGCCCTTGCCGCCGCGTGCCTGCGCACGGAAGGTCGAGAGCGGGGTGCGCTTGATGTAGCCGTCCATGGTCACGGTCACGACCATGTCCTCGCGCTCGATCAGGTCCTCGTCGTCGATTCCGTCGAAGGCGGCGGTGATCTCGGACTTGCGCGGGGTGGCGTAGGCATCGCGCACCGCCTGCAGTTCCTCGCGCATGACCGCGTAGAGCTTCACGCGGTCTGCGAGGATCGAGAGGTATTCCTCGATCGCGACGGCCAGTTCCTTGAGCTCGTCGCCGATCTCGTCGCGGCCGAGCGCGGTGAGACGGTGGAGGCGCAGCTCGAGGATGGCGCGGACCTGGGTTTCGGAAAGGCGGTAGGTGCCGCCTTCCTGCTCGGCGTCGGGCTCGATCGCCTCGACGAGACGGATGTAGGGCGCGATCTCGCCGATCGGCCATTCCTTGGCGAGCAGGCGTGCGCGTGCATCGGCGGGGTTGGATGCGCCGCGGATCATCGCCACGACCTCGTCGAGGTTCGAGACGGCGACGACGAGGCCGAGCAAGATGTGCGCACGGTCGCGCGCCTTGTTCAGCTCGTACTTGGTGCGCCGGGTGATGACCTCTTCGCGGAACTGGATGAACGACTGTATAATGTCGCGCAGCGTCAGGATCTCGGGCTTGCCGCCGCGGATCGCGAGCATGTTGGCGGCGAAGTTCGACTGCGCCGGGGTGTTGCGCCAGACCTGGTTGAGCACGACTTCGGGCGAGGCATCGCGCTTGAGCTCGATGACGACGCGCATGCCTTCGCGGTTCGATTCGTCGCGGATGTCCGAGACGCCTTCGATGCGCTTGTCCTTGGCAGCCTCGGCGATCTTCTCGACGAGGTTGTTCTTGCCGACCTGGAAGGGGATCGAGGTGAGGACGATCGAACGGCGATCGCCGCGGCCCTCTTCGATCTCGTGGCGGCAGCGCTGCATGATCGAGCCGCGCCCGGTGGTGTAGGCATTGCGCGCGCCGCCCCGGCCCAGGATCAGCGATCCGGTCGGGAAGTCGGGGCCGGGAATGATCTCGAAGAGGTCCTCCGAGGTGATCCCCGGATTGTCCATCATGGCAAAGCAGCCGTCGATCACTTCGCCCAGGTTGTGCGGCGGGATGTTGGTCGCCATGCCGACCGCGATGCCGCCCGCGCCGTTGACCAGCAGGTTGGGGAAGCGGGCGGGCAGAACCTGCGGTTCGTGCTCGGCGCCGTCGTAGTTGGGCTGGAAGTTGACCGTGTCCTTGTCGATGTCGGACAGCAGCGCGTCGGCGACCTTGGCAAGGCGCGCCTCGGTGTAACGCATCGAGGCCGGCGGATCGGGGTCCATCGAGCCGAAGTTGCCCTGGCCGTCGATAAGCGGCAGGCGCAGCGACCAGTCCTGGGTCATGCGCGCCAGCGCGTCGTAGATCGCGGCGTCGCCATGGGGGTGGTACTTACCCATGGTATCGCCGACGATACGCGCCGACTTGCGGTAGGCCTTGGTCGAGGTGAAGCCGTTCTCGTGGCTGGTCCACAGGATACGCCTGTGCACCGGCTTGAGGCCGTCGCGAACGTCGGGAAGCGCGCGACTCACGATCACGCTCATCGCGTAATCGAGATAGCTCGTCTTCATCTCATCGACGATGTCGATGCGGGCGTATTCGCCCTCGGGGCCCGTCGGGTCGAGAATTTCGGTGTCGTCGCTCACGCGCTGTTTTCGTCTTCTGCTTGGCTGTCAGGAACGGAAAACATGCCCTAGGACATGCGCGAAGCGAAAGCCACCGGAACAGGCGGCGGGGCGGGCGATGTGTGCTCTTTTTCCACATCAAAGAGGCATTTTGCGCAAGTTTGCCGGGTGATGCGAGCCGTTCGGGCGACCGGTTGCAGCTTGAAGTGCGCTTCGTCGCGACTGCAGGGCGTGCGACGAGCCGCATTCAATGAACGTTCAGCGGCGCAACCCTATTCGCTTGGCAAGGTTGCCATTTATACAAATCGTCGCCAAACCGGCGCCGTCAGTTTTCACCGGGAGGCAGACCCGTCACCCCCGACGCGGTCCTCCCGACAGTTACGAGAGGAGTTGGCCTTCATGGCTCGCAAGTTCCTGATTTCCCGTATCGCACTCGCCGTCGCGCTGTCGAGCGGTGCTGCCGTCGCGCTCGCGCCGACCACCGCGCTCGCCGCGAAGAAGAAGGCCGACGAGGGTGCGGCCAACTACTCCAAGGAGTTCCGCGAGGCTGCAGGCCCGATCCAGGAGGCGCTCAACGGCGCCACCGCGAAGCTGCCCAACCCGCCGCAGGACGCCGACCTGCAGGCCGCCAAGGCCTCGATCGACGCCGCGCTGGGCGGTGATGCGATGGCTGCCTTCACCGCTGCCGAGGCTTCGGCCTCGACGCCCGACGACAAGAACGCGCTGGGCTCGATGCTGCGTACTTACGCGGTCATCACCAAGAACTCGGATGCGCGCCTGCGTGCGACCAAGATGATGCTCGACAGCGGCAAGGTCGCTGCCGCGAATGTCGGTCCGCTTAACTTCGATGCGGGTGTCACTGCCTATCAGGCGCAGGACTACGCCACCGCCGCGACCTACCTCAAGGCCGCCAAGGATGCCGGTTACAACGATCCCAACAACCAGCTCAACGCGGTTCTCGCCGACGCCTACAAGAAGTCGGGCAACACCGACGCTGCACTGGCGATGGTGAAGGCCGACATCGAGGCCGCGCAGGCTGCGGGCACGGCGCCTTCGGAAACCGCGATCCGCTCGGCCCTTCAGGCTGCATACGACAGCAAGCAGCTGCAGCCCTCGTCCGATTACGCCGCGATGCTGGTCAAGTACTACCCCTCGCCCGAGGCATGGAACGTCAGCGCCTCGATCGTGCGCCAGCTCGCCAGCCTGCCCAAGGACCAGAACATCGACCTGATGCGCCTGATGTACGCAAGCGGCGGCATGAAGGGCAAGCGCGACTACCTTGAATACCTCGAGAACGCCGATCCGCGCGCCTATCCGGGCGAGGCGCTCAAGGTCATGAACCAGGGCCTGTCCACCGGTGCGCTGACCAGCGCCGACCTCGGCGGCGAGAAGGCCGCGACCGAGGCGCGCGTCAAGTCGGACAAGGCTTCGCTGCCGAGCCAGGAAGCCGACGCCAACAAGTCGGGCGCGACCGTGCAGACGGTCAAGGCCGCTGGCGACGTGTTCCTCAGCTACGACCAGTATGCGAAGGCCGAAGGCTTCTACCAGCGCGCGCTGACGATGCCCGGTGCTGATGCCAATACCGTCGCGCTGCGCCTTGGCATGGCGCAGGCCATGCAGGGCAAGTCGGCAGAGGCCGAGGCGAACCTCGCCAAGGTCACCGGCAACCAGGCGGCCGTGGCAAAGCTCTGGTCGGCTTACGCTGCTGGCAAGTCCTGATCGGTTCTAGCAGCGCTGCGCTTTTCGAAGCGTGGCGCTGCCGGAGACCCGGACAGACAAAGAGAAAGGGCTGCGCATGGCGATGCGCAGCCCTTTTTCTGTTGGTCTGGCCTTGGAACTGCCCTTGTCCAGCGCCTGACCGGTCTCGGTCAGGCGCTGGACAGTCTTGCCGCCAGCCTCAGGCGGCGGGCTTGAACTCGCCACTCTCCTCGTCGAGCAGGTGCAGGATGCCATCCGAGATCGCGAAGAACGCGCCGCGCAGGGTCAGTTCGCCGCTCGCGACCTTCTCTGCGACCCAAGGGAAGGTGAGCAGGTTGGCGAGGCTGACCTTCACGCCGGCCAGTTCCATCTCGCGCTCTGCCGCACGGCCCGAGGTGCCGTGTGCGCTGGCGACGCCCTCGCGGGCCTCGTCAAGCAGCGCGATCCAGTCGGCGACGAAGCCGCCTTCACCCGGCTCGTTACCGTGCATCGCCTGGCTGAGCGCGGCCTTGCAACCGCCGCACATGCCATGGCCCATGACCACGACTTCCTTGACCTTGAGGACCTGAACCGCGAACTCGAGCGCGGCCGATACGCCGTGGTGGCCGGGCGTTGTCTCGTAGGGCGGGACGAGCGCGGCGACGTTGCGCACAACGAAGATCTCGCCCGGATCGACGTCGAAGATCTGGCTGGGGTCGACGCGGCTGTCCGAGCAGGAGATGACCATGACCTCGGGTTCCTGGCTCTTGCTGAGCTTGTCCCAACGCTCGCGGTGCGGTGTCCAGCCGGTGTCGCGAAAGCGGCGGTAGCCCTCGAGCAGGGTGTCGAGAACGGGAGAGGGGGCATTGCTCATCTGGGGGCTCCTGAAACGTTTGCTTTTTTACGCTATGCGCACTTAGGATCGAATTCCGGACTGGCAAGTTCCCGCCAAGTTCACCATCGCGCAAGTTGGGGCTGGCATGGGCGCGGCCAAGCGACTATCTGGGGCCCATGAACGACCTTTCCTCTGCCCCGAAGCCCGAACGTCAGCGCAAGCCCGACTGGATCCGCGTCAAGGCGCCGACCTCGCGCGGCTACGGCGAAACGCGCAAGCTGATGCGCGATCTTAAGCTCAACACGGTGTGCGAGGAAGCAGCCTGCCCGAATATCGGCGAGTGCTGGACCAAGAAACATGCGACCGTGATGATCCTTGGCGATACCTGCACGCGCGCCTGCGCGTTCTGCAACGTCAAGACCGGCATGCCCGGTCGCGTCGACACCGCAGAGCCGGCCAATGTCGCCGAACTCGCGCTCAAGACCGGGCTCGAACACATCGTCATCACCTCGGTCGACCGTGACGACCTGCCCGATGGCGGTGCCAACCAGTTCGTGCGCGTGATCGAGGAGCTGCGCGCGGCGACACCCAAGACCACGATCGAGATCCTGACCCCCGATTTCCGCGGCAAGATGCGCGCGGCGATCGAGAAGATCGTCGCTGCCGGACCCGACGTGTTCAACCACAACCTCGAGACCGTGCCGCGTCTCTATCCCACGATCCGTCCCGGCGCGCGCTACTATGCCTCGCTGCGTCTGCTCGAAGAGGTCAAGGCGCACAATCCGGCGATCTTCACCAAGTCGGGCATCATGCTCGGTCTGGGCGAAGAGCGCCTCGAGGTGCACCAGGTCATGGACGACATGCGTTGCGCGGACATCGACTTCCTGACCATGGGCCAGTACCTGCGCCCGACGCCCAAGCACGCCGAGGTCAAGGAATTCGTCACCCCGCAGGCCTTCGATGCCTATGGTTCGATCGCGCGTGCCAAGGGCTTCCTTCAGGTTGCTTCCTCGCCGCTGACCCGGTCGAGCTACCACGCGGGCGATGACTTTGCCGAGATGCGTGCCGCGCGCGAAGCGAAGCTGGCCGGGAAGACGCGTTGATGTCCATCGCCGTCGTGATGCTGTCCCGCGCCGGACACCCTTTGTCGTGCGCCGGTCAGGCAGCTTCGTGCGCGTTCGGGAGCCTCTGATCGTGCCCGGTATCCACGAAACCTACCGCCTGCCTTACAGCGCCGAGCAGATGTTCGACCTCGTCGCCGATGTCGGTCGCTATCAGGAATTCCTGCCCTGGGTCGTCGCGACCCGCGTGCGTTCGGACAGCGAGAGCGAGATGGTTGCGGACATGCTGGTCGGCTTCAAGGCGCTGCGCGAGAAGTTCACCTCGCGCGTCGAGAAGACCCGCCCGAGCGAGATTCGCGTGCACTACGTCGATGGGCCGATGAAGGACCTCGACAACGTCTGGACCTTCCACCCGGTCGGCGAGACTGCCTGCGATATCGAGTTCGACGTGCGCTTCTCGTTTCGCAATGCCTTGTTCGAGAAGCTTGCGGGACAGTATTTCGACAAGGCCTTCCGCAAGATGGTCGCTGCCTTCGAGACCCGCGCCGAAGAGCTCTACGGCCCGCCGGTCGAGAGCTGATCGGCACCGGCAAGAGGTTGCAATCGCAGCCTTTCCAGCGCAGCAGTTACAAAAAGAGCCCGGGGTTACATTTGGTAACTCCGGGCTCTTTTTGGTTGGTGCTCAAGGGCAGGTTACAAAAAGTAACGCGCGCCCCGCGGACCCGGCATCATCTCAGGGCAGCAGCAGTTCCAGCGCGACGAGCGCGGCCTTGTGGCGAATCGTGGCGCGGTCGTTGCCCTCGATCAGCTGCTGTTCTGCATTGACCTCGTCATCGCCGCGAAAGGCGCGGGCGAAGACCACGGTGCCCACCGGCTTGAGTTCGCTGCCGCCGTCGGGACCGGCAATTCCGCTGATCGCAACGGCAACGTCGGCCTGGCTCTGCTTGATCGCGCCCTGCGCCATCGCCCAGGCAGTCGCCGGCGAGACCGCGCCGAAGGCCTCGATCAGGTCGGTCTGGACGCCGAGCATTTCCTGCTTGGCCTCGTTTGAATAGGTCACGAAACCGCGGTCGAGCACGCTCGAGGAGCCGGGCACCTCGGTCAGCGCCGCGCACACGAGGCCGCCGGTGCAGCTCTCGGCGACCGCGATCATGCGGCCGAGCGCCTTGTTCTCGACGATGACCCGCTCGGCGAGCTCCACGAGATCGGTGGGGAAGAGTAGCTGTTTGCCCATGAATATCCTTGCTCGATCGCGGCGCGGGTGCGCGCGATCAGGTCTTGCAGATGGAAAAGCCGCCAGGCAGCGGAGACTTGCCGTTCTGCCGGGTGGTGAGCTCGTCGGCATCGCCCGCGATCTCGACGAAGAGCGCGATCAGTCCGGCGGTGTTCTCGGGCGGTAGCGGCGCGAGCAGGCTGATCGCGAGGTCGATCTGCGGGCAGCTGTCGGGCTTGATCGTCTGTGCGACGAGGCCCGAGACGGTCGCGTCGACCAGCGGTTGCAGCGATTTGTCGGGGAGCTGGCGGGCGATCTCGCCCATGCGCGGATCGGCCCGTTCACCGAGCTTGAGAAAGGCGTTGCGCGCCTGAGGCCAGTGGCGCGGCTTCTGTCCGGTATAGCGCTGGACAAGTTCGGCACGATGCGCGCGCAGATAGGCATTGGCGGGAAGGCTGGCCTGACAGCGCTGGCCGGCGCCGTCGATCACCTGCGGCAGCGAATAAGTCAGCAGCGCTTGTGCTTCGGCGCGCGAGAGGCAGGCCTGCTGGGCGGCGCCCTCCTGCGCGGCCATCGCCGCGCCGGGAACGAGCGCGGCCGCGAGCGCCAGCATCGAGCGCAGGCCGGTCGCGATCCGGGTTGTCTTGCCTTGGGCCATGGGTTCGATCTCCAGCCGGAATTTCGCGTTCAAAGGCGCACGAGACCAACCGCGGCCTGCGCCGCGATGCCTTCGCGCCTACCTGTGAAACCCAGTTTCTCGGTAGTTGTTGCCTTGACGCTGACGAGGGCTTCCTCGACGCCCATGATCTGCGCGAGGCGGCTGCGCATGGCGTCGCGATGCGGGCCGATCTTGGGTGCCTCGCAGATGATCGTCACGTCGGCATTGCCGAGCGTATAACCTGCATCTGCGACGAGGCTCATCGCATGGGCGAGGAAGCGGTCTGATGCTGCCCCTTTCCATTTCGCATCGCTTGGCGGGAAGTGCTGGCCGATGTCGCCTGCGCCCACCGCGCCGAGCAGGGCATCGACGAGGGCGTGGATCGCCACGTCGGCGTCGCTGTGCCCGGAAAGGCCGTGGCTGTGCTCGATCTTCACGCCGCAAAGCCACAGTTCCTCGCCTTCTTCGAGACGGTGGACATCGTAGCCGGAGCCGACGCGGAAGGGTGGGGCGCTCGGGGCGAAATCACTGGCGTAAGTAAGCTTGTGAAGCACGTCGTCTCCTTCGACGAGAGCGACCGCGCAGCCGTCGGCCATCGCCACCTGGGCATCGTCACCCGCTTCGGGGCCGCCCTCCCAGGCGCGGTGCGCGGCGAGAATGCGCGGAAAGTGGAACGCTTGCGGCGTCTGGACCCGGCGCAGGCTTTCGCGCCTGGCGCTGGCACCCATCATTTCGCCCTGTGCGCCGGGTTCGGCATGGGCAAGGCTGTCGACGACGGGCAGCACCGGAATTGCGCCCGGATGCGTCTCGAGCGCGGCGAGCAGCCGTGCGATGACAGCGCCGGGCAGGATGGGGCGCGCAGCATCGTGGATCAGCACGCGTTCGGGCGGCTGTCCGGCTAGCGCCTCGAGCCCGAGGCGGACCGAGACCTGCCGGGTCTCGCCCCCCACCAAGAGGCGCACGCCTGCGATCCCGGCGAGCGCCGCGCGGGCGATATCTTCGCCGCCCTCGGGGATCATCACCAGTATCGGGGTAACGCCCGCGGTGGCGAGCGCCTCTACCGAATGGCGGAGTACCGGCTTGCCGCGCCAGGTCGCGAACTGCTTGGGCACGCTCTGGCCTGCGCGCAGGCCCTTGCCCGCGGCGACCACGATTGCAGCCACGCTGTGCGGCGGGGGCGCCGCCTCGGGGCGATCTCGGGATGGAACTTGCGACATCGCTCCAGCCGGTAATCGCTTGCCGGGACGAGGGCAATCCACTATGTGCTGCCTGTTTTTTAGGCACATTTGCACAAGACATGATCGATACCATGACCCAGATCCCGGTTCCGCCGTCCCTCAAGCCGATCCAGGTCGGCCCCGTCACGATCGACTGCCCGGTCGTGCTCGCGCCGATGACCGGCGTGTCCGACCTGCCGTTCCGCAAGATGGTGCGTGGCTTCGGCTCGGGCCTGAACGTGACCGAGATGATCGCCAGCCCGGCCGCGATCCGCGAGACCCGTGTCTCGATCCAGAAGGCGATGTGGGACAAGGTCGAGGACCCGGTCTCGATGCAGCTGGTAGGCTGCGAACCCGAGCAGATGGGCGAGGCTGCCAAGCTGGTCGAGGACCGCGGCGCCGCGATCATCGACATCAACATGGGTTGCCCGGTGCGCAAGGTCGTCAATGGCGATGCCGGCTCCGCGCTCATGCGCGACGTGCCGCTCGCCACCCGGCTGATCGAGGCGACGGTCAAGGCTGTCAAGGTGCCGGTCACCGTCAAGATGCGCATGGGCTGGTGTCACGACAGCCTCAACGCTCCCGCACTCGCGCGCATCGCCGAGGATCTGGGCGCGAAGATGATCACCGTCCACGGTCGCACCCGCAACCAGATGTACAAGGGCTCGGCGGACTGGTCGTTCGTGCGCCGGGTCAAGGACGCGGTCTCGATCCCGGTCATCGTCAATGGCGACATCTGCGACATCGACGATGCCGCCACCGCGCTCGAGCAGTCGGGCGCCGACGGGCTGATGATCGGGCGCGGCGCCTACGGCAAGCCTTGGATTCTCGCCAAGGTCATGCAGTGGTGGCGCGGCAATGGCCTGATGCGCGAGCCCGATTTCGGTGAGCAGTACGAGATCATCCGCGAGCACTACGAGGACATGCTCAGCCATTATGGGCGCGATACCGGCGTCAAGATGGCACGCAAGCACCTGGGCTGGTACGTCAAGGGCATCCACGGCTCGGCCGAGTTCCGCAACAAGGCCAACTTCATCGACGACCCCGACGAGGTGCTGCGCGCTCTGGCCGAGTTCTACGCACCCTACCGCCACAGCCAGGCTGCATGAGCCCGGGCGAAGCGGTCGGCCCTCACGAGGCGGGCACTGTTCCCGATGCTGGCCGGCTCCTGGCCAGCCTGCCGCTGGCGGTGATCGTGCTCGAGCCGGGCATGCGCATCGCCGCGGTGAACCCGGCTGCCGAGCAGTTCTTCGACCAGTCGCAACGGCGTCTTGTCGGATGCGAGCTGGCATCGGTCTTCGCGGTCTCCGATACCGGAGTGTTCGAACGGTTGTCCGATCCAGACACCCCGATCTCGGCGCGCGAGGTGATCGTGGGCGTCCCGCGTCTCGGTGCGCGGCGCATCGACATGAACGTCGCCCCGGTGGCGGATACGCCGGGCTGGCAGGTGCTCACGATCCACGACAATACCGCGACCGAGGCGCTGGGAGACGATTCGGGCAGCGCCGGCGAAAGCGTCCTGCGCGGACCCGAGATCATGGCGCACGAGATCAAGAACCCGCTCGCCGGCATTCGCGGCGCGGCGCAGCTGCTTGCGCGCAAGGTCGAGGAAAAGGACCGCGCGCTCACCGAGCTGATCAAGTCCGAGGTCGACCGCATCGCCGATCTCATCGGGCGCATGCAGGACCTCTCGCGCCGGACCGCGCCAGAGGTGGTGCCGTGCAACCTGCACGAGGCCGCGCGCCGGGCCATCGACGTCGCCCGCGCCGCCGACGGCGAGATGCCCAAGGGGGTTCGTATCGTCGAGGAGTTCGATCCCTCGCTGCCGCCGGTGCTGGGCAGTCCCGACGCGCTGGTGCAGGTGCTGATCAACCTGCTCGCCAATGCCATCGAGGCTTGCCGCGAGAACCCCGAGCCGCGTGTCGCGATCCGCACCCGTTTTGCCAGCGGGTTGCAACTGCACGCTACGGGCAGCGGGCTGCCGGTGCGCCTGCCGATCGAGATACGCATTTCCGATAATGGTCCCGGCGTGCCGCGCGCGCTGCGCGAGCATATCTTCGAACCTTTCGTCACCAGCAAGAAGTCGGGGCAGGGGCTTGGCCTCCCGCTCGTGCGCAAGCTGGTGCGCGACATGAACGGGCGCATCACCCATGAACGCAACGAGCAGGCCGGGCTCACCCATTTCCGGGTCCATCTGCCGCTCGCCGGGGAGCGCCGCAAGTGGAGCCTCAAGAGGAACCGGTCATGAGTGAAGTCCTGCTGGTCGAGGACGACCTCTCCATCGCCATCGTCATCAATGCCGCGCTGGCCGACGAGGGGGTGCAGGTGATCCACGTCCAGTCGATCGCCGAGCGCGACCGCATGCTGGCCACCCGGCGCTTCGACGCGCTGGTGACCGATGTCATGCTGCCCGATGGCGACGGCATCGAGACGATCGGTGCAGTCCACGCGCGCTGGCCCGAGATGCCGGTAGTCATCCTCTCGGCGCAGAACACGCTCGATACGGCGGTGCGCGCAACCGATACCGGGGCCTTCGAGTACTTTCCCAAGCCCTTCGACATCGACGAACTTGCCCGCACCGTGCGCAAGGCGGCGGGCGATGGTGGCGGCAATGCGGCGCAAGCGCAGGACGAGCCGCTGGTCGCCGATGGCCTGCCGCTGGTTGGACGAAGCCCGGCGATGCAGACGGTATTCCGCATGATCACGCGCGTCCTGCGCAATGATCTGACCGTGCTCATTCTCGGCGAATCCGGCACCGGCAAGGAGCTGGTGGCCGAGGCGATCCACCAGCTCGGCAGCCGCCGGGACGGCCCCTTCGTCGCGGTCAACACCGCCGCCATCCCGGCCGAACTGATCGAGAGCGAGCTCTTCGGGCACGAAAAGGGCGCCTTCACCGGCGCCGTTGCGCGCAATGTCGGCAAGTTCGAGCAGGCCGCGGGCGGCACGCTGTTCCTCGACGAGATCGGCGACATGCCTATGCAGGCGCAGACCCGCCTGCTGCGCGCGCTCCAGTCAGGCGCGGTTCGGCGCGTCGGCGGGCAGGAGGAAATCCGCCTAGACGTGCGTATTGTCGCGGCAACCAACAAGGACCTTGAGCCCGAAATCGCCGCCGGCCGTTTCCGCGAGGACCTCTACTACCGCCTGAACGTCGTGCCGATCGTGATGCCACCATTGCGCGAGCGCGCCGACGACGTCGAGGTGCTGGCACGCCACTTCCTGCAGTCCGCCGCGAATGAAGGGCTGCCGCGCCGCCAGCTCACGCCCGGTGCCGCCCGCCTGCTCAGCCAGCAGCCCTGGCGCGGTAACGTGCGCGAGCTCAAGAATTTCATCTACCGCCTTGCGCTTCTCGCCCGCGAGGACACCGTGGACGCCGATGCGCTGGAGCCGCTGCTGCGCTCCGATGCAGCCGCGCAAGGGATCGCTCCGGGGGCGGTGGCCCCCTCGACCGTTGCCGGCGTTCTGGGTGGAGGGGACACCTTGCCCGCCGCTGCGGTGCAGCCCACCGTTACGGGTGCCGACATCTCGGACGCGGTGCTGGCATGGCTCGCGAACGAACGGCCCGAGAGCGGCAGCATCTATGCCGCCGCGATCGCGGCGCTGGAAAGGCCCTTGTTCACGGAGATCCTGCGCAGCAAGGGTGGCAACCAGCTACGTGCGGCCCAGGCGCTTGGAATCAATCGCAATACCTTGCGCAAGCGACTGAACGAGCTCGCACTCGATCCCGAGAGCTTCGTCGAGCGCTGAGCGTTTCGCACCGCTGGCGCACGCGTTCATCCTGCAGCTTGGTTCATTGCCCTAGGACGACCCGTGCTCGGCGGGCGAGAGCCTGTCATTTTCCTCTTGCTCCGGCGCAACAGTAGTGTTGTATAGGTGCAACTATGAGTGAGAGTTCCCTCCGCAAGAGTGGCTGGCCCCGTTGGTGGAGGCGGATGCAGATCGCTGCGCGGCGGGCGAATTTCTTCGTTTTGATCGAAGCACTCTCGGTCTTCGCCTTTTTCGCGATGACCGCGATCACGTGGATCGCTGTCAATCGCGGCGGTGAGGAAGGCCAGCCTCTTCCGTCCAACCTGACGGCCACGCTGCTCGTCGGTACGCTGGTTCCGGCCATGGCGATCCTCGTGTTGCTCGGCCGCCGCATTGCCTTGCGCCGCGCGGCCGAGAGCATTGGCGGGACCGGGCGGATGCACGTGCGTCTGGTGTTCATCTTCTCGCTGATCTCCGCGATCCCGACGCTGCTGGTGGTGATCTTCGCGTCCTGGCTGTTCCAGTCGGGCGTCGAGTTCTGGTTTTCCGACAACTCGCGCGGATTGCTCGAGAATGCCAACAAGCTGGCGCGTGGATATTACGAGCAGACCTTGCGCGACGTCGGCTACGAATCCGTCGCCATGGCCACGGATTCGCGCGATTATCTGGGCCAGTATCCGGTCGCGAGCCGCCAGTTCCAGGCATTTCTCGCCGACCAGGTCTTGCGCCGCAATCTCTCGGTTGCCGCGATCATCCAGATCGACGACGAGGGCGACCAGCGCACGCCGATCATCGTCGATCCCGATGGCAAGTCCGAGAACAACCGCATCGGTCCCGAAGTGCTCGAGCGGCTCGATCAGGGCGATCCCTATGTCGCCTATTCGCGCGACAACCGGATCGTAGCGGCAGCGCCGATCATGCGCCGCTCGGGGGTCTACTTGCTGGTCGCGCGAAGTTCCGACCTGCTCTCGCTCAGCCAGGGCGAACGTGCCGAAAACATCGTGCGCGCCTACGAGGTCCTGACGAGCCGGGCGCGGGTGTTGCAGTTGCGCTTCAACATCGCCCTGTTCGTCGCCTCGCTGGTGCTCGTCGGCTTTTCGGTCTGGTTCGCGCTGCGCTTCGCAGACAGGCAGGTCCAGCCGCTCTACGAACTGGTCGAGGCCGCACGCCGGGTCGGGGCGGGCAATTATGCGCTGCAGCTTGAAGGGCGCACCGGGGCCGACGAGATCGGTCTGCTCAACCGCGCCTTCAACCGCATGACCGCGCAGATCGACAAGCAGACTCAGGCCCTGCTCGGAGCCAACCGGCAGTTGCACGAGCGGCGCCTGTTCATCGAGGCGGTGCTGGAATCGGTCACCTCGGGGATCATCTCGCTCGACGAGCAGGGGCGCATCCTGCTGATGAACTCGACCGCGCTGAAGCTGACCAATCGCGCCGAGGCACCCGAGGGCATGCCCCTGGCAGAACTCGCCCCGGCGATTGCCGCAATGATCGAGCAGGGCACGGCCTCGGGTCTGGTGCAGTACAGCCGGGGCGGCGAGCTGCTCACGCTGGCGGTCAAGACCAGCCGCGATGCCACCGGCCACGTGATCACCTTCGAGGACATCACCCGCCAGCTGCTCGACCAGCGCACTGCGGCCTGGTCCGACGTGGCGCGGCGCATCGCGCACGAGATCAAGAACCCGCTCACCCCGATCCAGCTCGCGACCGAGCGGCTGAGCCGCCGCTATCGCAAGCAGATCGTCGACAATCCCGAACTGTTCGAGGACCTTACCGCCACGATCATCCGCCAGGTCGGGGACCTTCGCCGTATGGTCGACGAGTTCTCGTCCTTCGCGCGTCTGCCCAAGCCGGTCTTCCGCGCCGAGGACCCGGTCGCGCTCACCCGTCAGGCGCTGTTCCTCCAGGAAGTGGCCCGGCCCGAGATCGGGTTCCGGTTCTCCACCGAGGCCGAGGTCGGCATGATCGATTGCGACCGCCACCAGTTCGGACAAGCCGTGACCAATGTGCTCAAGAACGCGGTCGAGGCGATCGAGGCGAGGGAAAAGGACGCGGGCGAGGGCTACGAAGGCCGGATCGAGGTGCAGGTCTCAAGCCGCGAGGGCTCGGTCTTCGTGCGCATCACTGACAATGGGATAGGCCTCTCGCAGGATCGCGAGCGCATCATCGAGCCTTATGTCACCACGCGCGAGAAGGGCACCGGGCTCGGTCTCGCCATCGTCAACAAGATCGTCGAGGAACATGGCGGCGACATGGTGTTTCTGCCTGCCGAGGGTGGCGGCACCAGCGTCACCATGCGCTTCGCCACCGATCCGCTCGAAAGCGCGCGCAAGTCGGAGGCCGCCGAATGAGACCACTCCATCCGCGCGGTCCGACATGAGCCTTTCGGGCCGCCCCACGCGAGCGCGTCACGATACGCAGCAAACTGACCCAGAGTAAGAAGAAGATCCCAGCCATGGCACTCGAAATCCTGATCGTCGATGATGAACGCGATATCCGCGAACTGGTCGCTGGCGTATTGAGCGACGAAGGCTATGAATGCCGGACTGCCGGCGACAGCACTTCCGCGCTGGCCGAGATCGACACCCGCCGTCCGTCGCTGGTCCTGCTCGACGTGTGGCTCCACGGCAGTCCGATGGACGGGCTCGAGGTGCTCGATGCGATCAAGGCGCGCGAGCCCGAACTGCCGGTGATCATCTTCTCCGGTCACGGCAACATCGACACCGCCGTCGCCGCCATCGGGCGCGGGGCGGTCGACTTCATCGAGAAGCCCTTCGAGGCCGAGAAGCTGCTCCACCTCGTCGGCAAGGCGACCGAGACCGATCGCCTGCGCCGCGAAAACCAGCAGCTTCGCCAGGATTTCTCGACCGGCGAGGAATTCACCGGCTCGAGCGCGCCGATCAACCAGGTCCGCGCGACCTTGAAGCGCATCGCCAATACCGGCAGCCGCCTGCTCATTTCGGGCGCGGCGGGTTCGGGCAAGGAAGTCGCCGCACGCCTGCTTCACGCCTGGAGTCCGCGGGCGGGCAATGCCTTCGTCAGCGTCAATTCGGCACGCATCACGCCCGAGCGCTTCGAGCAGGAACTGTTCGGCGAGGAAGCCGAAGGCGCGCTGGTACGCCCCGGCCTGCTCGAGACCGCCGATGGTGGCACGCTCTACCTCGACGAGGTCTCGGACATGCCGCTCTCGACGCAGGCACGCATCCTGCGCGTGCTGACCGACCAGGCCTTCGTGCGCGTGGGCGGCACGCGCCAGATTCGCGTCGACGTGCGCGTGGTCTCGTCCACCTCGCGCGATCTCGAGAAGGAGATTGCCGAGCGCCGCTTCCGTGAGGACCTGTTCTACCGCCTCAACGTGGTGCCGCTCACGATCCCGGCTCTGCGCGAGCGGCGTGACGACATCCCCGCGCTCGTCGATCATTTCTTCGCGCGCTACGCCAACGAGCAGGGCGTGCCCCCGCCGCAGGTCTCGCCCGAAGCGATGACTGCGCTGCAGGCCTACGAATGGCCGGGCAACGTGCGCCAGCTGCGCAATGTGGTCGAGCGCACCGTGATCATGGCCCCGCGCGAGAAGCTGGGGCGGATCGAGGCAGACATGCTTCCGCCCGAGATCTTCAGCGCGCGCGGCGGCAACGACTCGGGTGCGACGGTGCTGATGAGCGCGCCCTTGCGCGAGGCGCGCGAAAGTTTCGAGCGCGAATACCTGCGCGTGCAGATCCGGCGGTTCTCGGGGAATATCTCGAAGACCGCCTCGTTCATCGGCATGGAACGTTCGGCTCTGCACAGGAAGCTGAAACTGCTGGGAATGTCCGGCGGGCGCGAGGGCGAGGAGACCGGCGAGGGCACGGCGTAATCGCGTTGACACAAGTTTCGGATTTACTGCACTGCAACAAACGGTTAATTTTCGATTCGGTTACGGCATGAATCCCTGAGGGATCGCGCCAGATCGCGGACCGCATTGGCGGCCGCCAAAAAGAAGGAGAATATCATGGCAGGTCGAACGCTTTCGGCACGACCCAAGAGCGCTGAACCCGCGGGCGAAGCAGAGGCCAAGCCGGCCGCACCGGCAGCCGCTCCGGCTCCCGCACCCGCGGCTTCGGCAGGCAAGGGCCAGAACCTGCAGGACCAGTTCCTCAATCTTCTGCGCAAGAACAAGACCCCGGTGACGATGTTCCTCGTCAAGGGCGTCAAGCTGCAGGGCATTGTCACCTGGTTCGACAACTTCTCGATCCTGCTGCGCCGCGACGGCCAGTCGCAGCTGGTCTACAAGCACGCCATCTCGACGATCATGCCCTCGACCCCGGTCGATGCGCGCCAGTTCTCGACCGGCGAGAGCAACAAGAAGACCCGCGTCCTGCAGGACGTCTTCCTCTCCAGCATCCGCAGCGCCGGCGTGCAGGTCACGATGTTCCTGATCAACGGCGTCATGCTGCAGGGCCGCGTCGCCGCCTACGACCTGTTCTGCATGCTGCTCGAGCGCGAAGGCTACGTCCAGCTGGCGTACAAGCATGCCGTCTCGACGATTCAGCCGGTGACCCCGGTCGATCTTCAGGCGCATGAAGAAGCCGACGACTGAGCAAGCGAAGCTGAAACCCATTGAACGATGATCTTCAGGGCGAGGTCACGCGCGGTGCGCGTGCCCTCGTCGTCTATCCGCACATGCGCGCAAGCGCCCGGGGCAGCGCCGAGCTCGACCCTGAAGCGCGCCTCGAAGAGGCCAAGGGTCTTGCCCTCGCCATCGGGCTGGTCATAGCCGAAGCCCAGGTCATTCCGATCCGCGAACCGCGTCCGGGCACGCTCTTCGGCGAAGGCCAGATCCTCAACATTTCGACCGCCTGCGAACTGCACGAGGCCGAGCTGATCGTCGTCGACGGCTCGCTCTCGGCGATCCAGCAGCGCAACCTCGAGGAAAAGCTCAAGCGCAAGGTCATCGACCGCACCGGGCTGATCCTCGAGATCTTCGGCGAGCGCGCGGCGACCGCCGAGGGCCGCCTGCAGGTCGAACTGGCGCACCTCGACTATCAGGCTGGCCGCCTCGTGCGCAGCTGGACTCACCTCGAACGCCAGCGTGGCGGCTTCGGCTTCCTCGGTGGTCCGGGCGAGACGCAGATCGAGGCCGACCGGCGCATGATCCGCGACCGCATGGGTCGCATCCGCCGCGAGCTCGAGCAGGTGCGCCGCACGCGCGGGTTGCATCGCGACCGGCGCGAGAAGGCGCCTTGGCCGGTGGTCGCTCTGGTCGGCTATACCAATGCCGGCAAGTCGACGCTGTTCAATCGCCTGACCGGTGCGGGTGTCTTCGCGCAGGACCTGCTCTTCGCGACGCTCGACCCGACGATGCGCGCGATCCGTCTTCCCGGCGTCGAGAAGGCGATCCTGTCCGACACCGTGGGCTTCATCTCGGACCTGCCGACCCAGCTCGTCGCGGCGTTTCGCGCCACGCTCGAAGAGGTGACCGCAGCCGACGTGATCCTGCACGTGCGCGACATCGCCAACCCTGATACCGAATCGCAGAAGCGACAGGTGCTCGGCGTCCTGAGCGATCTCGGCGTCATTCCCGATGGCGAGGCCGAGCTTGACCCCGAGGCCGATCCCGAAGAGCCGATCCCGATCATCGAGGTCTGGAACAAGTGGGATTTGCTCGAGGCGGAGCAGGACGAACTCCTGCGCGAGACGATGGCGCACCGCGATGGCGAGACTATCGTTCCGGTTTCGGCACTGACCGGCGAGGGCTGCGAGAACCTGCTCGAAGTCGTCGGGCACCAGCTCAATGCCGGAGCCAAAACTTACGAGTTCGTTCTGCCCGCTGCCGATGGCCAGCGCATCGCCTACCTTCACGCGCGCGGCGAGGTACTTTCCGAAGAGCCCGCGGGTGAGGGCGAGCAGGGGCCGCTGATGCGCATCTCGGTACGCCTCAGCGAGCGCGAACTAGGCCGTTTTCGCGCGCTCTGAGGCCTTGACTGCCTGCCAGTAGGCTTCCTGGTCGTCGAGGGAGAGCGCTGCGAACTCGCGTCCTTCCCCGGCAGCGAGGGTCTCCATCGCGCGAAAGCGGCGTTCGAACTTGGCGTTGGCGGCGCGCAGCGCGTCCTCGGGCGCGATGCCGTTGAGGCGCACCGCATTGACCGCGGCGAAGAGCAGGTCGCCCGCTTCCTCGAGCTTGTCCGCTTCACCGGCTTCGGCCAGTTCGTCGAGTTCCTCGACGACCTTGGCGGCGGCTCCCGAGGGATCGGGCCAGTCGAAGCCGACACGGGCTGCACGCTTTTGCAGCTTCTCCGCGCGCATCAGTGCGGGCAGGGCGACCGCGACGCCGTCTACCGCGCTCGTCTCGCCCTTGGCGGCGCGCTCCTGTGCCTTCAGCTTCTCCCAGCGCTCGGTCTGGCCCATCGCCTCGCTGGCATCTCCGAAGATGTGCGGATGGCGCGCCTCGAGCTTGGTCGAGATCGCATCGGCGACAGCGGCGAAGTCGAATGCACCGCGCTCCTCGGCCATGCGGGCATGGAACACCACCTGCAGCAGGAGGTCGCCCAGTTCCTCGCGCAAGGCAGGCAAGTCCTCACGAGCGATCGCATCGGCGACCTCGTAGGCCTCCTCGATCGTATAGGGCGCGATCGAGGCGAAATCCTGCTCGCGGTCCCATTCGCAGCCACTGACCGGATCGCGCAGCCGCGCCATGATCGCGAGCAGGCGGTCGACCTGCGCGTGGTGGTGGCGGGCGGCGGGATCGTGTTCGTTCATCTGGGCCTCGGGCTGACGTTTGGGGGCACGGGTGTGCAGATCTTGTACGTGGTGCCCCCTCTAGCCCTCAGAACAGCTCGGCGTCCATCGCCATGATCGTGGCCGGGCCAGCCTCGACCTGCGCTGCCAGCGCGAGCGCCTGGGGTAGCATGCGCGCGAAGAAGAACGCGCCGACCTGCTGCTTGCGCTGTGCGAGCGGCGTGTCGAGCCCTTGTGCGGCGCGCATCATCCGCAGCCACATCCAGCCCAGCGAGACCAGCGCGAAGAGGCGCAAGGTATCGGTCGCCGCAGCGCCGAGCGCGCTGACGTCGCCCTTGTTCTCGACCAGCATCGCGACGATCCGGCGCAGCGCCGCGATGGCATCGGCAAGCGCCTCGCCATGGCTTTCGAGCAGCTGGTTGCCGGCCAGAGCGGCGATGTCGGCCTCGATCCCGGCAACGTAGCGTTCGAAGGCAGCGCCGCCGTCGAGCGCGAGCTTGCGCCCGACGAGGTCCATCGCCTGAACGCCGTTGGTGCCTTCGTAAATCTGGGTGATGCGGGCATCGCGCACGAACTGTTCCATGCCCCATTCATGGATGTAGCCGTGACCGCCGAAGACCTGCTGCGCGATGACCGTGGTCTCGAAGCCCATGTCGGTGAAGGCGGCCTTGATGACCGGGGTCAGCAGCGCGACCATGGCATCGGCCTCGGCGCGCACGGCCGCGTCGGGGTGGCGCGAGGCCACGTCCATCTGCATCGCGGTCCAGGTCGCCAGTGCGCGCGCCGCCTCGGTGAAGCCGCGGCCCGTGAGCAGCATCTTGCGCACGTCGGCATGTTCGATGATCGCGACCGGTGCGCGGCTGCCGTCCGCTGAGCGGCCCTGCAGGCGCTCGCGGGCATAGTCGGCTGCCTTCTGCACCGCTGCCTCGGCAAGACCGAGGCCCTGGATGCCGACGAAGAGGCGCTCCTTGTTCATCATCGTGAACATGGCGTTGAGCCCGCGACCAGGTTCGCCCACCAGCCAGCCGATGGCCTCGTCGTAGTTCATCACGCAGGTGGGCTGCGCGTGGATGCCCATCTTGTGCTCGAGCGCGCCGACCGACATCGTGTTGCGCGCGCCCATCGAGCCGTCTTCGTTCTTGAGGAACTTGGGGACGAGGAACATCGAGATGCCCTTCACGCCCGCCGGTGCGTCGGGCAGGCGGGCAAGCACGAGGTGGACGACGTTGTTGCCGAAGTCCTGATCGCCCGAGGAGATGAAGATCTTGGTCCCGGTGACCTTGTAGCTGCCATCGCCGACCGGCTCTGCACGGGCGCGCAGGAGCCCGAGGTCGGTACCTGCCGAAGCCTCGGTCAGCGCCATCGCGCCGCAATCGGTGCCGGTGACGAGCCCGGGCAGCCACTTGGCCTTGAGCTCGTCGCTGCCATGGTGCGCGAGCGCTTCGGCAGCGCCGCTGGTGAGGCCGGGGAACAGGCCGAAGGAGACGTTGGCCGCCGAGACGATCTCGTCG